>JBQGED010000218.1:0-45005 GCA_052039425.1 Sphingobacterium griseoflavum | reverse complement strand
CATGCCTGCCGTACCTTGATCAAAAAAGGCGATGCGCAAATCTTAGCCGCCTTGGGTTACACCTCTGCCAAAAATCTGCACCGGACGTTGCTACTGGAACACTTTGCCATCGCCCACGACCGCCCGCGCATTGGCGACACCCTCGCCATGAATATTGTGCTGCGCTCCAATCACAGCAAACCGCAAACTCTAGTAGTGGATTACGCCATTTATTTTCGCCGCGCCAACGGCGAATTTTCGACCAAGGTTTTTAAATGGAAAAATTGCCAGCTGCTGCCAGGGGAAAGTCTGGCATTGGCAAAACGCCATTCCCTGAAAAAAATCACCACCCGTGTTTATTACCCTGGCGCCCATAAAGTGGCGGTGCAGATTAACGGTGTATTAATGCAGGCCATCGATTTTGAATTGTGTGAATAACCGCCGTTCGTGGAAATTTTGAGCAAATCCTGTGGTGCAGCGGACTGAAATCGGCTGCGCGATTTTAATAATGTGATGCTTCGCATGAAACGCTCGTTGCGGCAAAATGCGCGCACAAAAATTTAAGGTGGCATTCAGTTTGGCGCCTTTAATCTGCCTATCAATGAAACACAAAAAACAGCATGCAACACCAAAACAACACAGGAAAACGGGCATGAAATCGGTATTCATCAATCGTATGTGGGGGCGTCTGTTGGGCTTGGTGATGCTCGGCACAATTGCACAAGGTGTTCACGCGTGGGATAACGGGCGCGATAGCCAGCACTGGAAACAGCAGCAGCACGAACAGCTCAATCGCGAGCGGGAAGCGCTTAATCGTGAGAGGGAGCGTATGCATCGTGAATTTGACCGCCGTCACCGCGAGCTCGATCAGCGCAATCGCGAAATTGATCATTGGCAGAACAGCGGGTATCAAGGGCATCATCAGGAGCGCGCGCGTATGGCCAACGAACGCCGCGCGGAATTAAACCGCGAACGCGATCGGCTCAACCGCGAGCGCGATCATATGAATCGCGAATTCGACGAGCGCAATCGCGAACTGGATCGCCGCGCACAACAGATCGACAACAACGGGCGCCACCAACATCAACACCAACAGCGCAACCATGATGACTATGGTTATGAGGACCGTTACGTCTGGACGGATGGTCGTTGTTACTCGGTGGAGTATCGCAATGGTCGCGAAATCCACAAACAAGTCGCACGCAAGTACTGCCGCTGATCAGGGTATAAAAATGCATTTTTAACCACCAATCCGTCTTAAAGTTTGCGCCGGCGCCGACGAGTGGCCCGGCGCTCTCCGCTCCGCCTCACTACACTTTCTGCAGCGCCATCTTTTTTCATTTTTGCTTCCCTGGTGCTAAAGGCCGTGAGCCGGGAGAGACATTATGTTGATTAACTCCGCGATGAATGAAGGTCTCGCGGGCATGCAGCAGAGCCAGAAAAAAATGCAGCACACCGCGCAGCAGATCGCCCGCGCCGGACTGCCCACGGATACGCCTGTCAACAATCCCAACGCCACTGGTGCGGCGCCGCGCAGCAATGCCGGAACTGCAGTGGATGATCTCAACGCCGCCAACACAGTTGAAGCGGTGGACAATAGTTTCCGCAGCGCTTCCGCCTATGCTGCCGATCGCGGCGATGTGGTGGGTGCACTGATCGAGCAGAAGCAACAACAGCTGGTGTTCGATGCCTCGGCCAACGTGGTCAGCGCCGCCAATAAAGCTTTGGGGCGGTTGATCGACGATATCTCCTGACTTATGCAGATCTCCAGCGCCTATCCATCAGTGGCTTATTCCGCCCTGCAGGGTGGCGCCGGGGCGCGGGCATCGTCCGCCCCTGCCTTGTCTTTGATTACGCCCGCAGCTACCGGACATCCGGATGCACCGCAGCGTCCTTCTACGCTCGCCCCTGTTGAACAATCCTCGCCGAACGAGCGCAATCGTCAGCACAACGACGAGGACGCGTTGGAGCGGCGCCGCTTGGCGCAGCAAGAGCAGCTGATTCAAAACGAAATCAAATCCCTTTCCGCCCGTGACCGCGAGGTGCGCGCCCACGAACAGGCCCATATGGCGGCGGGAGGCCAATACGCCGGCGCTGCCAGTTATCAATACGAGCGCGGTCCAAATGGCATCAACTACGCCGTGGCTGGTGAAGTGCAGATCAGTACCTCGGAGGAGCCGACGCCGGAAGCGACCTTGCGCAAAGCACAGATTATTCGCCGCGCCGCTTTGGCTCCCGCAGAACCCTCACCGCAGGATCGCCGGGTTGCGGCCATGGCAGCGCAGATGGAAACTGCCGCCCGCGCCGAAATCGCCCAAACCCGCAATACGGAAACCGAAAAAAATGAAGACGGAGCCGCCCAACCAGCCGCAGGTGAAGGCGCGGCGGATGCCGCTGCACCAGCGGATAAGTCGGCGCAGCCGGTCAGTTTCGCCAGTGAACGTGAGCGTCTGCAGCAGCGCCTCTCATCCCTCGACGGCACCGCTCGCGTGGCCGGCACCTTGCTCAGCCTGCACGCGTGATCAGTGGCATAATGCGCCGCGTTGTTCCTTCGAAATAAGCAAGCGTTTGAACTAGCTTTATAGTTGTCCAGTCTTCTGGTGAGAAAGGCGTTTATATGTAAACGCTTACTTTTGCCTGCTATTTCAACCGGCCTGAAGTGGAGGTTTTGCATGACCGATTATCGAGTCCCTCTGCAAGACATGCGGTTCGTCTTGTTCGACGTTTTCCAATCCCCGCAACTGTGGCAATCCCTGGCCGGTCTCGGTGATGTGGATGAAGACACCGCGAATGCCGTGCTGGATGAGGCGGCCAAAATCTGCGAGCAAGTCGTAGCGCCGCTGAATCGGGAGGCCGATGAAGAGGGCTGCCACTGGTCCGCTGGCGAGGTGACGACGCCAGAGGGATTCCGCAACGCCTATCAAGTATTCAACGAGGGTGGCTGGGGCGGCTTGGGTGGCAACCCGGAACACGGCGGTATGGGTATGCCCAAGTCGCTGGTATCCGCCGTGGAGGAAATGTTGCAGGGCGCGTGTATGTCCTTCGGTCTCGCCCCCATGCTGACCGCCGGAGCGTGTCTGGCTCTGGACGCCCACGGCGACGAAACGCTGAAGCAGACCTATCTGCCCAAGATGTACAGCGGCGAGTGGGCCGGCGCCATGGATCTCACCGAGCCTCATGCAGGCACCGATTTGGGCATTATCCGCACTCGCGCCGAGCCGCAAGCCGATGGCAGTTACCGCCTCTACGGCACCAAGATTTTTATCACCTGGGGCGAGCACGATATGGCAGAAAATATCGTGCATCTGGTGCTCGCCAAACTGCCGGACGCCCCCGCCGGCACCAAAGGCATCTCGCTATTTTTGGTTCCCAAATTTCTGCCTGCTGCCGACGGCAGCCTGGGTGAGCGCAACGCTTTGGCCTGCGGTGCGCTCGAGAAAAAGATGGGCATTAAAGCCTCCGCCACCTGCGTGATGAATTTTGACGGCGCCCGGGGCTGGCTCATCGGCGAGCGCAATCAAGGGCTCGCCGCCATGTTCACCATGATGAATTACGAGCGGGTGGTGGTGGGCATCCAGGCCCTCGGCACCGCCCAGTGGTCCTATCAAAACGCGGTAGCCTATGCGAAAGATCGCGTGCAGAGCCGCAGCCCCACTGGTGTGCAGAATCCGAAACAGGAAGCGGACCCTTTACTGGTGCATCCGGATGTGCGTCGCATGCTGCTCACCGCCAAAGCCTACAACGAGGGCAGTCGTGCGTTTTATGTCTATGTGGCGCAATGGCTGGACCGCGCGAAGTTCACCGATGACGACGTACTGCGTCAGCGCGCGCACAACCGAGTCGCGTTGTTAACACCGGTGGCCAAGGCGTTTATCAGCGACGTGGCGTTTGAAGCGGCAGTGGCCTGCCAGCAGGTCTTTGGCGGTCACGGTTACATTCGTGAATGGGGCCAGGAACAATTTGTTCGCGATATTCGCATCACCCAGATTTACGAAGGCACCAACGGCATTCAGGCGATGGATTTGATGGGCCGCAAAACGGTCGCCAGCAATGGTGCGTTGCTGGCGGAATATCTTGCGGAAATTCGTGAATTTATGGCGGAAGAGCAAGCCGGCCTTGCGGCTCTGTCACTGCAACAACCGCTCGGTGACGCGGTGGATAAATTGGAGCGCATCACCAACGACGTGATCGCCCGAGCGGCCATTAATCCCTGCGATGTGGGCGCAGCGGCGGTGGAATATCTGCACCTGCTCGGCCACGTGAGCTATGCCTACCTCTGGGCAAAAATGGCCTGTGTCGCCAAGGCGGCGGAAGCTTCCGTATTTTTCGACGGTAAAATCAAAACCGCACAATTTTATTTCGCGCACCTGCTGCCGCGCATCGAAGGTCTCGCCGCCAGCCTGGAACGGGGCAGTGAGAGTTTGATGTCATTCGATGCAGAGCAGTTTTAGCCGTTGATGGTGCCGTTTTTTTTAATAGCTAATGGTGCCGTTTTTTAATAGCTGATCGTGTCATTAAGGAGATCCAAGGCTTCCTGCTCTTCGAAAAAATCGCCGGGCAAAGCGTTGGTATCTGTGGTGGCAATAAGATTTTCCAGATACTCGCTGTAGCTCTTGGAATACACGCGAAATTGCGAGCGGTCGGCTTTATACAAATCGATGCGGTACACCGGCGGATCGTCGCGGCCGTCGCAGACAATAAAATCGAATACCGATTCCCAATTGGCGATCAACAGAGTTTTCGCAGGCAGATGGAAGGGCAGGGCATCGGCCGCTACCAAGCATTCGAACTGATCGCGAATTTCTTTCAGATCGTCAAAATAAATCGCCATCCACGGCGAAAGGAATCCGGCGGAACGGCCAAAACTGCGCAGAAATTGGCGGTAGCTGGAGGGGAAGGTCACGCCGAAATAATTTTCCAGGGACTGGATTTCAGTGTCGCTGACACCGACGAGTTCCGACTTATGTGCGACGCCCCGATTTTCCATCAAACAGGTCAGGTGGCTCACGTCAATCATCGTGGTTGCTTCTTCTCAAGGGTTTGATTGTCATCCGGCGGGGATCCCGCAGGTGCAGGGGCCGGAGTCTCGCAAAAAACCTGTTCTTCGTAGTGCTCTATTTTTTGTTCCAGCTGGCTTTTTGGCGAACCCGCACGCTGCATACGAGTCTGTCAAAATCCGCAAGCGTTATTTGCACATTTAATTGAGTATTGCAGCAAATACCCGGAGTGCAAATTGTCTTGCGGCGCCGCTGGCTTCGGTTTTTCCCGAGCTGGAGAAAACGCTTGATGATGGCGCGCAGTTTAAGGAAGGCGCACGGACAAAAAAAGGTCAATCGTCGGGGTGTGGAAAGGTAGGAAATCAATGGGCCGCGGATCACGGCTTGGGGATGGTTTCCGCAAGGATTTCCGCCCCCGGTCCCAGGGGCAATCCCAGCAGTACCCATACTGCCAGCAGGCAGCACCACACCAGCAGAAACACCACGCTGTAGGGCAGCATCATGGCGACCAGGGAGCCCACGCCTATGTCCTTCTGATATTTCTGCGCGAAGGCCACGACCACACCGAAATAGGGCATCAGAGGTGTGATGATATTGGTACTGCTGTCGCCGATGCGATAGGCCACCTGCGCCGCCTCTGGTGACAATCCGGCGAGCAGCAGCATGGGTACAAATACCGGTGCGAGCAGTGCCCATTTGGCTGATGCGCTGCCGATGAACAGGTTAATCAGTGCGGTCAACAGCACAAATATCACCAGGGTTACCGCCACCGGTAGAGACAGGGTTTGCAGCAGTGCGGCGCCTTTGATGGCGATAATGGTGCCGAGATTGCTCCAGGCAAAATAGTTGACGAACTGGGCGGCGAAAAACATCAGCACCAGATACCCCGCCATGGTCGCCATGTGCTGCTCCATTCCCTCCACACAGTCTCCCCAGTGGCGATACCGGCCACTCACCCGACCGAACACTATGCCCGCCAGTGCGGCGTAGACAGCCACCACCACCACTATGCCGCTCATAAATGGCGACTGCAGAATGCTGCCGTTGTCGCGGTTGCGCAGCACACCGTCCTCAGGCACCAAGCCGAAGGCGAGCAGTGCGGCGAAGGCGAGGGTGAAAATCAACGTGCCGTTCAATCCCCGTACTTCGGCGGCGGTCAGAGAGTGCTCCACCTCGGTCTTCGCGGTAGAGGCTTCTGCGCCATACTTTGGAAAACGCGGCGCAACCAGGCTGTGAGTCACCCAGGTACCTGCGACGGCGATGATCAAGGTGGAAGCGGCCATAAAGTAGTAGTTGGCGGCGGCATTGACCACGTAACCCGGCGCCACTAGGCGGGCGGCTTCAGTGCTGATGCCGGCGAGCAGAGGATCTAAAGGCGTGAGTAGCAGATTGGCGCTGTAGCCTCCCGAAACACCGGCAAAGGCGGCGGCTATACCCACCACTGGATGGCGACCGGAAGCGAGAAATATGATGGCGGCCAAAGGCAGCAAGATGACATAACCGGTATCCTGGGCAATGCTCGACAGGATGCCGCAGAGCACTATGGAAAAGGTTAGCAACTGTGCCGGCGCTTTCAGAACCGTAGCGCGCAGGACAGCGGAAAGCAGGCCGGAGTGCTCTGCCACGGCTATGCCGAGCACCGCGGTGAGTACCGTGCCTACCGGAGCGAACTGGGTAAAATTGCTGACGCTGCTGGTCAGTATGCGGGCCAGACCGTCCCGACTGAGCAGATTGACGGCGGGAATGGTGGCGCCATTAATAGGATGCACAGCGACTATGGAGAGCCAATGTGCGCCAGCGGACAGCAGGAGTACCGCTGCGGTGAGGTATATAAACAGAAGCGTGGGAGAAGGCAGACGATTGCCGGCGCGCTCGATACGGTTGAGAAAGTTCTGCAAGGGCATTGGATCTTCTGCGGGACGGGCTTTGGCAGCACACTAGGCGCATGCTGGTGGCATTGCAAGGGCGGCCGTTTAATAACCAGCGCAGAGCGCATTAAATAAGGCATCACATGAGTGGCAGAGAGATGGAGCGGTACGGATCCAAGGCACAGCGGTCGAGTGCAGGGTCTGTTTTGTTGGCGCTCCTAAGCGTATTCGCCGCGCCGGTTTGGGCTCAGAGCGATGAGCAACCGCTGGATGCCTGCGCGGGGCTGGAGCCGGCGGAGGTTTCAGTCGCGGAGAAGTATAGCGATCATGCCGGCAAGACCATCGCCGCTATACGCTTCCGTACGCTCGACGTGTTTGATACCCGCGATCCCCGCGAGAACAACGCGATCTACCGTTTTTTCAACTGGTTGCATGTGGACACCCGCAAGGGGGTAATCGAATCACAGTTGCTGTTCCGTGCTGGCGAGGCGGTAGAACCGGACCGGGTGGCTGAATCCGAGCGCCTGCTGCGCACACGTCCCTATCTCGGCAATGCCTTCGTGGTGGTGGACGCCGTGTGCGGTGACCGAGTGGCGCTGTTGGTCACGACCCGGGATATCTGGACCCTCGACCCGCAGGTGAACGTTGGCCGGGAGGGCGGGGAAAACAAACACGGGTTTGGTTTCAGCGAAGAGAACCTGTTCGGTACCGGCACTACCCTGACCGTCGGCTACGACAAAGACCGCGACCGCTCCAGTACATCCGTCGGGTTCTACAGCCCACACCTGTTCAATTCGCGTCTGGAAACAACCGTGGGTTTCGCGGATACCAGCGACGGTCAGCAGACCCATATTGCCATTGAGCAGCCGTTCTTCTCTGTGCAGACCCCCTGGGCGGCAGGCACGCGCAATTGGGATATCACCCAAGATGAGACCATCCGCTACCGCGACGAAGACATCAACGAGTTCAAACACGTCTCAGAGTTGCACGAAGTTTCGGTCGGCTGGGCGTTTGATCGCAGTCGCGTGCGGGCGCATCGCTTGGGCTTCGGTGTCACCCAGGAGCGTCACATTTTCCGCACCACCGAGGAGACCCAGATGGGAGTACCCGTAGATGAGAATCTGGTGTATCCCTGGCTGCAATATCAGTACTTGGAGAATCGCTTCGCGGTCTATCGCAACCTTTATATGCTGCACAAAACGGAAGATGTCGCCACCGGAATGGATGCCTGGGCGCGTGTCGGCTACGGCGGCTCCGACCTCGGTAATGACCACGAGTTTGTGCGTTACGAAGCGGGGTATAGCGATGTGTGGGGAATCGGAGAGCATCATCTGCTGCAATTTACCTCCACGTTTGAAGGGCGCCGCTACCACAACAACGAGCTGCCTAATGAACGGGTGTGGAGCGGCGACCTTGGTTATCACTATTTAATGGGTACCAAACACCGCTGGTACGTGCAGCTGCGCTATGACGAGGGCCACCAGCTCGCGCAGCACCGCGAACTCACCTTGGGCGGCGGCCATGATATGCGCGGCTACCCCACCGATTATCAGCGCGGTGACAAACGTTATGTATTCCGGGTGGAGCGCCGCTACATCTCCGATCTGCACCTGTTCAACCTGCTGCGCCTGGGCGCCGTGATGTACGTTGATGCTGGTCGCACATGGGGAGCTGGCTACGGTGAAGCCACCCATCTGAGTAACATCGGTCTGGGATTGCGTATGGCGTCGAGCAAAGCCAAAACCGGCAAGGTGCTGCACCTCGACTTGGCCTTTCCCTTGGCGGACAAGCAATACGTCGACAGCTTCCAGTGGGTGATCACCGGCTCATCCCAACTCTGACTGAAAACCTCTGGCGTCCTTGTTAGACTTGCGCCCTTTGCCGGCGCAGGCGACCGGCCGTTCCCTTTCAACACGAGGTCATCAAGATGCCATCATTTGACATAGTTTCCGAAGTGGATATGCAGGAAGTGCGCAACGCGGTGGAAAACGCCCAGCGCGAGCTGGAAACCCGTTTTGATTTTCGCGGCGTGGAAGCGAGTTTCGAGTGGACCAAGGAGGAGACCAAGCTGACCGCTGAGGCGGATTTTCAGCTGCAGCAGATGGTCGACCTGCTGCGCAACAAGCTCATCAAGCGCAATGTGGATGTGGATACCATGGACGTGGGCGAAGTGGTTCACTCCGGCAAAACCTACAGTATTGCGGTGAAATTTAAGCAGGGTATCGAGCAGGAAGTGGCGAAGAAGCTCAGCAAGCTGATCAAGGAGAGCAAGGTCAAAGTGCAATCTGCGATTCAAGGCGATCAGGTGCGCGTTTCCGGCAAGAGCCGCGACGATCTGCAAGCGGTCATCGCCCTGGTGCGCCAGGCCCAGCTCGGTCAGCCGTTCCAGTTCACCAATTTCCGGGATTAACGATTTGCCTAGCGAGGCTGATGATCAGCAAGGTCGATGCTTGCGAGTCGACCGCTAGCGAGCGCCGGCGTCTATGGCGCGGTCGATCTCGCTCTCGCTCATTACCTGCAGCGGCTTTTCCCGACCGGCTTCGGGGATTTGCTGCAGCAGATTATGGTCCGCTTGCGGATCGACTTTCATCATGGCGTCCGCCACCTGCTGCTTCAGCACCACTATGGCAATGCGACGGTTGCTCGGATCCATGGGGTTCTGCGGTACCAGCGGGGCGATGGACGCCATGCCCTGCACCGCGATGACTTTGCTTTCGGGATAACCGCCGCCGAGCAGGGCGCGGCGAGCGCTGTTGGCACGGTCGCTGGAGAGCTCCCAGTTGGAATAGCGCGCGCCGGCGCTGTAGGGCTTGGCGTCGGTGTGGCCGACGATGCTGATTTTGTTGGGCACCTTGTCGATAATCGCCGCGAGTGCGTGCAGAGCTTCTTCGGAATAGGTGTGCAGGCGTGCGCTGCCCTCGTCAAACATAGTGCGGCGCTCCCGGTCGATGACCTGAATGCTCAGGCCGAGTTCGGTGAATTCCAGGCGGATTTGATCTTTGAGCAGATTCAGCGCTGAATCCAGATTGTTGATCTCTTGCACCAGCTGCGCCTCCAACTCTTCCAGCTGCTTGCGCTCAATGGCAGTGAGCTGCTCTGCCAGTTCGCTGTCGTTGAGTTCGTCCAGATCCTGTTCACTGTCCTCAGGCATATTGTCTCGACTGCTGCCAATGATTCCACCGGAGTCCAACGGGCTCGACTGGCCGGTTTCCATGCTCGGCTGGTTTTCCATGGGGGCGCTGAGATCGACGATGGAGGTGTCCGCCCCGCCGGGGCCTACCAGGGCTTCGCGGCCCGGTGACTGAAAATAACCCGCGATTGCGGCCAGCTCTTTGGGGGTGGCAGCTTCGAGCAACCACATGAGCAGAAAAAAGGCCATCATCGCGGTCATGAAATCCGCCAGCGCCACTTTCCAGGAACCACCGTGGTGGCCGTGGCCGTGTCCCTTTTTCTTGCGGACGATGATGATGGATGGTGATCCTGCCTCGGATTTACTTTTTGCCACGGTACTGCTCTTCTAGTTCGGCGAAGCTCGGACGCACGCTGTGGAACAGGACCTTGCGGCCGAACTCGACCGCCAGTTGCGGCGGCATACCGTTCATGGAGGCGATAAAGCAGGCTTTGATGCACTCGTAAAAGCGTTCCTCATCGCGATTCTTGTGCTCGAGGTAGGACGAGAAGGGGCCGATAAAGCCGTAGGCGAAAAGGATACCCAGCAGCGTGCCCACCAGCGCCGCCGCCACCGAGTGCCCGAGCTCCTCCGGCGGTCCGCCGAGCTTGCCCATGGTGATCACAATGCCCAGTACCGCAGCAACGATACCGAAACCGGGCAATCCATCCGCCGCTTTGGAGATGGCGTTGGGAACCAGCGCGGACTCCTGGTGATGAGCTTCCAGTTCCTGGTCAATCAAGGCTTCAAGTTCATGGGTTGCCATGCTGCCACTGATCATGATGCGCAGGTAATCGCAGATAAACTCAATGGCGTGCCCGTCTTTGAGCAGAGTAGGGTATTGGCTGAAGATGGGGCTGGCGGCGGGGTCGTCTATATCGCCCTCCATGGCCATCAGGCCCTCGCGACGCGCTTTGTTGAGCAGGTCGTACATGAGGTTCAGCAGGGTGAGATAAGTCGTTTTGTTATATTTCGACGGCGTCAACAGCGCGCCAGCAGACTTGATCACGCCAAGGGTGATGGAGAGGGGGTTGGCAATGATCATCGCCCCCAGTGCCGCACCGCAGATGATAAGCACTTCATAGGGTTGGACCAGCGCCAGAGGATTACCGCCGTGTGCCATGAAGCCGCCGAGTAGGCAACCGATCACGACGATGGCACCAAGAATGATATTCAAGCGACTGTCCTCTGCAGGTTTTTTTCACTGGCTGCCCTGGCGGGCGGAATAGGGGTTGAGCCGAAACTCTGTATTTCACTATAGAAGGCCGCTGCGCGGCTTTCCGGGTATTTTTGCGATGAAGGTGCTGTTGCTATCCCCTTATTACGCGCCGAGCCACGCCTATTGGCGGCGCGGCCTGTGCCACCATCTCGAAGATTGGGACTGGACCTGTCTCACGCTGCCAGCACGCTTTTTCAGCTGGCGCATCCGCGGCAACAGTCTCACCTGGAGCCAGGAGCAGCGTGCGTTACTGGAGGAGCCTTACGATCTGCTGATCGCCACTTCCATGACCGATCTCGCCACGTTACGCGGTTTGGTGCCGCGCCTCGCGCATGTGCCTACCGTTTTATATTTTCATGAAAATCAGTTCGCTTACCCCGCATCCTCCCGCCAACACCCCGGGGTGGAACCGCAGATGGTGAGCCTCTACGCGGCGCTGGCGGCGGATTGTCTGCTGTTCAACAGCCGCTACAACATGACGACTTTTATGGCCGGGGTGGAGCAGCTGCTCCACAAGCTTCCCGATGCTGTGCCTGCAGGGGTGGTGGCGCAATTGCAAGCCAAGGCGAGCGTACTGCCAGTCCCGATTGAGCCACCCTCTTATCCATCGCTACCGCGTAACAGCGACAGTGTTGAGGTGGTATGGAATCACCGCTGGGAGTACGACAAAGGGCCGGAATTGCTGTTGGCGGCGATCGCCTGTCTGCCTGCGCATCTGCCCTTGTGTTTTCATGTGGTGGGGCAGAGTTTCCGCCGCCAGCCGGATGAGTTTGCTTACATTCACGCGCTGCTCAAGGAAAGACATTGGCTTGGTCGTTGGGGGTATTTGGCGGCAGAGGAATACCGCGCACTGTTGCGCCAAGCCCATGTTGTGCTGTCCACAGCGCATCACGATTTTCAAGGACTGGCAGTATTGGAGGCGGTGGCGGAGGGTTGCTTGCCGCTGGTGCCCAATCGGCTTGCCTATACCGAATGGTTTGCACCCCGGTGGCTATACTCCAGCGGCGCCGATGAAACTGCGGTGCTGTGTGAGCGGCTGCAGGCGGTTTGTCAAACCGGCTGCGACCAGATTGCGCCGCCGGACATATCGGCGTTGTACTGGAGCACCCTGGAATTTAGCTATCGCGGCATTTTGACCGATGTGGCGACAGGCCGCGCCGCTGCCCATCCATCAGATGACCTATAGCGTGGCCACCCCAGTGGTTATTTGTTACATTTTGCTTCGCTTGACTATAAGCTCATTCACTGCGCGCAATTCATTCACTACAAGAAGTTCATCCACTACAAGAAGTTCACTCACTACAAGAAGTTCACCCATTATTCCGATAACACAGGTTCCCAAAATGAAAAACCTTTTCCCCTGGCTGACGAGGGGCATCGCCATCCTGGTCCTGCCTTTATTGCTGAGCGCTTGCGCTTCCACCTCCCGCACTGCCGAACAGGCTCCGGGGCAGAACCACGGTTTTACCGCCGCGCAGGCATCGGTCAAGGAGTGGTGGAATATTCCCTACCCGCGCTCGTTTGACGTTGCATCGCTGCCGAATAAACAGGAATTCATCAAAGTCCAGGGCAACGGTTTTATCACCGAAAGCGGCAGACCCTTTATTTTTCGCGGTGTGAGCATTTCCGACCCGGGCAAACTTGGCATGCAAAAGCGCTGGAATAAAGCGCTGTTTGAAGAAGTGCACCGCTGGGGCGGCAATACCGTGCGCTTGCCCATTCATCCTTTATCCTGGCGCAAGCATGGCAGCGAGTGGTTCATCGCGCGCATTGACGAAGCTGTGCACTGGGCCAACTCCCTGGATATGTATTTGATTATCGACTGGCACTCCATGGGCAACCTTGAAACCGAGCTGTATCAGCATGTGATGTACGAAACCACACAAAAAGAAACGGCAGAATTCTGGCGCAGAATCGCCCATCGTTATAACGGTGTGCCAACGGTAGCGGTCTATGAAATCTTTAACGAACCCACCCACGATTACATGGGTGTAGGACCTAATTCTCTCGGCAAATCCACATGGGAAAGCTGGCGGAATATGCTCGAGTCCTACATCGATCTCATTTACGCGTACAACAAAAAAGCGATTCCTCTGGTAGCCGGTCACAACTGGGCGTATGACCTGTCGCAAGTGCGCCACGCGCCGGTGCGTCGCCAGGGCGTAGCCTATGCGATCCATCCCTATCCGCAGAAAGCCAAGCCGGTCAACCCCACTCGTGAAAGCTTTTTTGCCTATTGGGATAAAACCTGGGGTTATGTAGCGGATACCTATCCGATGATCGCCACCGAACTCGGTTGGTCAAAAGAGACGGACTATGGATCTCACGTGCCGACGATCAACAATGACGGCACCTATGGGCCAAATATTGTCGACTATATGAAGGATAAAGGGATTTCCTATACCGTTTGGGTATTCGATCCCGAATGGTATCCGTCGATGATCTCCGACTGGAAATTCACTCCTACCGAACAGGGAGAGTTTTTTAAGCAGGAAATGCTTAAAGAGCGGGCCCGCGAACAGAATTGATCATCTGCGCAAATAAAAAAACCGGCGGTGGCGCCGGTTTTTTTCCAAGAGCACCGGAATCAGAGGGCCTTCAGGGCTGCCTCGTAATTGGGTTCGTTTACAGTTTCTTTAACCTGTTCGGTATAAAGCACTTTGCCGTTGTCATCGATGACAATTACAGAGCGTGAATAGAGCCCTCGCAGTGGACCGGTGCTGAACGTCAAACCGTAATCCTTGCCAAAATTTGAGCGAAAGCCAGACGCAGCGCTGACTTTGTCGATACCTTCTGCGCCGCAAAAGCGGCCGAGGGCAAACGGCAGGTCCATGGAAACACACAACACCTCGGTATTGTCCAGATCCACCGCTTTTTGATTGAACGTGCGTACGGACATGGCGCAAGTGCCAGTGTCGATGGATGGAAAAATATTCAGCACTAATTTTTTGCCGCGATAATCCTGCAGCGACACTTCAGACAAATCGCTTTTTACCAAGGTGAACGCCGGGGCGGCGGAGCCGACTTTCGGCAGGTCGCCGACAGTTTCCAATGCATTGCCTTTGAGAGTGACAGTTGCCATACCAAATCTCCTGAACTAGGGAAATGAAAAGGTGGGACGAGCGGGGCGGACCTTGCAGGGTCAAAATTTCCCGCGTGTTTCGATGAGCGCGGCTAACAATACGCGGATTGGTGCGGCAATGCCAGCTGCAAGGGAGCTGAAAAATCCCTATTTTCTCTGCGGAAAATTGCCGCTACCAATTCTTATTGCGGCTACCAATTCTTGATGATGTCTTTGACGAACAGACCGGATTCGGTGAGGTCCTTATCTTTCCACGGACCTGCAGGGTTGGTGTTAGGTTTAAATACCGAGGCGCTCTCCTTTTTATTGTTGAATGACCAGTTGCAATGACTGAGCTGATGTTTGCGCATAAATTCCAGCCAGCGCAGCGTTTCCTTGCGGTCCACATCACCATCGCCGTCGGCGTTCACGGCCCCCCATTCGGTAACCATCAGCGCGAGGCCTTTATTCAAAGCATATTCGGCTTTGTCGCGCAGCTCCTGTCGATGCGTGCCGGCGTAAAAATGCAAGGCATAGGCAATATTGCTAAAACCGGTGAGCGGATCATCCGCGGCTTTGTCGACATCCTGTGACCAGCTTTGGGTGCCCACCACAATAATATTGTCGGGATCCACCGCGCGAATGGCGGTAATCAGAGTTTGTGCATAAGGTTTGATCACGTTGCTCCAGTCCGTATCCTCCAGTGGTTCGTTATAAATCTCGTAAATCACGTGGGGGTGTTCGCCGTAGGTCTGCGCCATTTCCACAAAAAATCGTTGCGCTGCCTCTGGATTATCTTCAGCGTGGTGGCTGTGCCAATCGATAATGACGTACATTCCCTGCTCGATCGCGGCGTCCACTACGGTTTTGACTTTCGCCATGCGGTCCCGCCAGTCGTGGATAATACCGCCGTTATTTTCCACACCCATGGCAACGCGAATAATGCTGGCATTCCACTCATTTTTTACATAAGCCACCGTTTCGGCGTGGAAGAAGCGATCACCGCGCCAGCCTTTATTGCCCCAAAAAAGGCTCGGGCCCGCGAGGGAGACGGCTTGTTTATGTTGATTGACAATGCGATTTCCGCTGATGCTGAGGTGTCCGTGTTCAGCGACTGGCGTCGGCTTGGAGGTACAGGCTGGGATGCATAAAAAAAATATCAGAGTAATCGCGAAGGACCGCGCAGCGCGAAGAATTCCGCGCAGCACGCGGCGCAAATAGTGCGGCATTCAATAGCCTTAAAAATTTGGAAATCAGCGAATGCCCGCGAGCCGCGCGGCTCAACAGGCTTTATCCAGATGCCAGACATCGTCGTGGCAACGGTTTAAACGCGGGTACAGATCGAGCAGGATAGACTTCAACATAGGCGACTTTATCGTTCGCAGCGCTTTCTGCATCGCTTTGAGCGTTTCGTCTTCTACAATTTCCAACTGTTTGACCAGCGTTTTATCTTTATCCATATTCAAGCCGAACAAAATATCCGGATACATTTTATGGAGCACGCTGCCAAAGGTGTGGCCCAATTCCGGGGTGCCTTCTTCCTGCACCATATAGGGCTGCAAATAAGCCAGCGCTGCGACGCGCGCCCGCACTACGCGCTGAAAAATCAATTTGTGAGCGTCGAACTCGGATTTTTCCAGCGCAGCGCGATAGAACTCTACACCATCGTTCAGCGTTTGAATCAGTTCTCTTAATGTTTCAGTGTCGTCTACGGACATGACCGACCTCCCATTAACGGGTATTAATCGTGTACAAACCAAGCGCTTTCTGCCCGGTTGCGCGGCGTTAAATCGCCGCGGAGCGTGACAAAGTCCGTTAATGAATAAGTATAGATGATTTGATTTCCCCGGTTTTTTGATGACAAATTATTTCTGAAGTTCAGAAGCGTTGCCTATAAGCAGACGTTATATAGAGCTTAAAAATTTAATCTGTCAGGGAACAAATCACACGCGTGGGCTGTGCATCCAACCGGGTAGCAGTGTGTAGGGATCTATATCAATGACTTTATTAAAAGCCACACCGGCTTTGTCGAGTTTACGAAACAGGCTGCGATTATTTACCGCATCAAACACTTCAATGCAGTTGCCCACATATTCTCCGGCGATAAAAACTTGCGGCAGGGTGCTGCAACCGGTGTGAGTGGCCAAGGTAGCTTTTAATTTTGTGCCCAAGTCGCAAGGCTGATAAGCGGATGAGTCCAAATCGACAGAGTGAAATTGAATGGATAACTTTTTAAAGAGTTTGCGCAACGACCAGCAGAATTCACACCACTCCAGTCCAAACATCACTACTGGATAACGCGGATTGTTGATGAACTGCTGCAACATCTGCTGGGTGATTTCGGAAATCAGTGGCTCCTGCTCGTCCACTTCCATTACCGGCAGCGGCGTCGGCGGCGCATCAAAGCGGAAGTTGGCGGTGGAGTCGGAAATTGCCGTTTCTTCCTCATTCATTTCCGCGCTGATGGGATCGAACAGCGGCGTAGTCAGATAGCGCTCCGCCGTGTCCGGCAGCATGCACAGGATATTGCTGCCGGCATCCGCCTCCGCCGCTATTTGCAGCGCTCCCGCGAGAGTCGCGCCGCCACTAATGCCGGTGAGAATGCCTTCCTTTTGCGCCAAGTCCCTGCACACCTGGGTGGCGCGCTTGCCATCGACTGGCAGTAGGCGGTCGATACACCCCTCTCGCAGCGCATCTTCGGTCAAGCGGGAGACAAAGTCGGGCGTCCAGCCTTGCATTAAATGTGGCTGGTATTGGCTGTGGCTGTTGGGTGGGCTGGTGAAGCGCGACTTCTCGCTATCACTGCTGGCGAGCAGTTGGGCGTTATTGGGCTCGCATACCACTACGCGGGTTTTGGGGCTGTGGACTTTCAGCATCTGCGCGACGCCTTTAAGAGTGCCGCCGGAACCATAACCGGTTATCCAATAATCCAGCGGTGTTTCAGTGAAGTCCTGCAGAATTTCTTTGGCGGTCGTGCGCGCGTGGGCATTGGCATTGGCGTCGTTATCAAACTGCCGGCAATAAAACCAGCCGTGGCGCTCGGCCAGTTCCTGGGCTTTCGCCAATGCACCTGAGCCTTTGTAACCCGCGGGGGTGAGCACGACGCGGGCGCCGAAAAAGCGGATTAATTTACGCCGCTCCACGCTGAAGTTTTCCGGCATCACCACCACCAGCGGATAGCCTTTTTGCGCGCATACCATGGCGAGGCCTATGCCGGCGTTGCCGCTGGTGGCTTCCACCACCGTCTGCCCCGGTTTGAGCGCGCCGGTTTTTTCGGCGTACTCGATGATGCCGAGCGCCATGCGATCTTTTACTGAAGAGGTGGGATTAAACGCTTCGATTTTGACGAACAGATTAACGTGCTTAGGTCCGATTTTTTGCAGGCGTACACAGGGCGTGTTGCCGATGGTGTCTAGGATCGATGTGTAACGCATGAATATCCGCTCTACGGGGAGGTATGGGGAGGGAGGTGCGCCGGACGTCGCTGCCGGAACTGGCGCAAGGGTAAATGTGGAGCGAATCACTGGCAAGTGTGGGAGCGGGCGTGGCCCGCAAATCTCCGCACAAAGGTGACGAGTGGTTGAATGGGGTTTTGAACGTGTTAAGGCCAGCGGGAGCAATGCTCCCGCCAAGGGTTACATACCAGTTTGCAGCGCGCCGCCGCTGGGACGCAGATTGCGTTGATCGATCAACTGAGCGTTGCCGCCGTTAGAGAAACTCTTCTCCTGGAGATGTGACGATACCACCGGATTACTGGCGCACCAGCTAACATTCGTTTGCAGCGGCTGCGCCTCAGGGAAATTGGCGAATGCCTCCGAATAATCGCTGTCGGGTAGAAGCTGCGCCACCACCCACTCCGCACGGGATTTCACCTGTTCTGCGCCGAGGCGGTTGCGCATGCCCCAGCCGAGGATGTAATCCTCACAGCGGTTGGAATTGGGTGCATTGGTGTAGCCGACATCGCGATCCATATTGAAGTGGAATTTCATCATCGCCTCTTCGAACAACATGGCTACATCCTCATACTGCGAGGAATAGTTGTAATCGTCGTTGGCGCCGTCGGGCTCAAAATGCTCTCCCACCTTGGCAGCCGTCACTTTGCGATAGGCATCGCTGGCGGTTGCACCCTGATAGAGAATGCCAGCGATTCTAAACATTACATCCGACTCGAGGGGATCCAAGGTCCGCAGTTGGGTGGATGCATACTCGTCGTAAAGTGAGCTGGTGACGTACTCGACTCTCAGGGAGCGATCCACGCTGTCAAAACTGGTTTGCGGTAGTACGTCGTTAGCATGGGCGAGCTCGTGGAACAGCAGCTGGGCCATATCCACCACTACGCTATCGAGGTCTCGGACGCCGTTCCAAGGGCCGTTAACGTAGCGCCACACGGGCCGGAACGCCATCTGGCGGATGTATTCGCCGCGGTAGTCCTCCTGCTTATTGATGACGGCCAGTTCCTCTTCCGTCAGCCAGATGTAACCGGGGTCGAGATAAATCGTGGCGGTATTCAGGCTGTAATAGGACGGGCGAATATCGTCGTCGATTACCACAGCGGTCAGGGCGCCAAATAGATACAGCATGTCATCAGGCATTCGATTGAGTATTTCTTCCAAGCGGTCACCCATCCAGGTGTGGGACACCAGCGTTCTCTCCAGGATATCGGCGACCGTTGGCGCCGTACCGGTTGCCATGGCAATGGGCGGAAGCTCTTCCAGGGTGCAGGTGCTGCCAGAGCGAGCTGTGGCGCAGCGTTTCAAGATCCCGCTGTAGGGGCTGTCCGTAATGTAGGGGGTGATATTGTCCAGCCCTTCATCGCGGACGTTGTGTCGGTTTTTGCCACCACAGGCGGTCAGGGACAGCAGGCAGATTCCCAGGAGCAGGCCAGTAAAGCCGCGCATACATGATTCCTTTTTTGCTTGGTAACTCGGACGGCCGCAGCATGGCCGATTTAGGACAACTTAAAAATTGTAGCGGGTTCCGCGCGGGCCGGTTGAGGTGGCGTGAACGTTTTCTAGCTTTGCTCACAGGCGGCCGGCGGGCGCCGGCCGCTTACTCATCAATATTTGACGGTGCAGCCGTATGGGCGGGAGGAGGTGGTGGTGATGGTTTTGCCCTCCAGGCCAGCATCGAGAGCGGCCATCACATAGTTCTGCGACGAGGCGATAACGGCTGGATTGGCCGAGTCGTTATCATCGATGGCGCCGGCGTAAACCACGTCGCCCGCCGGGTTGATGACGTACATATGCGGGGTGGTTTTAGCACCGTAAGCCTTGCCCATCTGCCCCGATGCGTCGAGGAGAAACTCAGCGCTGGCAGCAAGTTTGTGCTCCTTGGCGACGACTTTAGCTTCCTCGGGTTCAAGATAGCCCTGCTTGCCTTTCGCCGAGGAAATCACCGTTAGCCATTGCACGTCGCGGCCGGTGTATTTCTCCTGCAGCGACTGCATGTTGCCGCTGCCGTAATGTTTTTTCACATAGGGACAGTCTTTGTTGAACCACTCCAGCACCAGCCACTGGCCTTTGTAGTCCTCCAATTTATGGGTCTTACCCGCCGCGTCCACAACTTCAAAAGCGGGGGCGGGTTTGCCGGGCACGGCGTCGGCGAAAGCTGCGGCGGTGTGCAACACCGCCACAGCCACAAGGCTGCGGCAGATATTGCGGGTGGCTTGGGAAAGTGTCATGGGTGTCTCCTCTCAATTGTCAAATAGGGCGTGAATGGTGTCCTGGGTGAGAATCTGAGGCAGCACTTGTGCAGCCCCTCCGCCAGCCGGATAAAACAGATAGACCGGTACGGAGTTGCGCCCTAGTTCCTCCAGAGCGCGGGTAATAGCGGGATCGTAGCGGGTCCAGTCGGCGCGCAGGCGCAGCACCTGATGGTCCTCAAACAGACGATCGCTCGTAGCGGTGTCCAGCACCAGCTTTTTGTTGACTTGGCAAGTGATGCACCAAGCCGCGGTGAAGTCGATAAATACCGCCTGACCTTGCTGGCGCGCCTGCTGCACCAAGCCTGCATCAAAAGCCTGCCAACCTGTCTGCGCCACAGGCGCGTTTGGCTGAGGCTGAAGGCGTGGCAGTGTGATTGCAACTGAGCCGACTGCGAGTGCCCAGGCCGCGGCCTTCCAACCGCGACGGGCGGATTGCCCCACCCAGATCGCGAAGGTGATCAACAGCAACACAATTGCAGCGGTCAGCCAGGCGCCGTCGCCACTGAGCTGATCGAGCACCCACAGCAGCCACAGTGCCGAGGCAAACAATGGAAACGCGAGAAACTGTCGCAGCGCTTCCATCCAGGGACCGGGCCGGGGCAGGCGTTGAGCGAGGGCGGGCACCAGCGCCAGCAGCAAAAACGGGATGGCGAGTCCGGCGCCCAGGGCAAGGAAAATCCCCAGTGCGGCCACCGCCGGCAGTGCGACCGATGCACCGAGGGCCGCGCCCATAAACGGCCCCGTGCAGGGCGCCGCGACAAACACCGCCAATACACCTGTCATGAACGCCGAGCGGCTGCCGCCGCCTCCCGCCAGGCTCATGATGCGGTGGCCGAATTCGAAGACGCCGAGAAAACTCAGCGCCATCAACCAGAACAGCAGGACCAAACTCAATACAACTGCTGGGGATTGCAGTTGAAAACCCCAACCCACGGCGACACCGGCGCTGCGCAGCGCGAGGAAGAGACCGCCAAGCAAAGCAAAAGTCGTGAGCACTCCGAGGCTATACAAAAGCCCTTCGTGTACACGCGCCGACCGCGTGCCCTGCACCAGACTAAACGCTTTAATGGATAACACGGGAAACACGCAGGGCATCAAATTCAGCACTACGCCCCCTGCAAAGGCCAGCACAAGCAACCAAAGCAGGTTGGCCGATGCGGATTGTGGCGGCGGAGGCAGGCGCACGGGCACATTTGGAAACTCCCATGCGGCGCCCTCCGCCACCGCTACAAAACCTGTGTTATCTGGCGCTGATGCTCCCGGCAGGGTATTGAAGTGGAAGATTGTGCGATCACCATCGACGGATTGCGTTGGCGCGGCCGCGGTCAGGAAGTTACCGTCGAGGGGATAAATCTCCACCTTTTGGGTGGTGTCGAGGGCAACATCGAGCTGGGTGGAATCCGGTTGGAATATCGCATTCACAATGGTGAAGGGCGCCTGCGCGCCGGGTTGTGGCAGTCGCCTTGTGAAGTAACTGAGCAGGCGCTGGTCGTCCGCATTCCACTGCTCGGCCTCTCCTATCGGACGATCGAGAGTCAGGGTGCCAAAACCTGGAATGCACTCTTCCTGACACACCAACCACTCCAGTTCCGTCGTGAGCACTACCCGTTCAGCGTCGTAAGTCCGCCACTTCACAGGGACGATGTAAGCCGTATTGCCCTCGTAACCGAGATTGGTCAGATGCGCCACCGGCAGCCGTTGCGGATAGGGCCAGCCAACCTCGCTGGCGATTAACTGCTCGCTGGCGAAAGTGAAGCGGGGCGCAGCGCCCGAATCGCCCGCATTGATCCAGTAGACGTGCCAGCCGGGCTCCACTGCAAAATGCAGAGCGAGTTGCGTATCAGAATGATTGCGATCGAAAACCTCGGGCGCCAACCAGCGCACCTGAACGTGGTCACCACTGACGCTTTCCTCAGCGAAGACAAACCCAGGCGCGAACAGGGCGCAAATGAGGTAAATCAGCAGTCGGGCGAGCGGTAAACGCATGATAGACATCCGCAGGATTTGGGCTTTTAGGCACAGGCGACAATGGACGAGTTCCGATCTAAGCAATAAGACGGATGGCGGGGAGTGTACACCCCTTATAAAGGCGGATTTTCTGAAACAATCGAAATAAATAGGAGAGGCGAGTAAGCGCGGTGCGGTCACCGCGCGTTTCTAACAACTAGTCGTCTCTAACTGTTAGTCGTCGACATGCATACTGGTACGGTCGGAGACGTCCGCACCATTTTCTTTGCTGATAACAATCTCTACGCGACGGTTTTGCTGACGACCCGCGGCGTTGTCGTTACTTGCAACCGGATATTCCTCACCATAGCCGACGATATCCACTCGCTCGGCAGTCACACCGTGTTTCGCTAATTCATTGCGCACGGTTTGAGCGCGCTCTTGTGAGAGTTTTTGGTTATAGGCATCGCTGCCCTGACTATCGGTAAAACCTTCGATCAGGATATTGCGCTCTGGATACTGATTAAGGAATTCCGCCACCTTTTGTACGGTGCGCTGAGCGCCCGATTGCAAAGTGGCTTTATTGGTTTCAAATAGCACAGCGCCCAAGGTCAATACCAAACCGCGCTCGGTTTCTTCCGCTTGCAGATCTGATACTTGGCGTTCCAGCTCCTGCGCGCGCCCAGCCATAGTGGCGGCCAAGTCGCGTGCCCTTGCGGATTCCTGGCGTTCTGCATCCAACAAAATATCTTTACGGCGCAGTTCTGCGGAGGCGACGGTTTCTTCAGCTTGTTTTTGCGATACGTTTTCACGGGCAATTTCTATCCGTTTCTCCGTCAGAAACAGCTGATGTTGATATTCCTCTGCCGTACCTTTAAATGATTTTAATTTGTCCAGTGACTCCTGCGCTTCACGCACAGCGATAGGTGCGTATCGCTTGCCCTCGGGACCGGAATCCAAATTGTCTATCTGACGTTGCAATTCAATAATTTGGCTATTTTCTTTGGGAGTGGTAGCGCAGCCCGCCAGCAGGAGCGCGGGAGTTACGATAACAGCGGCTAGTAGCGTTCTCATAAAAAGTCTCCGTTATATTATTCGAATGATTCGTAGGAGGAAGTGCTACGCGAATTGGGCGTAGCTTCACGACGCAATAAGTCCAGATTTTTTTCGATCTCCTCCGCCGCAGTCTGCGCTTTGCTCGAGCTGGTGCGGGCGATGGCCAGTTCAGAACTTATCAGGGATTTTTCCAACAGTTGCTCCGCTTCTTCAAAATCCTTTTTCTCTATGGAGTTTTGCGCTTCGTTGAGATATTGCTGGGCGTCGCGCAACACCAGTGGCGCGGTTTCCTCGGCGCCAGCGCTTTCGGCTTGCCGCACACGCTCCTGTGCTTGGGTCAATAAGGTGGTTGGCGCTGGTACTGAGCTGCATGCCGCCGTAAAAACCAGCGCGAGTGGAAGAAGAAAGCGAAAATAATGATTTTTCATAAGGAGTCTCCGCCTGTAATTCATACACGAATGATTTGTAGCCTTTACAGTGTTCTGTATCAAATCATCGATTTTTAATAAAAATTCAAAAACAGCTCGGAGGTTTTTGCAACAAAAGTGCCACGGCTTAATGGTGTGGGTGGACTTATTACGTAGGTAGGTTTAGATTCCGTGACGTCATTGTTGTGGTGTGAGACTGTGTAACTGGGGAGTAGATGAATGAATACCCAAGCTATTCGGGCTATGGCTTTTTTTATATTGATCTGGTTGGTTTTGTTTTCGCAAGACGGCTTTGCCTTAGTGGTTTTGCAATATCACCACGTCAGTACGGAGACGCCGCCGGCAACCAGCATTACGCCCGAGCGTTTCGCGCAACATATGGCATGGCTGGCGGAGAATCAGTACCAGGTTTTATCCATGCCGGATCTCTTGAATCTTCTGCAAGGCAATAAAACACTTCCAGATAAAGCCGTGGTGATTACTTTCGATGACGGATATACGTCGATTTATCATGCCGCTTGGCCAGTGCTGCGCAAATACAATTGGCCGTTTACCGTGTTCGTCAATGCGCAGCATCACGACGAAAAAAATCGCCACTATATGAGCTGGGAACAACTGCGGGAAATGGCAAAAGCCGGTGTAACCATCGGCAATCACTCGGTTAGTCACGCCCATATGATTCGCCGGCAAGCCGAAGAAAAAGAGGCGGATTGGCTTGCGCGCTCGCGTCAGGAAATTGAGGATGCTCAAAAAAGAATTGACGCTGAGGTCGGGCGCCAGTTGCGCGTCTTTGCTTACCCATTCGGCGAGCACAATCTGGCTCTGGAATCTCTGTTGGAGAAGCAGGGTTACATCGCCTTTGCCCAGCATTCCGGGGCTATAGCCCCGTTTGACAGCTTAAGGGGTTTGCCGCGTTTTCCGTTTGGTGGCGACTACGGCGATATTAAAGATTTTGCCGTCAAAGCATCCAGTCTGCCCATGCCGATTAAAAATGCGGCGCTGTTGGATGAGAGCGGGCGGTCTGTACAGGATTCTTTGGTCTCCGAAAAAACGGCGAAGGTGACCCTGGTCATCGAGGGTGATGTCGAGATCCTGAAAAAAATATCGTGTTTTTACGTCGGAGAGCCAGCGGCGACTGAAATCCGCGACGGGAAGCTGCATGTGACCGCGAGCAAAGCCATACCATCCGGCCGTAGCAAATTCAACTGCACCGCACCGGATAAAGGTCGCTTCTACTGGTTTAGTAAAATGCTGATCAAAAAGAACAAAGATGGAAGCTGGTACAAGGAGTAATCACAGCGAAAATACGCATACGGTCACGGGACGACCGGCTCCTGCTCGATAATAAAATCCTCGGTTTTTGCTGTGGTTAGCAGGGTAAGGCTTAAGGACAGAAAAACGAAAAGAATGCCGAAAACAGCGGGCGCTTGCAGCGCCCCACCTATCAAGCCTGCGATTAAACCAGCGGTTAAGTGCGCTGTGGTCGGGCGGATGTTGAAAATTTTCCGGCGGCGGCATTTTAGAGAGCACAATTTCACATTATCGCGCCAAAATACACAGCGTGCCTGCCATTTTTGTAAGCTGGTGTTGGTGCATTGAATACGATCCTTGTGCTGGTTCTTTTCAAAACAGATAGTTTCTAAACGCGTCAGTTGATGGTGGCGGGCGACTAATTCATCGTTGAAATAGACACGTTCAAGTCCTGCCCAACCAGATCCCCAGGCGCGAATCACGTTGTTGCCGTCGTGAACGACATACCACATGCCTTTACTCAAACTGGCGTTTGATACGGCTGGCAAGCTGTTTTGAATGGAATGCATGAATAAAATAACAGGTTAATAAGAGGCCGGTATTATAACCAGGACTTACCTGCGAGAAACCTCATCCTTTCGAAAAAATTCCGATAAAAGTGAAGTCAGTTATAGCGTGCAAATATAGGGACAGAAAGGAAGTGAGGACTTATTTGCTGCGACGGTGCCTAGGTGGCGCTGCCGCGGCGTCTAAGAAATGCGTTAATAATTTTGTTTTTGCAGAAGGACGGCTGCCTCTTTAGCAAAATACGTCAATATGCCATTAGCGCCTGCGCGCTTGATGCACAACAGGGATTCCAGCATTACCTCCGGAGCGAGGTAGCCTTTTTGAATCGCTAATTTGTGCATCGCGTATTCGCCGCTGACCTGATACACAAATGTGGGCACGCCAAAAGTTTGTTTTACCCTTTGGACTATATCCAGATAGGGCATGCCGGGTTTCACCATTACCATATCCGCCCCTTCCTGCAGATCTAGGGCGATTTCTTGCAGCGCTTCATCACTGTTGGCGGGGTCCATCTGGTAATTGTATTTATTGCTTTTGCCGAGATTGGCGGCGGAACCGACAGCGTCGCGAAACGGCCCGTAATATGAAGAGGCATATTTGGCGGAATAGGCCATGATCTGCGTGTTGATAAAACCGTGTTTGTCCAACTCCTGGCGTATGGCCGCCACGCGGCCATCCATCATGTCCGAGGGTGCAATGACATCCGCACCAGCCTGTGCGCAGACCACCGCCTGCCGGCGCAGCGCTTCCACCGTGGGATCATTAAGAACATATCCGCTGTCGTCGATGATTCCGTCCTGACCATGAGTGGTGTAAGGATCGAGGGCGCCATCACAAATAATTCCCATCTCTGGAAAGGCATCCTTGATCGCCTGCACTGCTCGCGGCACCAATCCGGCGGGGTTAAATGCGGCCGAACCGTCGGCTGTTTTCAGGGATGCGTCGATTTTGGGAAACAGGGCAATGGCAGGAACGCCGAGGGTGAGCAGTTCTTCCACCTCTTTTTTCAGCTCATCGATGGAAACCCGCTCTATCCCGGGCATGGACTCGATAGGTTCGCGCTGACCGTTGCCTTCGATGATAAACATCGGATAAATAAAATCTGCTGCGGAAAGCGAGTTTTCCCGCACCAAGCGGCGGGAAAACTCGCTGAAGCGATTGCGGCGCATACGGGTGGCGGGGAACTGGCGGCCGGTGAGGGAGAAAGTCATGAAGTCACCTTGGTTACTAGGAGCCATGCCGGCTGTGCCGGCATTTCGCAAAGCTCCGTACACTAGCTTAAGCCCGGATGTGAGGCAAGCCGGCGGCCGTTAACCAGTCCTCAGCGCGCGTTTGTTGCGGTTAACTGCAGGGCAAAAACGCGTCGGCGTGAATATCGGCCATATTGGCGCCGCCCAGAAATATCTGCTTTTTCATCTTACGCACAAATGTGTCCGCGCCGCACAAATAAGCCCGCACACCTTTGGTGTTGGGAAATTTCGCTTTGACGAATTGATAGATATCCGTTTCGCCAATATCCCCCGGGTTTGCGTCCTGGTTCTGACAGACAAAATGAATGTCCACTTGTGGATAAGTATTTCGCAAATCGGCCAATTCGTCGCGCAGATAAAATCCAGCGGATTCACGTGCGCCGAGAATCAAATGAATATTGCCCAAATGTCCCTGATGTAAAGCGTCGCGAACAATACCGTAGAGCGGTGCCAATCCTGTACCTATGCCGATACAAAGCAGTGTTTGGTGAATATCACCAGAGTTGTAAAAACAATCGCCGAGGGGGCCTTGTACAGTGATGTTGTCGCCCTGGCGCAGATGCTCGGCGGCCCATCGGCTGAATTTGCCGTTGGCGATGATTTTGATATGCAGTTCAATAAAATTTTCGTGAGGCAGACTGGCGATGGAATAGCTGCGAATCAGATTTTTTTCTGCAATCTCATGCCAGATATTGAGATACTGGCCGGCGTGGAAATCCCATGCTTTGCGCAAACGCAGCCGCAAAATATGCGACGTAATTTTTTCCACAGAAATAATTTCTGCGGCGCTTCGCGCATGCCCTTGTTCGGCAAACCGTATGTCGATGGGGTCAGTAGGGGTACATTGGCAACTGAGAAAATAACCCAATTCTTTGCGCGTATTTTTTAACCCAGTTTGCGCTTTCGGAGGCACATTTCCTTCATTAACTTGGAGTATGCAGGCTTGGCAGGCTCCCGCGCGGCAGCCGTGGGGAATATCCACACCGTGACGGAGCAGTCCGTCCAATACGGTTTCGTTGTCCTGCAACGGGAACATTTGGTCGTAGAATTTGATAAGTGTCATGATCGGACCACGGTTTTGTTCACATCCCTGTGTAACAGCAGTTTATTTATCAGCGATTTAATACGTCGTCTTTTACGCTGCCGGCGATTGCAGCGATTTCGCCGATGTCGGTGTCACTCACTCCCAATTCCCGCAGGGTCGCGGCGAGATTTTCGATCACTGCGTCGAAATGCACTTCTGTCAGCGCCATATGTTTGTGACCTTCGCGCAGATCCTTGCCTGAATAGTGATTGGGTCCGCCGAATACCATGGTGAGAAAGGCTTTTTGTTTGGCCGCCTGCGCTTCCATATCCACCGTGTCGAAAAAGTGGCTGATACGGTCATCGGACAATACTTTGCGATAGAAGATATCAACCGCAGCATCCACCGCGGCAGCCCCACCAATGCGTTCAAATAAGCTCATTTTTTGCTCACTCCAAAAGATACATTTAAAATGTATCTTTAAGATACTCACATGCTGGTATCTTGGCAACCCTCTAATTTGATAAGAGACGTTTGGCAATGCAGTTGACCTATTACACCGACTACGGCTTGCGCATATTGATGTATATGAGCGCATTGCCTGAGGGAGAAGCCATTAATATTGACCGGGCTAGTGAGGCCTTTGCCTTGTCGCGCAACCATGTCAACAAGATCGTGCACCAGTTGGGACGGGAGGGTTTCATCGCCACCCGGCGGGGTAAGGGCGGCGGTATACGCCTGGCGAAACCACCACAGGAGATCCGCCTCGGCGATGTCATCCGGCGCTTGGAGAACAACCTGAGAGCGGTGGATTGTGAGGCGCCCTCACGCTGTGTTTTATTGCCCGTTTGCCGGCTCAAAAACGTGTTAACAGATGCGATGGCGGCTTTTCTGGCGGAGTGTGATCGCTATACACTGGCCGATCTGGTAGAGAGGGATGGTATCTTAAAAATTTTGCAGATCAGCTGATCGACCGCTTTGGTGCTGGAGTACTCAAGAGGCGACACATCCGAGGCCGATATGTCCGCACAGGATTCCGATATTACCCAAAAAAATGACCCGCATCTGGCGACTGCCGGACGTGACCTGGTGCATGATGTCGCCACACCTCTTGCCACCTTGCAATTAAATCTTCAGGTGCTTTCGACTTACCTTCCTTCATTGATGGAACACTGCCGCAGCCTAGGCTTGCCACCACAGATGACACCGGAGCGATTGGATTCACTCGCGTCCCTGCCCGAAGCGCTGGAGGCGGACATTCGCAAAATTCGCCACGCGGTGCGCTTATTTTCCTCGATTCTTGTGCCCGGAAATATCTCGGCTTTATCCTCCAAACCCTCTTCGAATAGCGCGCATTTTTCCTCCAAGGTTTTACTGGTGGAGGACGAGCTGGTGCACCAGGAAATAGCTCTCAAACAATTGGGCGACCGCTACCAGGTGGACGTGGCCAACAACGCGCGCGACGCGCTGATTCGAGTGGTGGAAAAAGTCCACGGCTTGGTGCTGCTGGATTTGATGCTATCGGGGCGGGATGCGCGGGATTTAATCGGCGAGTTGCGTGCTGCCGGCGCTGCGGACATGCGCATCATCCTGGTGTCGAACATGCCCCTGAGTGCGGTGGACGCAGAAGAGTTGAAAGTAGACGGTATATTGGAAAAACCGTTCCGCCTGGAATCTTTGGAAGCTTTGCTGCAGGGTTAATCCGCCTAATAAGGCGCGGCGGAATTATCCCTGATGCGGAAAAGAAAAGGTAAAAACAGTGCCTTTATTCAAATGGCTTTCCACATGAATCGATGCGCTATGCTCATCGGCGATGCGTTTGATGGTCTGTAACCCGATTCCGCTGCCACCTTTTTTAGTGCTTTCCAGCCCATCCCAAAGATTTTTCTGCTGGGTTTCTGTCATCCCGGTTCCCGCATCTTCAATCGCGACATAGATACGTCGGCTATCCGCCCAGGTGCGCACCTGAATATCCGTTTCCCCTCCAGGCTTGGTTGCCTCATGGGCATTTTTCAGCACGTTGATAAACAGAATTTTCAGGTCTTCCGCGTCGCCATTGATTTCAGGTACACCGCCAAAATGCATGCGCAGATTGGGAATGGTACGGCCAAATACCATCGCGCAGTCCGTTAAAACTTGCTCAAGAGATAGACGCTCTACTTTGATTTTGCGCCCACCATTGAGCAAGCGCGCCATGGTAGTGATGAGCTGCGAACCCCAGGCAACCTGCTCGAGAATCACCTGGCGCCTCTTTTCGTCGTCATAAAGATCATTGGAGACCACGCCATCGATAATGGAGAGCGGAGCTTTGATATCGTGGTGGTAGAGGTTCATAACATTGAGCAACGATAGTTTTTTCTTCGCTTCAGCCATTTCCTTGTGCAATTTCTCCAACATGCTGATGCGTTGCAACGTTTGCGCTAGTTCATTCACCATCCATTCCATCAGACGGATATCGTCGTAGCGATAGTAGGAAGCGGAGGTCAGAGTGCGGCCGACAAAAATAAGCGCAATGATTGCTCCGTTTTGGGTCACCGGAAAACAACTGATCGCGGAATTTTGCTCCAGCTTGGTTTTGAGCTCCGGCGCTGTTTCATCGATCATGACAATCGAATTACCGTGCAATACATGGCCGGCAAGCGGTGTTCCGCCCGATAAACTGAAGGTTTTATTGGGGTTTCCCAGGGATACAAATTGAATGTCACTGTTGTTGGGGGTATCCGCGAGGAACAATTGATACTGGCGCACTTTGATCACATGGTGAAACAAATAATCGAGCAGATCGTTCAATTCTGCATAGGTGGTGCATTTGTTCAGCTGGCCGCGCATGTGCTCGGTGACTTCATCATAGTTGTAGGTGCTCGCAGCCAACAGGCGGTTGGTATTGGGCAGCAGCCACTTCAGCAGGCGGGGGTAGGCTTCCAGGAATACCGCAAAAAAAGCGATGGCAATCAGCGCATTGGTGAGGGAGCTTTGCAGTGGCAGGCTGGTTATCAGCGCGAAATAGGAGCCGCTGGCCAGGGCCAAGATCAAGGTGCGCGCGAGCGCTGCACTGAGAATCGCACGGATATCCATAAGCTCGTGGCGAATGGTGGCGTACAACAGCGATGACACAAACACCAGGTTGGGTACCACACCGATGAGTTTGGATAGGTAGAAGTCAAACTTCAGCAAAACAATCGCCAGACTCGCGAAGATAAAAGTCGCCACCAAGGTAATCAGCAGCCACTTGAGCTTTTGTTTCTCACGCGCGGTGACGGTGCGAAAGCTGAAAATACCGAGGGCAATACTATTCAGGAAGCACCAAATGAAACACAGAATAAAACCGTAGTAAATCAGATCAGGCACCGGCAGATAGCCGCTGCTGACCGGGCGCAATTCGGAGGGAAATACCAAAGTGTTGAGCAGACCCAATGCCACGCTCGAGGTGAATCCCGGGATTAGCACCCAGCGATAAAAGAGACGGGAGCGGGAGCCGATCAGGCGCCATGTCAAAAGAGCAAGTGCGGGCGGGATGAGAAACATCCCGATACGCAAAACATGAAAAAGCTTTTCTCGCCAAAATGCGTCGCCGAGACTACTCAATACAAACAATTCAAATGACCATGCCGCAATACAGCATGCGGCAAGGGCAAAAGCTTTTGTCGTTCCATCTCGTTTTTTGGTGAGCGCAATGGCACCAAAAATAAGATCGAGTATTCCGGCGACAAAATAATGAATCATTGTTGCAATTAATCTCCGGTTTTGCTCCAGATGAAGTCTCTGGCCGCTTCAATATCGTGACATGCCATCAGCACCGTCTGAAAGTTTAGATGAGGATACGACTTTGCGTCGGACACCGGTTCCATATAAAACATTCGATAAAATTTTACATGAGCGGGTCTTACAGCCACAACGATGCAGTTTGCCTTTTCACGAATGGCAGACTCAATAATATTGCGATAGATGGTGAATCTCGCTTTAACGCCGCCCTGGCGTTGGAAATCCGGATGTACAACAAATTTGTTCGCTTCAATCATGGTTTTATCCATCCCGACATCCTCTTTTAGCTCCCGCTCAAAAACGTCCATCACCGGGATGCGGTGCTCCTTATCGGGAGAATAAATACAAGAGCGGATGGATCCAATCAGTTTCTTTTTGAAATAAACGAGAAATGAATCGCAATTGGGGGTTCCATCGAACTCGTCCATGAAACGCCGTGACACATTTTTTTCAATGTAGTCCTCGGCGCTGTAACTCTCATAACGAAGCGAAAAAACATGATCGAGCAGTGGCCCATAAGCTTTGATACTGCGATAAGAGGGTGCTTCGATGGTGGGGAAAAAATCACGCTCGTGAAGTGTATTGTTGATTTGCGCGACGGTGGAAATAGATGCGGAAGACGCAAAAGATGCTGCCATTTTTCTTACCTCATAAATTGTTAGGGTGTTGGCAAGAAAAGTATGACGACAAGTTGCTAATTTTCACACTCGAGTTAGGGGTGGAAAATTAATTGGAGATGAACAGATGGAAGGAAATTTGAATAAATAAATCATCTATTAGAAGACATAAAAAGGGGAAACAGAGGAATTGCGTGCCAAGGTTTTTATGGCTTTTTGTAGGGGTATATGAGATTTTTATATATAAAAAACGCGAAATTAGGAATTGAGTCGCTGATTGTTTTATCCGTTCGCTCCAGCCCAATTTTTTTGTGCTTGGCTAAGTTAGGCTTGTAAAGTAATTGGCAGATTTGGTTATAAGAATTTTTTTATTTTTTACGCGAAACCAAATGCGATCAGGCTCTTAAAAGCGATCCAATTTTTTTTCTCAGGCGACGAACGGTAACGATGCTTAGGCGGTAACGATGAAGCACGAATAAATCTGTCGACAAAGCGATTGTGAGTTTGTGCTGACATACATTGTGTTAGTAATTGACCTGGCAGTCGCACGGTGTTATCAAGCGCTGCTCAGGTCCGCTTCCCGCATTTGGGGGGCTTAATCCGGATAGTCTCGATACGAGGCTGCCTTCCAATAAAAGGAAGATCGAATGTTGACCCTCTTGGCCAAGATTCTCAAAGTTCTCAATTCCGAAGATTCACCCTGGCAGATTGGCTGGGCAGTGGGTTTCGGCGTACTCGCTGGACTGCTGCCGTTTGGACTGCTTACGTTGGTGATCTTGCTGATCGTCTGCTTCTTCACCATTAATTTATCGACATTCCTCTTGGTTTGGGGTGTGTGCGGCGGGTTGATGCTGATCTTTGGCGATGGCCTCGAAGCACTGGCTTGGCAGTATGCGCAGAATCCTGCATTCCTGGAATTGTTGGCGTCCACCGAAAGTCTGCAGCTGCTGCATTTTCATCACACCCTGGTTTTGGGGGCGTTTTTATTAGGTGTGTTTTTATTGCTGCCGCTGACCTGGCTGGCCGCCTTTTTTGTTATCCAATATCGCCTGCGCATCATGGCGCAGATGCGTAAATGGAAAGTGGTGCAGGTGCTGAAAGCCAGCAAGTTGGTCCAGATCTACGAAAAATTGAGTTGAGGAAATCTACATGATCCGTAAATCTGGCCTTTTGGTTTTTTTGGCTCTGCTGGCAGTGGTGTTTGCACTGGTGTATCTGTTTGCTGGATTCGCGTTGCGGCTGGGCATGGTATACACCCTGGAAAAAGCAGCCGGTGCAGAGGTGAATATCGATAGGGTTGGCATCAGTCTCGCGCCCTTGGCACTTAATATTCGCGATCTGCAAATTACCGACAAAAACCAGCCGACGCACAACAGCGTCAGTTTTGCCAAAGCGCAGGCGGCACTGGAATTGTGGCCGGCGCTGCTCGGTTACTACGTGGTGCAGGATCTTTCTCTGGAGGGGCTCGAGTTTGGCAGTGAGCGCCGCCGGCCCGGGAAGGTCTATCGCGGTGAAAATGCTAATGCGGAAGAGCAAATCGATCTCTCCGATGTTCTCCGCCTCGATATTCCCAATGCCGATGAGCTGCTGGCGCGGGTCGATCTGCAATCCCAGGAAAAAGGCCAAGCATTGCGCAGTCTTATGGCGCGGCAAAAGGAGCAATTGGCCGACCTGAAGAACAAACTACCGGAAAAAGAGAAGCTCGACACCATACAAGCGCAAATCAAAGCACTAACCGATAGTAAGATCGAAGATGCCGCTGACCTTGCCACCAAAGCGGAGCAGTTGAAGACTTTGCAGGATACGTTGCGGCAGGAGCGCGAAAAGGTTCGGCAAGTAAAAGAGGAGCTGTCACAAATGCGTACCGGCCTGGAGCAATCGGTGGCGGAGGTGCGTGCCGCAGGAGAGGCGGATTGGCGACGCCTGCAGGAGTTGGCCAACATTCGCGATGGCGGTTTGGCGCCCCTCAGCGAAATTTTATTGGGCGATTTTTGGGGCAAAAAAATTTCTCAATTGGAAACCTTTTATCGTTTGATCAAACCCTATAGTCCGGCGGAAGGTGGTAAAGGCGCTGAAGACGTAACCGAGGAAAAGCCGGTCCTGCCGAACCGGATATTGCCTCTGCCGCGCCAGCCATATCCCGATTTTTTGGTGCGCAATGCGCATCTGCAGTGGTTGGTTGCAGGAGGTGAGGCGAGTGTGCGGTTGCAAAACATTACCGCGCAGCATGCCATCATCAATGCGCCGACCACGTTTAACGTCGATATCGAAAAATTGCCACGCCTCGCGGCATTTTCTCTAAACGGTGATTTCGCCGTGCGCGAAAATATGACTACAAATGTGCAGTGGAAAATGCAGGGACTGGTGTTTGATCAGTTTGCGCTCGGCGGCGGTGAAAATCGTTTACAGCTTGCACAAGGCCTTTTGGCCTCCGACGGTTCACTTAAATTGGTTGACCGGTTGGTGGAACAGCAGGCGACAGTGCTTCTGCAAAAACCCGAATTCAGTGCGGCGGGTAACCGTTATATGGAGCAATTGGCGGATCTGCTGAATCGGCAGACAGAGATTCCTTTGCAGATAAAAGCGGCCGGGCAGCTTAATCAACCGGAGGTCAGCATCCGCTCCTCGCTGGATAAAGTGATTGGCGACGCTCTGCTCGGGGAAGCGCGGGAAAAGTTGGCCGGCGTGGAAACACGCCTGCGCCAGCAGCTGGATGCAACGCTCAAAGAACAGCTGGGTGATGAATCCGCCTTGCTGGCTTCCTTAAATCGGCAGGGAACGGAAGTCGATAGCGTCGATGGACAAATCGAAAACATGCTCAACGCCAAGCTCGCAGATGTGACATCCGGAGCGAAAGATCGCCTTAAAGATGCGTTGCTGAAGCGCGGTAAGGATGATTAATCGGCGGCGAGGCGGGTTTGCTTCTCTCGTGAGGGAGTGTCATATTGCGTTCCCCTTCCACTTCTCTCATTTATTCAGAGGGTCGATTTATGCTCTACGATTTGACGGTTGTGCAGTTCAGTAAAGTGCTCGGTAACCTCAGCGCTATTCTCGATAAAGGCGCCGCCTATGCGGAAGCGAAAAAATTCGATGTGGCGGTACTATTGAATGCGCGCCTCGCACCAGATCAATTTCATTTGATCCGACAAGTGCAGATCGCCTGCGACACTGCCAAGTTAGGCGTCGCGCGTCTCACCGGCAAAGTGGATAGCGCTCCTGTACATCCGGATACCGAAATGACTCTGGCGGAATTGCAGGCGCGCATTAAGTCTGTACAGGATTATCTGGCCGGATTTTCCGCTGAAGATTTTGTCGGAGCGGAAGCCCGCACCGTGAGCCAGCCGCGTTGGGAAGGCAAATATCTCACCGGTCTTGAATTCGCCATTCAACACGCGATTCCGAATATTTATTTCCACGTGACCACCGCCTATGCCATTTTGCGCCACAACGGCGTCGATCTGGGTAAGAAGGATTATTTGGGGCCGTTGCCTTACAAAGTTTAAAGGTCGCGTTACGGAAAAATGGCGGGCTCAGGGTGTATCCGGGTCTGCCACATTTTGGCGCTCGATGCGCCCGTTACGCCATACCAGCAGCATGGCGATGCCGATTGCCGGCAGCATGGACAAATTCAACCAATTCCAGCCCAGCTGCGACTGCAGATGTCCCGCCAGTAGGCTCGCTACCGCCGAGCAGGCGAAGACCAGAAAATCATTCATGCCTTGAACCCGAGCTTTTTCCGCCGGCCGATAGCTGGTGGTCAGCAGCGAAGTCGCACCGATAAACGTGAAATTCCAGCCCACACCCAATGCCATCAGCGCCAGTAAAAAGAACCAATAGCCAGTGCTGATTTGGGCAATGGCAATGCACGCCGCCAGCAGTGCGCAGCCCATTTGAATAATGGCGATTTCGCCCCAGCGAGCGATCAATCTCCCGGTAAAAAATGACGGCAGAAACATGCCGAGCACGTGCCACTGAATTACGCTGGCGGTATTGCGAAAGTCGTGGGCGTGATGGTGCATGGCTATGGGAGTTGCCGTCATCACCAGGATCATCACGCCATAACCAATAGCGCCGGCCACTATGGCGGTGAATAATTTCGGTTGCCGAAAAAGTTCGCCGTAGGAGCGGCTTGCCCCTGTTTGTTCTTCGAGCGTGGGTTGCGGCAGCGGAAGGCTCGCAATCAGTAACAGGTTCAAACCATAGAGGGCGACCAAGGCGGCAAAAGCGCCGAGAAATTCAGGCTGCGGCCAGAGTTTATTGGACCAGACGGCGAGATTCGGGCCGAGAATCGCAGCCAGTACTCCGCCCGCCATTACCAGACTGATGGCGCGAGGACGGTCTTGCGGAGAGCAGGCTTCCGTGGCGGCAAAACGATATTGTTGACTGATGCCGATGGCGATACCGAGTAGGGTGGTGCTGATGCAAAACAGCACGAAATTTTCTCTCGCAATAGCAAAACAGGCGAGCAGACCACCAGCGAGGCCGATCAGGTTTCCCAATAGAAAACCGAACTTACGACCCATCAAGCGCATGATTTGCGCGGCGGGCAGGGTTGCCGCCATCAAACCGATAAATTGCACCGCGACGGGTAGTGTCGCCAATTCTTGATGAGGCGCCAAACGCTGACCGATCAGTGCGTTCACTGAGATCAACAAAATATTGCCGGTAATCAGCAGCGCTTGGCCCAGCGCTAAACCCCAGACGGTGAGAGGGAGCATAGAGGTGGCTACTCGGGAAATTGACGGGGGACTATATCACTTGGCCAAGAGCATTATCACGGGAAGAACATTAATCACCGGGGAAGAACATTAATCACCGGGGAAGAACGCTGGCGCGTTCGTTACCCGGTTTGAGAGAGGATTTAAAAGAAATGAATTAGCTGATGGAATTAGACGTTAAAACGGAAGTGCATGACGTCGCCGTCCTGCACCACATATTCCTTGCCTTCCAAACGCCATTTTCCAGCTTCCTTCGCGCCCGCTTCGCCTTTAAATTTTACAAAGTCTTCATAGGCGATCACTTCGGCGCGAATAAATCCTTTTTCAAAATCCGTGTGAATAACGGCGGCGGATTTCGGCGCGGTGGCACCGACGGGGATGGTCCAGGCGCGCACTTCTTTTACACCGGCGGTGAAGTAGGTTTGCAGGCCCAGCAATGCGTAACCCGCGCGGATTACGCGGTTCAAGCCGGGCTCATCCATGCCCATTTCCGCAAGAAAATCGGCTTTTTCACTGTCATCCAGCTCGGCAATTTCACTTTCCAGTTTGTTGCAGATGGGTACGACCACCGCTTTTTCTTCGGCGGCGATTTTTTCCACCACGGCGAGTAGCGGATTATTGGTAAAGCCATTTTCCGCCACATTGGCGATATACATGGTGGGTTTTACAGTGAGCAGATTCAGCTCGCGCAACGTTAAAAGCTCATCACTAGTCAAACCAAAAGAGCGCAGCGGTTTGGCTTCATTTAAATGGGGCTGGATTTTTTCCAGCAGACTTTTCATGGTGAGCGCGTGTTTGTCCTGGCCTTTGGCCGCTTTGGCGTAACGCTGTAGGGCTTTGTCGACCGTTTCCAAATCGGCAAGAGCCAATTCAGTATTGATAATTTCGATATCCGCTGCCGGATCCACTTTATTGGCGACGTGAATGACATTGTCATCCTGAAAGCAACGGACAACGTGCGCAATGGCTTCCGTTTCGCGAATATTGGCGAGGAACTTATTGCCCAGTCCTTCACCTTTGGACGCACCGGCGACCAGGCCGGCGATATCGACAAATTCCATGGTGGTGGGCACTACGCGTTCCGGTTTGACTATGGCGGCCAGCGCATCCAGGCGCGGATCGGGCATTGGCACCACGCCGGAATTGGGCTCAATCGTACAAAACGGAAAATTTTCCGCCGCGATCCCAGATTGGGTAAGGGCGTTGAAAAGGGTGGATTTGCCGACGTTGGGCAGGCCCACAATGCCGCATTTAAAACCCATAACAAAATCTCGATTAAAGAAGTTTGATAAAGAAAGCTATTGAGTGTGAAGAGTGCGCATGGCGCGTTCCCAGTCGCCACTGACGATATCACGGATGACGGCGAGGCTGCGCTCTATGCCTGTTTGGATCAATTCGTTTTCCGTCTGCGGGGCGCGTTTCAAAACATAGTCGGCAACCTGTTTGGCGTTGCCGGGGTGGCCTATGCCCAGGCGCAGGCGGGCGAAATCTTTGTTATTGCCCAACGCGCTGATGATATCGCGCAGACCGTTGTGGCCGCCGTGCCCGCCGCTGAATTTGAGGCGCGCGGCACCTGGAGGCAAGTCCAATTCGTCGTGGGCGATCAGTATGGCTTCGGAAGGAATCCGGTAGAACTGCGCCAAGGCGCAGACCGCCTGGCCACTGCGATTCATATAGGTGGTTGGCACCAGCAGGCGCACGTCCTGACCAGCAATCGTGCCGCGGCCGGAATAACCAAAAAATTTCGGGGTGGAGCTAAGAGTGATGTGAGATTGCCGCGCCAGCTCTTCGACCAAGTCCTGGCCGGCATTGTGGCGGGTATTGGCATATTCGGGGCCTGGATTGCCCAGGCCCACGATCAGTTGTACTGGCGTCTGTTTCATAAGGCAACAGTTAAGGCGTCAGCAACAACTGGCAACGGCTTAGGCGCTCGGGGCTGCTTCTTCTGCGTCGCCGCCTTTGGGCTTGTTCACGCTCAATACCGGCAGGTCGTGGTCCGCGCCGTGGCTCAATGCGACGGATTCAACGCCTTTGGGCAGTTTCAGGTCGGAGATGTGAAGCGTCTGACCAACGTCAACATCCGCCAGATCAACTTCGATGTACTCCGGCAGGTCCGACGCCAAGCAGGACACTTCGAGCTGCGTCATATTGTGCGCGATGCTGCCGCCACCAAGTTTGACGCCTTTACAGGTATCTTCGTTGATGAAATGCAGAGGTACGCTAACGGTGATTTTCTTGGTTTTGGAAACGCGCAGAAAATCCGCATGCAAAAGTTGCACTTTGGACGGGTGGCGCTGCAGATCCTTGAGAATCACGTTTTCTTGCTTGCCATCAACATTCAAGGAAATGATGTGCGAATAAAACGCTTCATTTTCCAAATGGCGCACCAGTTCAAACTGGTTGATGCTGATGTTTTGCGGGGCCTTGCCGTCACCGTAGATGATGCCCGGCACTTCGTTGGCGAGACGGCGCAGGCGGCGGCTCGCACCTTTCCCTGAAACCTCACGCACTTTGGCGTTCAATTTAAAGTCTTCTTTAGACATGGAGATGTCCTCATTTCGAACCCGTTATCTCCGCGACCAGAAGATAAGCGGGGGTTAAATAAGCCGGCGTTGCCGGCAGTTGTAGTGGAGCCCGAAGGCTCCGTCATCAAGCGCGAAACATCGCGCTCAAGGATTCTTCGTTGCTGATGCGCCGCATGGCTTCCGCCAACATGGGCGCCAGGCTGAGGCGGCGAATGCTTTTACAGTTGCTCGCTTCGAGATTCAGCGGAATCGAGTCGGTCACCACCAGTTCATCCAACTTCGAATGTTGGATGCGGGAGATGGCCGGTCCGGACAATACCGGGTGAGTAATATAGGCCACCACTTTCTTGGCGCCGTGATCTTTCAATGCGTTGGCGGCGTTACAGAGTGTGCCGGCGGTGTCCACCATGTCATCCACCAGCAGACAGGTGCGACCTTCGACTTCGCCGATCAGGTTCATCACCTCCGCAACATTTTTTGCGGGGCGGCGTTTGTCGATGATGGCGAGATCTATATCCAATTGTTTGGCGACCGCGCGGGCGCGCACCACGCCGCCGATGTCGGGTGATACCACAATCAGATCTTCGAAATTGCGCTGCTCGATATCAGTGAGCAGAACAGGGGAGCCATAGACGTTGTCGACGGGAATATCAAAGAAACCCTGAATCTGTTCAGAGTGCAGGTCCACAGTGAGCATGCGATCCACGCCCACCGACGCCATCATATCGGCGACGATTTTCGCGCTGATAGGAACCCGCGCGGAACGCACCCGACGATCTTGGCGGGCGTAACCAAAATAGGGGACCACCGCCGTAATTCGGCCGGCGGAGGCGCGGCGCAGAGCGTCCACCATTAGCAGCAGTTCCATAATGTGATCATTGGTGGGAGCGCAAGTGGATTGAATGACGAACACGTCGCGACCGCGCACGTTTTCGTTGACTTCAACATTGATTTCGCCGTCGGAGAAACGCTCAACTGAGGCATCTCCGAGAGGAATGCTGAGTCGGTCGACAACTTTTTCTGCGAGTTCCGGGTTGGAAGTACCGGAGAAGACCATCAAGTCCGCCACTATGACTACCTCTAGCCGATTCACTGGTTAACGAGTGAGGAGAGAGTCAGTGAAGGGTTGGCGAATCTTGACGAAATGGCTGGGGTGGAAGGATTCGAACCTCCGAGTGGCAGGATCAAAACCTGCTGCCTTACCGCTTGGCGACACCCCAGGGACAACGCTATTTCAGGAGGCGTTGATGCAGTGGCGATTCGTTAACACCTTTGGCAACAAAGCCGTTCAACTGTGTCGGTCGTTTGGCAAAAACATCCCGCGCTTCTGCTTCCGTTGCGAAGGCTGCAAATACACATGCCCCCGTTCCCGTCATTTGCGCAGGTCCAAAACGACCTAGCCAATCAACCGCATCCTTAACTTGCGGGAAGAGTTTTTCGACCACTTTCTGGCAGTCGTTTTTCCCGCCCTCCTCAAGGAAGGCGCGTACTGTAATGTTCTCCGAGTTTCTTGTCAAACCTTCGTTGGAAAATATTTCCCGGGTGGAGATCGAGCAGTCCGGCGCCACCACGACGTACCATTTTGGCGGCAATTCCAGCGGGGTAAGTTGCTCGCCAATGCCTTCGGCCCAGGCGGTTTTGCCGCGTACAAACACTGGGACGTCGGCGCCCAATTGGCGACCGAGTTCGGCGAGCTGGTCGATGTTTAAGCCGGTGCGCCAGAGATGATTGAGTCCGACCAGTGCGGTGGCGGCGTCGCTGCTGCCACCTCCAATGCCGCCGCCCATGGGCAGGCGCTTCGTCAGATGCATAGTTGCGCCCATGCGGCAGCTGGTGGTGTTTTGCAGCAGGCGGGCGGCGCGGTACACCAGGTTATCTTGCTGGGGAATCGCGGCAAAAGCAGGAGTCAGTTCCAGTTCGCCCGTCGTGTTGATCTCTAACTGCAGGTCGTCGCCATAGTCCAGTAGCTGGAACAGCGTCTGGATCGTGTGATAGCCGTCCGGCCGTCGGCCAGTGATGTGCAGGAAAAGATTCAGCTTCGCGGGGCAGGGCAGGAACAAGGGCATAGGCAGGTTCGATTTAATGCAGGTTGGCGGGTGCGTCGGGCAGCTGCCAGTTTTTGATCGCGATGGTCAGGCGCAGATCATTGCGCGCGGCGAGTATGCGGGTTGGCAGCCACCAGCCATTGAAATCCTGGTGACGACTGTAATCCACCTGCCAGCCCTCCTGGTGCAAATGGCTGAGGAAGCCGGCAGGGTCGCGTTCCAGATTTTGCGGATGCGGTTTTTTCGCCGGCATGCCGCGCAGCCAGAATTGCAGGTTCGTTACCGGCACCTGCCAGCCCAGCACCTCTTGCATCAGCGCCTCCGCGGAAGCGGCTTTATGCTTGCCGCTTTTGACATTTTCCAAAGTGACTCCCCGTGAAGTGCGGCGCAACGAAGTGGCGCCTTGACCGAAGGGACCGAAAAGGTGGATCTCGTAATTGTCCTTATTCTGGGTCCATTTAAAGGAAGCGCTCTGTCGGTCAGACGCCATTTGAATGGAGATTTTGCCCTCCGCCTGCCAACTTGTTACGCGGTAAAGGTGGCTCTCCTGCAGCACGCCGCCAGTTGTTTTCTTTTGCGGAGTGCTCTGACAACCACTGAGCAGCGCCACCAGAAAAAGACCGGCTAACAATAGCGCCTTGGGCATTAGGGTCATCATGAGGGATTTCCGTCAGTGGCCGCCAAACTCACGGGCGCTTACCTAGGCGTTTGATGGTGTTGAGGATGATCGCGCTCTCCGGCTCCAGTTTCAGCCCTCGCTGCCAGACCTGCTGCGCCTCCTTCTTTTTACCGGTAACCCACAGAACTTCTCCGAGATGGGCGGCGATTTCGGGGTCAGGCATCAATTCCATGGCGTTGCGCAGATTTTTCAGGGCAACCTCGTGATTGCCGCGCAGGTACTCGATCCAACCGAGGCTGTCGATGACTGCAGGATCTTCCGGTGCCAGCCGGTAAGCTTCGCGAATGTAGTGGTAGGCCTCTTCCAGACGATTAGTGCGGTCCGCGAGGGTGTAGCCGAGGGCGTTGAGCGCGGCGGCGTTATCGGGTTTCAACTCGATCACCCGCTTGAAATCCGCTTCGGCACGGGGCAGATCGTCCAGGCGGGCGAACAGCATGGCCCGGGTGTAAAGCAGTTTGGTGGAATCCGGGAATTGCTCCAGGCCCTGCTGTAGCGGGTTCAGCGCCTCTGCCAATTGATTCTGGTTGCTCAGCACATGGGCTTCAAGGAGGAACAGCCCTTCCATTTGATCGGGTTTGCTTGCACTGCTACGTTTCTGGCGCACCAGCTCCAGCGCCTGTTGCTTCTCACCGGAGGCGGCCATCAGCTCTGTCAACTGCGACAGGGCGGGCAGGTAATCATTGCCGGGCTCCACCTTTTTAAAGTGCTCCATGGCAGCTGCCGTGTCCTGCTGTGCCGCCGCTATGCGGCCCAGATAATAGTGTGCCGAGGAGCGGTGCCGCTCGCTGGTCAACAGGGTTTGAAAACGGCTTTTGGCGGCATCCAACTGGTCGCGCTCCAATTCGATCAGGCCGATAGTCATGGCCAGATCTGGATCTTCCGGCACTTCCGCCAATAGTTTTTCGAATTGCTTTTGTGCCGCCCCAAGATCGGTTTTCAACAGGGTGCGGGCATATTGCAAACGCAGGTGCGTGTTGCCTGGGTTGCGCTCCACCAGCTGCGCCAGTTTCTCCTGCGCCTGCTCATGGCGTCCCATCTGCTGCAATATGCGGGTTTCCTGAGCGGCCGATTGGAAATCATCCGGCTGTAACGCGACGGCGGCCTGGGCATGGGTTAATGCCTGATCCAAATCGCCCAAGTCCTGGTAGAGCAGGCTCGCACCGATCAACAGCGCCGGTTGCGCCGGATTCTCCTGCATCAGGCGGCGATATTCTTCCAGTAGCTTGGCGGAATTTTCCGGATGGTGATTTTGTTGCGCTCGCGCCGCTATAGCATCAAGGCCGGAGGTTTCGCCGTGTTCCAGCAGAAACTCCGCATGGGGCACGGCGTCAAGGAGCAGGTTGTCTTGCACCAGCTCGGCGGCGGCGATGAAATGCGCTTCCGGGTTTTCGGGTTCCAGGGTCAGCCAGTGTTGCGCCATTTTCAGGGCGACGCCACCAGCGTTTAGATAACGCGCCAAGCGCGCAGCGCGAGCGGTAATCAGGGGATCATCGGTGGCTTCCGCCTGCTGCACATAATTGCTCAACATAACGTCGAAACGCTGGCGTTCGCCGGCGATCTCGGCAACCAGCAACGCATATAAAGTGTCGCTGCTGAAGGCACGGTCGTAGATGTATTCCGGTATCTCTGGCTCGACCACTACCGGTTCATCCTGCTTTTGTGGCCCACTGTTCGCGCAGCCGTTCAGCAGGGCGATGAGAACACCAATGCGGAGCGCAAGGCGAGAGCGTCTTAACAGGGTTGGGGCGGGAGGTGCGGAGGTGGTGAGCGGCATGGACATCTTTCGCTGGTTAAGCGCCTGTGGTGTAGAGGGGTCGACAGACCCTTTTGCTGATGGAAACTATAATCCAATACCTGATTCCCGTCGCGTCGTTGGATGATGCCGCCGCCGCAAAGGTTTTGGCAAACAATCTCTCCTATCACGGTGTTTCTGACCTGTGGCGTGCGGGCCGGTTCAAGGCGTCACCACTTGCCAGTGATTTACGTAAACAAGACAATGCGCGGTTTAGCTGATATGGCAGTTCCCAATCCGGTATGACGCTGATCGCCTTTGGTATCAATCACAACACTGCCCCAGTGGAGGTGCGTGAAGCCGTGGCGTTTGCGCCGGAGCAGATGCAGGAGGCGCTGACGAGCGTGCGGACGACAGGTGCGGTCCGTGAAGTGGCGATTCTCTCGACCTGCAACCGCACCGAAATCTACGCCGAGCTGGATGCGACGGACCCTCAATCCCTGCTTAATTGGCTCGCCCGCTTTCACAAAACCGACGCTGCCCGGCTGCAGAGCTGCCATTACAGTTACGCCGGCTTAGAGGCCGCCCGCCATATGATGAAGGTGGCGAGCGGTCTGGACAGCCTGGTGTTGGGCGAGCCGCAGATTCTCGGCCAGATGAAATCCGCCTACGCCATGGCCAATGACGCGGGTAGCCTGGGTTCGCAGCTGCACGCCACCTTCCATAAAGTCTTTTCTGTCGCCAAACGGGTGCGCTCCGAAACGGCTATCGGGGAAAACCCGGTGTCGGTCGCGTACGCTGCGGTGTCGTTAGCGCAGCAGATCTTTTCCGACCTGAAAAAAGATACGGCGCTGCTGATCGGCGCCGGTGAGACCATTGAGCTGGTGGCGCGCCACCTCAGTCAGCAGGGGCTGAAAAAAATCATCGTCGCCAACCGCACCCTGGTCAATGCCGTGGAGCTGGCCAAGCACTTCGACGGCGAAGCCATTCTGCTGGCGGATATTCCGGACCATCTGCACCGGGCGGATATCGTCATTTCCTCCACTGCCAGCCAACTGCCCATTCTGGGTAAAGGCGCGGTGGAAGCGGCGCTGAAGAAGCGCCGCCACAAACCCATGTTTATGGTGGATATAGCGGTACCGCGCGATATAGAGGCGCAAGTTGCCGAGCTGAGTGATGTCTATCTCTACACCGTTGACGACCTGCGCGATGTCATCGATGAGAATATGCGCTCGCGGGAGCAGGCGGCGAAAATCGCTGCGGAAATTATTGAAGAAGGCGTCGCGAGTTTTGCTGACGACCTGCGCGCCCAGGACGCGGTTGCCACTGTCAAAATGTTTCGTCAGAGCTTGGAAGAAGTCCGCGATCTGGAACTGGCCAAAGCCCAGCGCCTATTGCAGTCGGGGG
>JBQGED010000217.1:0-2067 GCA_052039425.1 Sphingobacterium griseoflavum | reverse complement strand
AGTGGTGCCGCTGCTGCGCACGTATCCTTCATTGAAAATCTGGATCGCGGGATGTAGCACTGGTGAAGAGCTGTACGCCATGGCGATTCTGTTGAAAGAGGAAGGCTTGTTGGCGCGCACCATTTTGTACGCGACCGACATAAATCCCTCGGTCTTGGAAAAAGCCCGCAAAGGTATTTTTCCCCTCAATCGCATGCGCGCTTATTCGGCAAATTATCAGGCGGCGGGAGGCAAAAATGCCTTTTCCGATTATTTCACCGCCGCTTACGATGCGGCGATTTTTGACCGCAGCCTGTGCGAAAACGTCACCTTTGCCGACCACAGCCTGGCGACGGATAGTGTGTTCTCCGAAACCCACTTCATCAGCTGCCGCAACGTGATGATTTATTTCAATCACGAATTGCAGAATCGCGCGCTCCAGCTGTTTCATGAATCCCTGTGTCACCGCGGCTTTCTCGGTTTAGGCAGCAAAGAAAATCTGGAATTTTCGCGCTGGGGCGAGGCATTCGAGGCGGTGGACAAACCCTGGCGGATTTATCGCAAAAAATGAGTATCGATGGCGAAATCGCAGATGTGTCACTGGGTGAGCGGGAGCGCGACATCCAGGCCATTGTCATAGGTGCTTCGGCCGGCGGAATCAGCGCGCTGCTGACGCTGCTGACGCCTCTGCCGAAAATGCTGCGGTTACCGATTATCACGGTGCTGCATGTGGGGGAGGACAAATCGAGCAAATTGACCGAAGTGTTCAGTCATCACGTGGCGCCGCCGGTCCGCTTTGCCGAAGACAAGGCATATGTCGCCCCGAACACGGTTTATTTCGCCAGTCCCGGCTACCATTTGTCGATTGAAAAGGGACGCTGGTTTTCCTTAAGTCGCGAGGAGCCGCGTTTTTATTCCCGCCCCTCGATCGATTTTTTGCTGACATCGGCAGCGGACGCCTACGGCGCCGCACTGCTGGGCATGGTGCTGACCGGCGCCAATGAGGATGGCGCAGAAGGTCTGGCTGCAGTGGCCCGCGCGGGCGGAGTCACCATAGTGCAGGACCCGGACGAAGCCGAATTCGACATAATGCCGAGGGCTGCGCTGAATACATGTCGACCCGACTGGATCCTGCCGTTAATGCAGATCCGCACTTTGATTTACCGTTTGGAGACCCTCAATGCTGGATGACCAGAAGGCGAAACTGCTGATAGTGGACGACCTGCCGGAAAACCTGCAGGCGCTGTCCAAAATCATCGAGCAGGAAGACCGCATCATCTATTCTGCGCAATCCGGCGACGCGGCCCTGGCGCTTTTGCTGGAGCACGATTTCGCGCTGGCGATTCTGGACGTGATGATGCCTGGCATGAATGGTTTCGAATTGGCGGAACTCATGCGTAGCACGGAAAAAACCCGTCATATTCCCATAGTATTTGTCAGCGCCGGCGGGCGCGAATTGAATTTTGCCTTTAAAGGTTACGAAACCGGCGCGGTGGACTTTCTGCACAAACCTTTAGATATCGCCGCGGTAAAAAGTAAAGTGAATGTGTTTGTCGCGCTTTATCAGCAGCGCAATGAAGTGAAACGCCAACTGATCATTCTCGAAGAAAATCGCCAGATTCTCGCGGCTACCAAAGCGGAGCTCGAGCACGCCTTAAAAATGCGCGACGATTTTATGTCTCTGGTCGCCCACGAATTGCGCACGCCGCTCAATACGCTGTATGTCGAAACACAATTGCGCCAATTGCAGCTCGAACGCGGCGATCTGGAGGCGTTTTCACCGGCCAATCTGGGCGCGATGATTGAACGCGATGGCCACCAGATTCGCAGCATGATCCGTTTGATCAGCGATATGGTGGATGTGTCGCGCATTAAAAGCGGCCGCCTGAGCATAAGGCCGGTGGAAACCAATTTATCCAAACTCGTAAATCGAGTGGTGGAAGGCATGGCGCTGCAGGCGCATGCCGCCGGCTGCGCGGTGAAATTATCCGTGCAGGATGATGTTGTGGGCTTTTGGGACGAATTTCGCGTAGAGCAGGTGGTAATCAATCTGCTTACCAATGCCTACCGCTACGGTTGCTCCAAGCC
>JBQGED010000216.1:0-8710 GCA_052039425.1 Sphingobacterium griseoflavum | reverse complement strand
AGTGCCGCCGTCGGCGAGTTGAAAACGGCCCGGCCGATCCTGCAGCGCGCCGGAAAAGGCGCCGCGCACATGGCCGAAAAATTCGCTCTCGAATAATTCTGCGGGAATTGCTGCGCAGTTGACACGCACCAATGGCCGGCTCTGGCGATCACTCGCAGTGTGGATAGCGCGGGCGATTAATTCTTTACCGGTGCCGGATTCTCCAGTGATTAATACAGTCGCATCTGTGGGCGCAACTAAACGGATTTGATGCAGAATGCGTTGAATGGGCAGGCTGCGCCCGACGATTTGATAGGCGTTATAACCTGCGCTGATTTCCTCCTGCAAATACGCGTTTTCCAATTCCAGGCGCTGTTTGAGTTGTTCCACTTCCGCGAGCGCATTACGCAATTTCGCCTCGGCCTCGCGACGGTCAGAAATATCGCGAAAAATCACCACAGCTCCGGCCAGGCGACCATTATCCAGAATGGGTGTACTGGTATATTCCACCGGCAGAGGCCGCCCCGTTTTGCTCCAAAAAACCTCGTTATCGACTTTATGTATCGCGCCATCTTTAAAGGCAGCGTATATCGGACAGTCTTGCACGCAATAATCGGAACCGTCACTGTGACTGTGATGAATCGCGGCGTGGACATTGTGGCCGATCAATTCTTCCGCTTTATATCCCAATATGCGTTCTGCAGCGGGATTGACGAAGGTGGTGTTGCCATCCACATCGACACCGTAGATGCCCTCTCCAGCAGCGCTGAGGATCAACTGGTTTTCTTTTTCGATCTGCTGAAAAACTTCGTGAATGCGCGGCCACTGCAACAGGCCAAAACGGCGGTGGCGCTGCGCGCTGTTTTTTATCCGCCAAATCTGCATTTTCTCTCGGTCGCGCAGCAGGAGGCACAACAGACGTCTCCGCTGCACCACGAGAATTTTTGCGCTGACCTCCACAGGCAACTCCCGCCCTTCCAACGATAGGCTCAGCTGCTCGGTCATGCCCTCGCCGAGTTCGTCCACCTCCTGGGTGAATGCCACCAAATGCCCAAGGTTGCATCCAAACAGCCGACTTGCCGGCGCCAACAAAAAGCACTCTGCACCAGGACCGAGCATCTTGAGCAATTTTCGATTGGCAAATTCAACGCTATCCGTAATGGGATTAATAATAAGTACGGCTTCTGGGATGCCTTCTAGCAGCGCAAAATCGAGGTGTTCCGTGGTAGTCATAGGGTGTCTTTTCATTCAGAAACACCCAAAGCAACAAAAAATCGTGCCAGGTTATGACGCGAGGGGGAAGGCTCCTCCCCCAAGAGGGAGGAGCTTTGGATTAGTGCAACATCTGTCGGTGATCGGCGATATCCAGCTCGCGTACGCTTTCCATTAATCCCTGCAAAGGAATGCGGATCCAAGAAGGACGATTATTGGCTTCGTATGCTATTTCGTAAGCTGCCTTTTCCAAAGTAAATAGCTTAATCAATGCCTCTTGGCCGGAGGCATGTTGCCAACGATGGCCAATCCGAACCGCAGCACTTTTATAGGCTTTGAGAAAACGTTCGCATACGCTTTGATGGAAGTTCTGCAGGAATTCAAGGTGCATCGCTCTCACCCGCTCGCTTTCAAACAGACTGTTGCGTTCGGCTGCTGTTGCTGTAGCGTAATGAAACGAGCGCAATATACCCGCAACATCTCGATAGGGGCTGGCTTTGCCGGAGCGGTCGCTCACCTCGCGCATGGGCTCGCCTTCAAAGTCGATAAAATAAGCGTCATCCTGTGAGACCAGAATTTGCCCCAAATGCAGATCGCCGTGAATACGGAACAGCAGCGAGCCCTCGCCTTTCTCCGCCAAGTCCGCAATGACTTTGAGCAGTTCATGGCGGCTGCGCAGCAATGCTTCAGCGTCGCGCCGGTCGGCATCCGCCAGTGAACCGCGCAACTCCTCCAGGTGATCCAGCGCACGCTGCACCTGCATCCCTACCGACTCCGCCCAGCGCTGACAGTGCTCGTGGGAGGCGACTACCGGCGCAAATGCGGGATCTTCCCGCGCAGCTAAAACCTGATGCATTTCGCCCAGGCGCTTGCCAATGACCTCTGCAAACCGGGCCAGTGTTTCCACCGCCTCCGCTTGATGAGCCTCGTGCTCCTGGGCGTGCTCGGCGTCCAGGGACTGCAGAGCGGCCATATCCTGGCTGTAGCGCTCCAGCCTCTCCAATCCCCATTCCCATGCGTTGCCTTGATTTGGGATGTAGCCCTGCAGCACGGCGAGTACCGTAGGCACCTGCTGCCCATCCAAACGGTAGACATAACCAAGCAAAGGAGCCGTGTGGGTGAACCCTCCTTCGGTTAGGGCACCACTCATATCCACTTCGGGATGACGTCCAGTGAACAAGCGGCGCAACATTTTCAACACCGCACGCTCACCCAAAATCACCGAGCTGTTGGATTGCTCAACCGCGAGGGTGCGTACCTCCAAATCCTTGGCAATCAGATCCACACCGTCCAACGCGGCGGTGCTCTTGAAAATCAACTGGCCATCAGACAATGCGCTGGGAGCAGCAGGAAGCAATGCGTTAGACGTTTTTTCCAACGACATACCGGTAGTGCCGCCGGTGGTGATGGTTTCTACCAGCGAGCGGGCGAGAAATTCCGAGGCGATGCCGTCGGTCAATACACCGACGCGCTGACGGCGCCTCACTCTTGCCAACGCCAGCTGATGCGCCAAAGCGGGTACAGCATGATCCTCGTAAAAGATCGTCAGCGGAATTTGATAACGCTGGGTTTGAGAGGAGAACTGCGCGGTAGTTTCCACTTCGATATCGGTCAGCATGATCTGCGCACACTCCGCACCGGGATCGGCATTAATAGAGCGGGGCAGCAGCGCGGCTTCTTTGATGTGCACAGATGTCAGCCGCATACCTTTGCCACCAAACCAACGGCGTTTGGCCAAGTAGGCTGGCAGCACATCGCGCTCAAGGGTAGCGCGAGCGGCAGGCTCCAGCAGATCGCGTAAATCACTACGCAGCACAAATGTCAGGTGCTCCGGCAGTGGTTCCGGCGGTGCGCGATACCAATCCGGATGCTGAGTTTCATCAGCGAGCAGGAACCAATAAAAACCGTAGGGTGGCAATGTGAGCAGGTAATGCAACTCGCCGATAGGCGGGAATGCGCTACCGCCGATCATTTCCAGTGGCACCAACCCAGCATACGAAGAAAGATCCAACTCCACCGCCTGCGCTGCGCGGGACACATTGGCCAAGCACAAAATCGTTTCGCGCTTGCCGTTGCTATTTTCATATTCGCGCAAATAAGCGAGCACACGGCGGTTACTGGGATACAGCATTTTGAAATTACCGCATCCAAACGCTCTGTAGCGTTTGCGCACCTCCAACATCTGGCGCATCCAATTCAGCATAGAGTGAGGATCGCGCGCCTGCGCCTCCACATTTACGGCATTGAAACCGTACAAAGGGTCCATAATCGCTGGCAGCATCAATCGCGACGGGTCCGCTTTGGAAAATCCACCGTTGCGATCCGGCGTCCATTGCATGGGTGTGCGCACGCCGTCGCGGTCACCGAGATAAATATTGTCGCCCATCGCAATTTCGTCACCGTAATAAATAATCGGTGTGCCTGGCATCGAAAAAAGCAATGAATTCAGCAATTCAATGCGGCGGCGATCACGCTGCATCAAAGGGGCGAGGCGGCGGCGTATGCCCAGATTCAACCGCGCCCGATTCTCCGCTGCATATTGATTCCATAAATAATCCCGCTCCTTATCCGTCACCATTTCGAGCGTTAGCTCGTCGTGGTTGCGCAGGAAAATCGCCCACTGGCAACTTTCAGGAATCTCCGGCGTCTGTCGCAGAATATCGGTAATAGGAAAGCGATCCTCTTGCGCAAGCGCCATATACATGCGCGGCATTAATGGAAAATGGAACGCCATATGACATTCGTCGCCACCGCCGAAATATTCCTGGGTGTCCTCCGGCCATTGATTAGCTTCCGCCAACAACAGGCGCCCGGGATAATGATTGTCCACTTCGGCACGGATGCGTTTCAGAATGGCGTGAGTTTCCGGCAGATTTTCGTTATTGGTGCCCTCCCGTTCCACCAAATAAGGCACAGCGTCCAAACGCAAGCCATCAACGCCCATATCCAGCCAATATTTCATAACATCCAGCACCGCTTCGAGCACGGCGGGATTATCAAAATTTAAATCCGGCTGGTGGGAATAAAACCTATGCCAGAAATAGGCTTTGGCCTCCGGGTCCCAGGACCAGTTGGATTTTTCCGTATCGAGAAAAATAATTCGAGTACCAGAATATTTTTGATCATCGTCCGACCAGACGTAAAAATTGCGTTCCGGAGAACCGAGTGGCGCGCGTCGTGCGCGCTGAAACCAGGGATGCTGGTCGGAAGTGTGATTGATTACCAGTTCGGTAATAATGCGCAGTCCTCGTTTATGCGCCTCATCGATAAATCTGCGCACATCATCGATATTGCCGTAATCCGGATGCACACCGTAGTAATCCGCAATATCATAGCCGTCATCACGCAGCGGACTTGGATAAAAAGGCAGCAACCAAATGGTGGTCACGCCAAGCGCGGCAATATAGTCAAGCTTTTCGATCAATCCTGGAAAATCGCCGATGCCGTCATTGTTGGAATCGAAAAATGATTTAACGTGCAGCTGATAAATAATGGCGTCCTTATACCACGTTATTTGATCGGCATTATTGAGCGCGTGATCCTGAGTTGGAATGGGTGAATGCGGTTCCGCCAGCCTTTTCACATTCAACATATTATGTCCTCCTCGATTGTAAACGCCAAATGGCGAATGGAATTTCCTGGGGATCGAAATACCAGTGTTGTGTGCCGCTTTCCCATGACAGCTCGATATTACGCATTAATTCCGTTACCGACCGGCTGCCATCCATCTGCTCGCGGGGAATTTGCAGCTGGGCATGCTGCGCCTGGTGTGGATCAAGGCTTATAGCAACAAAAATCACATTGTTGCGATCGCGGGTCATCTTGCTAAAGAAAATCACCTTATCGTTATTCGATTCATGAAAACGAATATTAAGATGACTTTGCAGTGCAGGATTTTGTTTGCGTATTTCGTTTAGACGGGTGATTTCGCCAATGATATTACCGGGTTGATCAAAATTCCGCGGTTTGATTTCATATTTTTCTGAATCCAGATATTCCTCTTTACCGGGCAGCGCAGCAGCTTCGCAATATTCAAAGCCGCTATAAACGCCCCACAAACCGGAAGTGGTCGCCGCCAGCGCGGTGCGGATTAAAAATCCGGCGCGCCCGGAAGTCTGGATGAAAAACGGATTGATATCCGGCGTATTGACGAAAAAATGTGGCCGGTAAAAATCGCGTACTGGCGGGGCGGACAACTCCGTCAAATAATCCGTCAACTCTTGTTTGGTATTGCGCCAAATAAAATACGTATAACTTTGGGAAAAGCCAATTTTGGCGAGCTGATACATCATTGCTGGCCGCGTAAACGCTTCAGATAGAAACATGGCATCCGGATGGCGCCGACGCACGTCCTTAATTAACCATTCCCAAAAGGGCAGCGGTTTGGTGTGTGGGTTATCAACACGGAAAATCGTCACGCCTTCGGAGATCCAATAAAGAATCACATCTCGCCAGGCCAACCACATCGGCGGCATGGCTCCAGTCGCATAAAAATCGACATTGACAATGTCCTGATATTTTTTTGGAGGATTTTCCGCATAGCGAATACTGCCATCCGGTCGCCACGAAAACCAATCCGGATGCTCGCGCAGCCACGGATGGTCAGGAGAGCACTGGATCGCGAAATCGAGTGCGATTTCAAGCCCATATTGTTTTGCCGCGCTACGCAGGCGGCGAAACGCTTCTATACCGCCTAGTTCTGGATGTACGGCATCGTGCCCACCCGCCTCACCACCGATCGCATAAGGGCTACCCGGTTCCCCCGGTTTGGCGGTGACGTTATTATTGCGGCCTTTGCGAAATTTACGGCCGATAGGATGAATAGGAGGAAAATACAGAACATCAAAACCCATCGCCTGAATTGCTGGGAGGCGATCAATCACGTCGTCGAAAGTGCCGTGTCTTTTATCGGAGTTGGTAATGGAGCGCGGAAATAATTCGTACCAGCTGCTGAATCCCGCTTTGGTTCGCTCCACATCCACCACATAGAGCTGACTGGTAGCGAGAAATTGGCGCGGCTCAATTTTTTCGACCGCGTGAGCAAGCTCCTGGCTTAGCAATATCTGTACTCTGGCATCCACATCCGCGTGAGCCTTATCAAGCTCCTCCTGTGCGTGGGTCACTATATACAACGCTTCATCCCGGCTTACTGGTTGGTGCACAAAAATAAGCGATTCCTGTTCGCGTCTGTTGGCTTTATTAGTCAGAGCGTGCTGCAACACTTCTTGGAGTAATAACCGCCCCTCCTCTACTTCCAACTCAACATTAATGCCTGCGTAATATTTTTGATGAAGTTCATGGTGGAAGTTTTGCCACCGGTCGAGCCAAGCCTCGATTTTAAAATTATGTATGCCTTGGTTTTCAGGAATAAAATCCGCTTCCCATACATCATTGCCAAGCAGTGCCATAGGTTCCGCACACCATTTCGCCGCATTGACCTCCTTCCACAACAGGCGTGCAGCCAAGCGGTTATGGCCATCAGCAAAAATGGTTGCACGTACATTTATCGCTTGGCCCTGTGTCGCTTTAGCGGGATAACGGCCACCATCAACGCAGGGAGAAACTTTATCGATAACGACACGAGGCTTTTGCAATGCCTGCTGAATTGCGACATCGGTCCTTTCCAAGAATTTATCTTCAAAAACTCTTTGCCCCCTGCGCGCATCGTTGCGCAGCACCTGAATATCCTGGTGGTGATAACTCGGCATATGGGCCTCCAAAAATCGAAATAAACGCAACGTAAAAATAAAAAACAGAACATATCCGTTATCTATTTGCAAAACCTTTGCCGCCTCAGTTTTTATTTCGATAATCGCTTAAAACCTCAATAATTTCCCGATCCCATTGAATAAAATAAATAAGAGAGAATAAAGCTATGGAATATTTGTTAATTCGATAAGAAAAATTGACAAAGCGGAACGCTAACGGAATTAAATTTGGCTAGCTTTTAAGTGCGTCGCTGCGATTATCTGGGTGATTCAGCCGGAACAGCAATCCATCACTATAAATCGTTGCTACAACAACGAAATATCGTGGATAACGAAATTTCGCTTCCGACATTAAATGTCGCTTCGCACAAAATACTTTTTGAATCAATATCTTAGAATCCACCTATCGAAGTGGCATAAAGCTGGCAATACCAGACGAAACACATCTTTTGTTCTTGCCGTTTTCATTTTTGGGGGATTCATGAGCCAAGAGCCCAACCAACCGTCCGCGCCTATCAGCATCGCCAGTTTGGCGAATGCGTTCGATCCACACGTGTCGCTGCGCCACGACAAGAACTGTGGCTGCCACACTTGTGCCACCTCGCCGCATGTCTCATCAACCATCGGGCATGAGGTCCTCAGTGCTGAAGCCATGTTGGATCGAGCGATTGAAAATTCAGTGGTGCGCGGCATTTTTCAGCAGAGCGATTTATCTCGCCGCACATTTCTCAGCGCAGTAGGAGGTTCGACACTCGCGGCGATTATCGGCTCGATTTTGCCTTTAAATGATATTAAAGCCGCGGTACAGGAGAGCAATGGCAAGCTGGAAAAAACCAAATTAAAAGTCGGTTTTGTGCCGATCACCTGCGCGACCCCTATTATCATGGCGCATCCAATGGGGTTTTACAGCAAACACGGTTTGGACGTTGACGTAATCAAAACTGCCGGCTGGGCGGTAGCGCGGGATAAATCCTTGGCGATGGAATACGATGCGTCGCATATGCTCACCCCTATGCCGCTCGCCATGACTATGGGAGTCGGCTCCACTGCCAAGCCGTTTATTATGCCGGCAGTGGAAAATATCAACGGTCAGGCGATTGTGCTCCACGTAGACCACAAGGACAAACGCGATCCCAAACAATGGAAAGGCTTTAAATTCGGCGTTCCGTTTGATTATTCCATGCATAATTTTCTGCTGCGTTATTACGTGGCAGAACACGGTCTCGATCCCGACAAGGATATTCAAATTCGCGTAGTACCGCCGCCGGAGATGGTCGCCAACCTGCGCGCTGGCAATCTAGATGGTTACTTATCACCAGACCCGTTCAACCAACGCGCAGTGTGGGAAAAAGTTGGTTTTATTCACACCCTGACTAAAGAAATTTGGGACGGCCACCCTTGCTGCGCCTTCGCCTGCAGCAAAGAATTTGCGACAACCCATCCAAATACCTATGGTGCGCTGCTCAAAGCCATAGTGGATGCGACCCATTTTTCCGCCAAAATGGAAAATCGCAAACAAATCGCTGAAGCTATAGCTCCCACTAATTATTTAAATCAACCCGTACCAGTGATCGAGCAAGTGCTGACCGGACGTTATGCGGATGGTTTAGGCGAAGTGAAAACTGAACCAGCGCGCATCGACTTTGATCCTTTCCCCTGGCATTCCATGGCGGTGTGGATTCTCACCCAGATGACGCGCTGGGGTTATATCAAGGGCGATATCGATTATCGAAAAATCGCGGAGGAAGTCTATCTCGCTGCAGATACCGGCAAGATTATGAAAGAACTCGTTTACAGCGCACCGGAAAGCA
>JBQGED010000215.1:0-15315 GCA_052039425.1 Sphingobacterium griseoflavum | reverse complement strand
ATATCTGATTGAAACGGCTTCGATATTAAAACAGCGAGGGATAAACTTCGAGCTACGTATTATTGGTAACGGGCCACTAGATAGCGAGCTGCGCGCGCATGCCGATCAGCTGCTACTACAGGATTGTGTAATTTTCCTCGGCCCCAAAAGTATTGTAGAAGTCCGCGCCGCTATGGCTGATGCTGACATGGTAATAGTGCCGTCGATCACCACGGATAACGGCGATATGGAAGGGCTCCCCGTTGTTATTATGGAGGCAATGGCAACAGGTGCTGCCGTGATTGCATCAGATCATGCCGGCATTCCTGAGATTGTCATTCCCGGAGAAACCGGTTTCCTTACCCCTGAGCGAGATTCCGAAAGTATCGCTAACGCCGTGTGCCAGTTCATTGATAATCCGTCTTCCGAAATGCTGATAAGAGCCCGCCAGTTGATAGAAGAGCATTTCAATATCGCTATTGTCGCTCAGCAGCGCCAAGACATTTTCAGCCGTCATCATCAGGCCAAATAAATATGGATATCTCTGTCGTTATCCCCTCCTACAACACGCAAGACACCATTGCCGCGACTCTGACGAATTTGAGCGCGCAGCAAACTTCTCTGAAGCTCGAAATTATATTAGTGGATTGTTCAGCACACGATCTGGTCCGCAATATCGCAAGCGGATTTCCCAAAGTACGATTTGAACATCGCGCCCAAAGGTTTAATCCCGGGGAAGGCCGCAACATAGGTGCGCAACTTGCACAAGGCCAATTGCTCATATTTATTGATGCAGATGTTCATCTCGCACCGGGTTCTTTTGACGCGGCTTGGCGTGAGCTGCAAAGCGGCAAAGAGGTATTCGGTGGTGCGCTAGAGTTGAACACCAAGGTTTCGTCTGACACCGCTGCTTATCTGGAGCATTATTTTTTCAATCATGAGTCTCAAGCAGGTCGCCCCCCATGCGAGCGGAGTAATTTGAGCTCCGCACTGATGTGTTTTCGTCGCGAAACTTTTCTGGCTGCGGGAGGATTCAAGGACATTCCCCGTATGCAGGACACCGAATTGACTGAAAGACTGCGTCATCAGGGACAAAAACTGCATTTCTGCCCTGACATACTTGGCCTGCAGATTCAGGATTCCCCGTTCAATAAAGTGCTGAAGAAAATCTACATTAATGGCCAAAACCTTTATTACATCCGCTATAAGCCGGGAATAACGCCACTAAAAAAAGCCAGCTTTTATTTACTCTTGCCCGTTATAGGGGCGGTAAAGATCGCACGAATTATTGGTCGCCATTTAATCTATCAAAGTGGCAAAAACAAACTGCGCACGCTGGCACTCTCGCCAGTTCTGATACTTGGGATTTGTTATTGGACAGCGGGTTTTTACAATGCCTTGTGGACAGAAAAAGGAATTGGCAAAGATCGGTAGACACAGACATAAAAAAAGCGCCTTTGGCGCTTTTTTTATGTAATGGAGACTCGGTATTCTTACAAAAACTGCTCAAGCAGAACGGTTTTGAACGTGTAGAACGTATAGCCGTATATCACCATTAAAATAATCCCTAGAAGGGTCAGCAAAATAATGTCTTTGCGCAGCAAGCGCGCGGCTAAAGGTGTACCTCGGTGGGGCACCACACCCAATAAAGGAACGCCCTCTGGCAACTTTTGCGACAAGAGCGCTACTGAACGCAAGCGCGGATCTAGGATCACAAATGCGACCGCCAGCCCGACTGGAGCAGCTAATGCCACAATGGGCGCAGCCAGGAAAATGAGAATCGACGGAATACCTGCCGGTTGCAAAGGATAAGTGGGTGGCTCGAGAATTTTATAGGACTCACCTTGACCTTCGTCATTCAACGCAAGAGTGATATTGGCGTTTTCTTTGCGCGCCAACATTTCCTCATAAACCTTTTTAGTTACGTCGTAGTCGCGAGTGAGATCCATCAACTCCGCCTGGTTAGAGGCAACCCGCTCAGCAACTTTGTATTCCTGCTCTAACAATTCCTCTAATGACGCGATACGGCGTCTTTGCGTTCTCAGATCCACTTCGGCGGTTGAAAGCTGCTTGCGCAATTCTTCCAACAAAGGCAGTTCTGAAACCTGACCTGTTATCGAAAATGCCGAACGATATTCATCAATCTTTTGTTCAATTTCAAAAATTTGATTCTTCAGAGCCACTATATCGGGGTAAGAATCCTGATAGATCAATCGCAGCTGATCAAGTTGCTCGCTCAAAGCTGTTTTGCGTTCTGTCAGCGTTTTCAGACGTGCTCGCTGATTAACATTTTGGCTTTCTGTCTCGAGTTGAGACTGAGTGGTGCGAATTTTTTCTTCCGACTCCTGAATCGCAATTCGGAGATTTTGAATTTCACCCGCCAAGCCGGCGATACGATCCTTCACCACCTGCTCGCTGGCATCGACATTCCGTGAACGGAAGTCTTTAAGTTTTTCCTCTGCTTTTTCCAAACGCTTTTTATATTTCACCACCTGCTCACTAATGAAATTGTGAGCTTCGTAAGTGACCTTCTGCTTCTCCGCCATGCGATCTTCCACAAACACATTCACGACCGCTCTAAGTGTTTCATAAGCGTCATCAGCATCTGATGACATAAAACTTAATGTCGTGATATTGCGATTAGACGATTCCGTGCCCACTTGGAGATTGCGACGCAGACGAAGAAACTCCATTTCCAACTCATCCGGTGTCATGTTCGCCACATTGGGATTCACGCGGGCCATCACTCGATCCATCAAGCGCCGCGAGAGAATTAGGTCCTGAATTGTTTCATTTTTGTTGACGTCGGCAACCTCGGCGGTGCCTCTCAGAAGAGGCTCAATGACATTGGTGACGTTCTTAATAATGGTTGCTTCCGAGACATAATATTTTGGCCAATTAAGCGCAATATAAAGCACAGCAAGAAACAGCACAGTGAAGAGCGCCGCCGCCGCCGCGCGATAGCGGATAAGCTCGCGCTTCAGCGAAGTGTAAATGTCTTCAACATATTGCATGGCGTCCACGTTAATCTGCCCTCAAAATTTCATTTACGCGATGCCTCAGCACCAGTTGTATACGATGCCCGCCAGGCGATCTCTACCTATCTTCTCTATGGAAGCATTAAGCTGGGATTCGGTTACCTTACCGTAAGGAACAACCAAAACAACAAAATCGCAGAGTTCGGCCAGAATTCGGATCTCTGCGTCATAATCCGCAGCCGATGGGGCGTCCACGATGATGTAGCGGTCCGCATAACGCGTTTTGATTTCGACAAAAAAATCGCGCATCCGTGGTGAGTTCAGCTTTTCCGTACCGCCTTCACGGTTGTTGCCCACAGGTACTACCCGCATCCGCGGCACACCACTGGCATAGACAATATCTTCGACCCCGGTGGTCGGATCATCTAGATAGTCCGTCAGGCCCAACTGGGAAGGCACTGGCAGCAGCGTCTCTGCATATGGCGAATACAAATTCGCATCCACAAACAGAGACGTTTTGCTTTTGTCCAGAGAAATGGTGGCGGCCAGATTTACTGCCACATGAGAGCTGCCGCCGGGGGCTGCGGATGTGACTAGGCAAACAAAATTGCGCCAGTCGGTCTGCTTCATGAGCTGGGTTCGCAGGTCGCGGAACACCTTGAGATGGACAGAGCCCTCATCCCCGGCATGCACAATTTTCATTGCGTCGAATTCCGCTGCGGTGAAGTGCCGCACCTCCGACATTTTGGCGATTTGCGACGCTGAAGACTGAGCCACAGCTTTATTCAGCGACGCAACGGGTGATATGCGTTTGTTTTCCAAATGTCAGCTCCTGCAAACCGGTTTTAATTAAAAACTACGCTCCGGCACTGTGACTACATCAGAAGGCGCCAGAATGTAATTGGTATCAAGCTGTCCTTTCTGCAATATGTCGTTCAGATAGATGGGATAAACCTCCATCTTGCTACCGACTTTGCGGAACAGTTTGGATTTATTGCCATTGGCAAATTCAGTCAGACCGCCTGCTTCAAGCACCAAGTCCAGCACTGTAATGCCTTGCTGATGCGGCAGACTCAGTGGGTTGGTCACCGCGCCTGTCACGCGGACGCGGCGCAAATATTCCCCGCTGGAAGGATTGAGCACTATGACGGTGACCTGGGCGTTTCGCACATACTCAGAGAAACCCTGAGAGAGAGTAGCTGAAAGTTTTCGGGTGGTTTCGCCAGCAGCAACAACGTCGCCGATCAGAGGAACAGAGATTTTGCCATCGGGACGCACAGGAACACTTAATGACAGTTCTGGAGATTTCCACACCTGCACGGATATCTGATCGCCAACGCCGATGGTGTATTCGGCTTCAGTGGCGGCCGGTGACAACGGTTTGTTGCTCACAGCAGGTTTGGAGGCGCAAGCGCTGAACAGGATTGCGCAAACACACATGACGAACCAATTTTTCATAGAAACCCCTTAGTCAAATTTTGTCGATCCAACCATTCACTTGGTGGTGTCGCCGATTGGTCGCTCAGTATAAAGCGCCACCAAATACGGCGCAGCAACTCTTTTCCCCCAAGCCTGCGCGCCACTTTTTACAACGTCAGAGCAGAATCTCCGTCCGAGCTTTTGCGATTACGCCAATCGAAATTCGGCTGGAGCGGACAGCACCTGCCTTATGGAAGCCAAGGTTTGCTGGTAATCCGGCGTACCGAATATGGCTGAACCCATCACAAAGGTATCAGCCCCCGCATCGGCAACAGCCCGAATGTTATCAATTTTTATGCCACCATCTACTTCCAGACGGGTCGTCGCCCCACATTCGTCGATCAAGGCGCGCGCGGCTGACACCTTATCGAGTACATAAGGGATAAATTCTTGGCCTCCAAAACCGGGGTTGACCGACATTAACAGCAGCATATCGAGTTTGTGTAAAACCGGCTCAATCAGGCTCAGAGGAGTAGCTGGGTTCAGCACTAGACCCGCCTTGCATCCCCGCTGCTTAACTAGCTCCAGAGAGCGATCCACATGGCGGGTCGCCTCCGGGTGAAAGGAGATAAATGTGGCGCCGGCATCGGCAAATTGCGCGATCAGATCATCTACAGGTTCCACCATGAGGTGGACATCCAGCGGCACTGAAACGCCACGGCGCATCAGCGCGCGCAAGATCATCGGGCCAAAGGATAAGTTGGGCACGTAGTGGTTATCCATGACATCAAAATGGATCATATCCGCACCGGCGGCGATCACTGCGTCTACCTCCTCACCTAGACGAGTGAAATCAGCGGAGAGAATGGAAGGAGCTATGTATTGATTGCCGGAAGCTTGCATGTTCATAACCTTGCGACCAAGCTGAGTGTAAAAAGTATCGGCATTGTAATGCTATGTCCCAAGTAAAACACATTGCACTTCCCCGTCCGAAGGCTCACTGCCGAAGGTGCTTATGGGTTGCGATTAACACAATAGCAGTGCTACTTCATGGCCCTGCCGCCATTGCGCAAACACCGGCGGATGAAACCCCAACGCTCACTCAGAGCCAGGAGTCATCCGCACCTGAGCCTACTGCAGCAAAAACGACGCCTAATCTATACGTACCAGCACGCCTAGCTGAAGAGCAGCGGCACTTGCTCAGTCAGCTGCCGGGACCGCCATCTTCTTTGTGGCTGCCGGTTGGCGACGAGCAGGTGCTCGCTTTTTGGCAGGCTGACAGGAGCGGCAAGCCCCTAGGCGCGGTGTTAATGCTACACGACAAGGGAGAGAACCCGCGCCGAGCCGCCACTTTGCGCCGCCTCCACGAATATCTCCCTCTCTACGGCTGGGCGACACTCAGCGTGGAATTGCCGGATATACCTGAGCCACCTGTGCCTCCGCGCCCAGAGCCACCCGCCCTCTCTATACCGGCGCCGGATGTTGATAAGGAGGTCGGTGAAACCGAAGAACTGACCAACAATCCCAGTGACGACACAACAGCCCCCGCACAAGGGTCCGCCGAAGTCGCGCCAATTCCCGAACCGATGCCTCAGCAACTGACCCGCGAAGAGGTGCTGGAGCATATTCAACTGCGCATTCAGGCGGCCACCTCTTTTCTGCATCAGCAGGGTCAGCTCAACTTGGTGTTATTGGGGGAAGGTAGAAGTGCTCTTTGGGCACTGCAGCATCTGGATAAAGCCGTTCCGCCGACTCCGGTGGAATCTTCGGATAAAAAGAGCAAAGCAGTTATCGACCGAGCTATCCGAGCAGTCGTGTTGCTGAACCCTCTGTCATCGCCAGACATGGGTCTGGATCCGCTGACAGAGTGGCTGCGTCATCCGGAAGTTCCAACTTTTGATGTATTTACGGATCTGGATCTGGACACTCTGGCGGCGGCTCGACAACGCCAGCAGGCGGCTAAACAGAAGGGGTACGAAACCTATGGGCAGAGGCGCCTACCGCCGCCCAATGGGGCCAATCCGGAGGCCAGTGAAACGCTTTTCACCAAGGCCATCCGCGGCTTTTTACAGAAACACGCCAAGGGTGTGGAATTGAAATGACTTATTCTGCTTCTGCGGGGACTTCGTTGACGAAATCTTCCACGGTTCCCTCGTAGTACGCCGGTTCAGATTCGGTTGTATTGCTCTCATTGCTGTCCTGCGGCTCAGGGGCATAGAGCGCAAGGCATTCCTGAATCAAGGCATTGCGCTCCACATCCTCATAACTGTCGTGCGGATACATTTCATAACAGCGCTGGCTATCGTCAGCCCAAGCGCCAGCGGAAACGCCGCCCATAATTAACAGCAACAACAAGAATCGACGAATTTTCATAGGGTTTTCCCACAATTGAGGACAATCGGTAATTTGTTGCAAACACCAAGGCTTGGTTCCCGCTTCTGCCAACGAGTTCACGGGCTTGTGACTCCGGTCTAACCCACCAGCGTCATGGTCGCCAAGTCGCCTGCGGAAAATGCATTGATATTGGCTAAGGTGACATCAGCGATTTTAGCCAGGGCCTCACGAGTAAAAAACGCCTGGTGCCCCGTCACTATGACATTCGGAAACGTGGTCAAACGAGCGAAGACATCATCCTGTACCACCTGGTTGGAGAGATCTTCGAAAAACAGATCCGCCTCCTCCTCATAGACATCCAGGCCCAGGTAACCCACCTGACCACTTTTCAAACCACGAATCACTGCCGGAGTATCCACCAATCCGCCGCGACTGGTGTTGATCAACATCACCCCGCGTTTCATCTGTGCAATCGTCTCGGCATTAATAAGGTGATGGGTCGCGGGCGTTAGCGGACAGTGCAGCGAAATGATGTCGCATTCCGGCCAGAGCTGCTCCAAGGCGGCGTAATGCACGCGCCCTTCAAGTTCCGGGTCTACGTTCACGTCATATACGAATACCCGGCAGCCAAAGCCGAGCATGATGTCGATGAACGCGCGGCCAATTTTGCCGGCGCCGATGACTCCGACCGTTTTGCCGTAGAGGTCGAAGCCCATCAGGCCATTCAATGAATAATCGTTTTCGCGGATGCGATTGTGGGCGCGGTGGATATTGCGGTTGAGCGCCAGAATCAGGCCGACTGCGTGCTCCGCCACCGCGTGGGGCGAGTATTCGGGCACCCGGCAAATAGGCAAATCCAGCTGTTTTGCAGCCGCCAAATCCACATTGTTGTAGCCCGCGCAACGCATCGCGACCAGGCGCACCCCAAGCTCTTTGAGGCGGCGCAACACCACTTCATTCAACACGTCATTGACGAAGCAGCACACAACATCATTTCCAGCGGCCAAGTCCACCGTGTTTTCCGTCAGGTGCGACTCCAGATAAATAATCTCGTGGGGCGCGCTCGCCGGCGCAAAAAAAAGGCGGTCGTAGGGTTTGCTGCTGAACATGGCGATGCGCATGTCGATCTCCTTCAAGATGATTTGCCCTGGCGCTGCCGCACGGCTTCGAACAAGCAGATACCGGTGGCCACTGAGACGTTGAGGCTCGATACACTCCCCGCCATGGGAATATAGACCAGATGGTCGCAGTGCTCCCGGGTAAGCCGGCGCATGCCGGTGCCTTCCGCCCCCATTACCACTGCCAGCGGGCCGGTAAAGGGCGCATTGAAAACGGAAACTTGAGCCTCTCCGGCAGTGCCGATAATCCAGACCCCCTGCTCCTGCAACTGCTTCATGGTCCGGGCGAGATTGGTGACAGGAATCAACGGCACTGTCTCCGCCGCACCACAAGCCACTTTGCGCACGGTTTCCGTCATGCCGGCGGAATTGTCCTTAGGAACTATAACCGCCTGTACGCCCGCAGCGTCGGCGCTGCGCAGACAAGCGCCCAAGTTGTGCGGATCGGTGACGCCATCGAGGATCAGGAGAAACGGCGGCACCTTTAAATCCGCGAGCAGCTCCCACAAATAATGTTCATCGTGGAGTTTGCCGGGGCGCGCCAGCAGCGCCACACCTTGATGGTTGCCATCGCAGAGCGCATCCAATTCAGCGCGGGTTTGCAGCCGTACTGGGATACCGAGATCGCGCACTTGCTGCGTGATTTTCTGTACCCGCTGATCGTCACGACCGCGCAGGACCAGCAATTCTTCCGCCCGCTGCGGGGCGCTTTTGAGCAGGGCCTGCACAGCGTGCAGGCCAAATACGATTTCCTGTTTCACAGACAACTAACCTTCAATCAACGGCGGGATTTTTTTGCGGATTTGGTTTTGCCGCCAGCTGGTGCCGCGGGCTTCTTTGTCGCTTTCGCAGGAGCGGTTTTCGCCTTGCGGGTTTTTTCCGTCTGACTGCCCGCTGCTTTTTTTACATCCGCTTTTTTGCCTTTAGATTGTTGGGCAACCGATTTTTTATCGATGGCTTTTTTACCTTTGGTCATTTTGTCATTGGCGCCTTTTTTGACCGCTTTGACTTTTTTACTGCCCGAGCGGCGCGCGTCTTCCTCGACAAATTCTTTGGCTAGGGTTTTAGCGGTTTCAGAGACAAAAACTTTTTTGCGTTTACTGGCTTTCACCTCGACGATTTCAAAATCCACCTTTCTCTCATCCAGGTTGACGCCTACCACCTGCACCCGCAGTTCGTCGCCCAGAGCAAATACTTTGCGGGTGCGCTCACCCACCAGACGTCCGCGCGCTGGCTCGTGAACATAATAATCCTGTGGCAGCGCGGTGATATGAACCAGGCCTTCCACGTACAGATCCTTCAGCTCGACAAATAAACCGAAGGACACCACGGACGAGACCACACCATCAAAGGTTTCGCCAATGCGGTTTTGCAAATATTCACATTTCAGCCAGCTCACCACATCGCGGGTAGCTTCGTCGGCGCGCCGCTCTGTCACCGAACTCTGCTCGCCCAGCACCGCCATATCGGTGATGCTGTAAGGATAAATCACGGCGTGCTCCAACAGCTTGGCATCCGGATGGCGTTTGACTTTTTTGCTCTCGATGCGTGAGCGGATCACCGAGCGGATGGCGCGGTGCACCAGCAGATCAGGATAGCGTCGAATGGGGGAGGTGAAATGGGTATAGGCATCGTAGGCCAATCCGAAGTGGCCGCGATTTTCCGGCTGATACACCGCCTGATTCATACTGCGCAACATGGTGGTCTGAATGAGGTGAGCGTCGGGCCGACCTTCGATGGCCTGCAACACTTCCTGATAATCCTGTGGCGTCACTTGCGCGCGGGTGCGCAACCCGAGACCGAGCCCTGCGAGATATTCCCGCAACAATTCCAGCTTCTGCTCCTTCGGTCCTTCGTGAACGCGGTAAAGCGCCGGAATATTATGTTGCTCAAGAAATTTTGCCGAACAGACATTCGCCGCCAACATGCATTCTTCGATCAGCTTGTGTGCGTCATTGCGCTGCACGGGCACGATCTTTTTGATCTTGCGCTGCTCATCGAAAATGATGCGGGTCTCCACAGTTTCGAAATCAATCGCACCGCGCTGATCGCGCGCCGTGCGCAGCACCTTATATAAGTCATGCAGATGATCGAGCTGCTCGACCACGTGATGAAACTGCTTGCGCACGCCGCTGCGCGGTTTGCCGCGCTCTGCCAACACTTCGCCGACCTGGGTATAAGTGAGGCGCGCATGGGAATGCATCACCGCTTCATAAAATTGATAACCGGTGATGCGTCCTTTGCCGCTGATGGTCATTTCGCACACCATGCAGAGGCGATCCACTTGGGGATTCAACGAGCAGAGCCCGTTGGACAACGCCTCCGGCAGCATGGGCACCACATAATCGGGGAAATACACGGAATTGCCGCGCAGGGCGGCTTCTTTATCCAGCGCATCGCCCACCTGCACATAGTGGGACACATCGGCAATCGCCACGAACAAGCGCCAGCCACCGGTTTTTTTTGGCTCGCAATAAACGGCATCGTCAAAGTCGCGGGCATCTTCACCGTCGATGGTTACCAATGGCAATTTGCGCAGATCGAAACGGCCTGCTTTGTCCACCTCGGTCACTTCAGGCGGTATCGCTTTGGCCGCCTGTTCAACAGCAGTGGGCCAGATATGCGGAATGCCGTGGCTGCGAATGGCCACATCGATTTCCATACCCGGCGCCAGATGATCGCCTAATACTTCCACAATACTGCCGATGGCGAGATTGTCCCGCTCGGGATATTCGAGAACATCGGCAACCACCAGCTGACCCGAGTTGGCACCGCGGGTTTGGTCCGACGGAATAATAATGTCCTGGACTATGCGCGGGTTGTCGGGGCGCACGTAATAAACACCCCGCTCGACGCGGCAGCGACCGACCAATTGCGTGGTATTGCGCGCGAGAATTTCGACAATGGAGCCCTCTTTACGCCCACGAAAACCCCGGTCGCCCAGACGCACCAAAACCTCATCACCATCGAACACCCGGCGCATCTGCCGGTTTGATAAATAAATATCCTCGCGGCCATCGCCGGTGAGCACCCAGCCGTAGCCATCCCGGTGCCCCTGCACTCGGCCTCGCACCAGATTCATGCGATCGACCCGGCCATAGCGGTCTTTGCGATTCCCGACAATTTGCCCATCCCGCGCCATTGCAATCAGGCGCCGGCGCAAAGCCTCCAAGGATTCTTCATCAGTGATGCCCAGTTTTTCGGCGATGGCTTCGCGGCTCAGGGGGCCGCTGGAGTGATCCAGCAGGTCGAGAATGACCTCGCGACTGGCGATGGGGTTGGAATATTTGCGCGCTTCGCGCTCGGCGTGAGGATCTTGAATGGTCGGTTTTTGAGTCAAAGCTGTGTCCTTATTCTTGGAAGATCGGGATCTTGCGAAAGTATAACCCGTCCTTATGGCAGCAGCAGTGGACAGGGTTTAACCGATGCGGCCGAGTATACCTCAGTTGTTGACAAGGCATTCCGGCCGTTTTATATTGCGCGCCCTCGCCCAGGTGGTGAAAATGGTAGACACGCTAGCTTCAGGTGTTAGTGGCTTAACGGCCGTGGAGGTTCAAGTCCTCTCCTGGGCACCAATTGGAAAAGGCCGACACTCTGTCGGCCTTTTTTTTGTTTGCACGGATCAGCGCTTCGCTGGCGCAAACAAACCACAGCCTCTCCTTTATTCGTTTAATTGCATCGCACATTGATGCGCATTATTCGCTTACGCCGACTATCGGGACGCGGCATTGAGTGCCTAAACAATTAGGCGCTTAACAATTATGAGATGGCTTACAGCAGATCAGATCCACGCGAATCCGGACGCTACACCAAGCCAGAAAATGCCCAGCGACGGTGGGCAATCCGCGTCAAAGCCGTGTAAATTTTGCCGCGCTTTGCATTTTTGTAGTCCTGCACAGGGATACGCAGAATAATTCGAAATCATTGCGGAGACTTTTGTGAGATTGTTTATTGCACTGCGACTTTTCAGTGAAAACCATGCAAAACCCGGCATTGAAGCCAATCTGAAAAATTCCGGCCCGCGCGGCCAACTTATCGACATCAATATCGAACGCTTCCACCCCGCTTTAAAAAATATTATCGAATATCTGCGCGCAACTGAGCGCTTACCAGCGACGCGTCCAGGCAATGTCTTGCGCACCGTTGATGGAGAAAAAATTGTCGAACGCAGCGAAAACTGCCGTTTATATTGGTGCGAAGTGGAAACCAAATTGGATATAGCCTATTGGGAAGGCCTTTCCGAGGTGGAGGTGGTCATTACCAAAGAGGATTTTGTGAAATTCGCGCAGGCCATCCGCTGCCGCGCCGGTGCGGCCTATATTGCTGCCTGTGAGGAATATGCGGCGCAGCTGGAAATTAAACCGTTTCAGCCAATTAATTACGAACCGCCGCGCCGGCCTGCCAGCAATGATAGAGCTGCGTAACCTGGCTTAAATCAGCTTATAGATCACAAACGCGAGCAACAGCCCGACAACCACGTGCGCTGCCAGCGCCAGAGCGCCGTCGCGGGAAATCAGTGCAAGCCCAAAAGACGCCAGTGCGAGACCAGCGAAATTCGCACTGAAGGGAACGACCTCCATCAGCGGCAGCGCAAGCGCTATCAGGATGCACACCAAGGCAACCAGATATTGCCCTTTGCCTTCTATCAATTTAGTCATCCTGGGATGGGTATAACGATCAACAAAGCGCGCAGGCTTGCGCGACCAGTCGAGCATTTTTTGCATTTTCTTATGGGATATGGAGCGCTTGAGCAGCCATTGCGGCAGCCATAAATGCTTGCGATGAAACAACAACTGCCCGGCCATTAGCAGCACCATGATTCCCATAATGGTCGGCACACCCGGTATATCGCCAATCACCGGAGCCAAGGTGATCAGCCCCGTCACTAATAGCAAAGGCCCGAGCGAGCGGGTGCCAATGCAACCCAGCACATCCTTAACACTTACGCGCTCGCTCTGCTCGGTAACGTCTGTCATTTTTTCGATTAATTCGGACAGTGTTGTAATTTTCTCTGCCATAACGAACCCGAGTTTATTGCTGTGTGTTGCGCTTGAGTCGCACGCATCCAAGCTCTTACAAACCCTGTGCCAAGCGGGCCGTGCGGCTGCTATGATGCGGGCCAGACGGAGCCGCAGCTCGTATCGCCACTCACTGCCGGAGATTAATCATGCTGATCAATTGTGTCGCGTATCAAGCGGGCAAAAAATTGAGCGACATTCCTGTGCAAGACATCAGCGATTACATCCAACGCGAAGATTGTTTTGTCTGGGTGGCATTAAAAGATGCGCAGCCGGACGAGCTGGCGCAAATGCAAGAGGAATTCAATTTGCATGACCTCGCTGTAGAGGATGCACGCAACGGGCATCAGCGGCCGAAAATCGAAGAGTACGGCGACTCGCTGTTTGTGGTGTTGCACACCGTTGAAATTGTCGACGGCGAACCTCTGCTTGGCGAGGTAGCAATTTTCGTCGAAAAAAATTACGTGCTCTCCGTACGCAACCGCAGCCAGCAGGGATTTCTCGGCGTGCGCGCCCGCTGCGAGCGCGAACCCCAACAATTAAAACAAGGTCCGGCCTTTGTGCTCTACGCGCTGATGGACGCGGTGGTGGACCGCTATTTTCCAGTGCTCGACGAGCTTGAAACCGAGTTGGAAGCCATCGAAGAAAAAATATTCACGCAAAAATACCAGCGCGCCAACATTGAACGACTTTACGACCTGAAGCGCAAAACCACCCAGCTCAAACATGCGGTCGGCCCATTGATCGATGCGGTCGGCCGCTTACACGGCGGCCGCGTGCCGGCGCTGTGCCTGAACACCCAGGAATATTTCCGCGATGTGCACGACCATTTACAGCGCATCAATACGTCAATCAACGCCATTCGCGACACCATCACCACCGCAATTCAGGTGAGTCTGTCGCTGGTGGCCATTGAAGAAAACGACGTGCACAAACGCTTGGCTTCCTGGGCTGCGATTTTTGCCGCCGCCACCGTGTTTGTGGGAATTTGGGGAATGAATTTCAGAACCATGCCGGAGCTGGACTGGCAATACGGCTACCCCGCCGCTCTCGGCATAGTCACCAGCGTTTGTGGTTATTTGTATTACCGCTTTAAAAAAGCCGGTTGGCTTTGATTTATGACGACCATGACATTATTCGCCGGTACAGCCGCGCAGAATCTTCTGCCCGAATTCAAAACAGCGCTCCACTTGGCGCACATGATGTTCGGCCACTCCGCTCTGCAATAAAAATTCCCGCCACTCCGCCGTCGCCTGCGCAACCTCATGGACGATTTCCCGTGCGCGCGGCAGCTGGATCTGCATCATTTTTGCCGCGGCCTCGATATTGTCGCGTGTCGGCGTCATGCCCATGGGACCGACACTAATGGAATGGGAGCCGATCATATTGGTATTGGGAACAAGATCGTATGCCGGCGACAATTGATAATGACGCTCGCCGGATTTTTTTAATAATGCGTGATTGTGCATATGATCGTCGGTGTTACCCACCGCGATATTGAACAACATGCGGCGGAATACTTCTTCGCTGCAATTACCCCTGGAAATACGATTGGCCAAGCGCGCAATATTGTCGTAGGCAAAATCCTCCTCGCGCCGATCCTTTAATGAAAATACGTTAATCAAACTGTGCAGGGAAATAAAGTGCGCCTGCCGCCCTTGATCCCAGTCGAAGCGTTTCACCATTAACACGCGACCGAGTGCCGTAGCGACAATTTTGGTGTCGGCTACCTGAATGCCGGCTTTTTCCGCCATGCGCATGGTGAGGTGCTCCACCAGCGGATTATCGAAGCGGTCGTGCTGGTGAGGGAATTTGGCGATCCATTCGCAGCCGTCGTCAAAGACGAGGGTTTTGGGCCGCGCGCCGCCCACAGATGAGCCGCGCAGAAAAAAGAGATCGCCGGGTTCGACGCCGATTTTTTCCGGTGGCAGATCCTCTTCGATCGCCCGCGCCGCGCGCATCATATCTTCAAGGCTAGAAAAAGGCCGGAATGGCGCATCCGGCGGCGGCGGTGTTTTATGGCTGGAGAAACGCAGCGCCCCTATGCCGCTACCCGAGCCGGCGAGCAGAAAATCCACCAGCGTCGCTGGCGGTGGTTTGCGCGACCAGACCAATAATTTTTTGCCCCAATCATCTGGGCCGGCGTCCAGCAGTACTCCGGGAATACCGGGATTTTCCCGGTCGAAAAGAAAGGATTTAACCTGTTCATCCAGCGGCAAATGCAGCGGGTCCAGAGGAAACGCATCGACGCGCTCAAGATAAGACGGTGCGTAGCGAAAGTACCCGCGGGCCCGGTCTCGGTCGCGGATGCACTGCCCCACCAACGCGGTGCCGCCATCGTCGAGTTTCAGATGCACATAAAAACTCTCGCGCATCAGTCATCCTCTAGATCAAATTCGATGGGCGCCGCGCGGCTGCGCACCCGCTGGCGCAGGGGGCGGTCGTCCATGGCGGCGCCCACTCGGTCGT
>JBQGED010000214.1:0-3622 GCA_052039425.1 Sphingobacterium griseoflavum | reverse complement strand
CACCGGCCGGGAAAAATCCGGCGCACAGTTGGTGCCCACCAATGCCAAAGGCGTTGCCGCTCTGCTCAAGACGCTCAAAAACAACGGTATCAGCGGCATACTGCCCGACCAGAATCCCAACGATGACGGCAGCGGCGACTTTGCCCTCTTCTTCGGCCATCCCGCATTTACCATGACTTTGGTGCACAAGCTGATCCAGCGCACCGGCTGCGCTGCGGTGTTTGCTTTTGCAAAACGGGTGGAAGATGGTTTTGAGCTGATTTATCGCGCGGCGCCCGAGGAGATTTACAGCGACGATCAGCAAATTTCCCTGACTGCGTTGAATCTCGGCGTGGAGCGTTTGGTTATGGAAGCGCCGGAGCAGTATCAGTGGGAGTACAAGCGTTTCAAGAAAGTAGCGCCGGGTGGAGCGCGGCGGTATCAAGATTAGGTAGGGTTCAAAAAAGGGACCGTTCCGCCCGGTCCCTTTCGAACCTATGGCTCAACGCTCGGCATCAATTGAGCTGTGTAAAATTCACCGGGATCCACTCGTAGGAATGACCTTTCTTGCGCAAATGACCAAGTCCCGGAAATTGAATGTGCGCCGCGCCAATCAGAATTCCTTCCTTCGCCGCCTGTTTAAAAATTCTCGCGCGCTCCGCCGCCGCTTTTTTCGGATCGGTATCAAACGCGATCGTCACTTTCGGATGATCCAACTGCACCGCAGCAACGTGGATCAAATCGCCAATCAACCACAGCTTCTGTCCCTGGCTTTCCACTTCATAAACCGTGTGGCCTGCGGTGTGTCCGTAAGTTGAAAGAGCTTTAATTCCGGGAGGCAATTGAGTTTTATGCTCGAACGGCGCAAGTTTTCCTGCGCTTTGGTAAGGCGTCAGCATGGCGATAGCATTGGCGTATGACGCTTTCTCTTCATCCGGCGCGTTATTCAGATTGTCTTGGCTCAGCCAGAAATCCACATCTTTTTTGTCCACATGAACCACCGCATTGGGGAATGCCAAGGCGTTTTCACCCACCAAACCGCCAATGTGGTCCGTATGCAAGTGGGTGATGTAAATGTCATCAATTTGCTCAGGTTCGTAACCGGATGCCTGCAAATTGGCGATGAGCTTACCCAAGGTCGGCCCAAAAAGTGCGCCGGCACCCGCGTCGATCATTATCAATCGATCCCCTGTGTTGATCACATAAGCGTTTATCGAAGTCTCCACCGGCACATTTAAAAATGCCTTTTCCAGGGCCGCATGGGTTTTATGTTCCGGATGATTCAGCAATTGGTCTGCGGGCAATTCTATGGTCCCGTCATTGATCGCCGTCACTTCAACTTCGCCGACCATTAATCGGTAGAACCCCGGAGCGGAGGTTTGCGCCAGCGGCGCTGCGGCTGTGGCAATGTGACTACCGAGACCGCCGAGCAAAGTTGCGGATGCAAGCACGGCTGCCGACACAAGTTTTTTTAGCGAGAACACAGACATAAAAACTCCTTGGGATCTAACCCATCTGCACACGTGGAATGGACCGAGCACTCTGACTGTGCCCGGCGGAAAATAGTCGTTGCCGAAAATCGCACAATAACGCCATTTATGCAAAGAAAAGCTTTTTCTGAAGAACACGTTAATTGCATAGCTGCAATATTGGATGCCATTTATTTATTTTTGCGATTGAGGAACGGCATTTGATCGCAATCCCATGCGCGCTTTCGGCGTTGGCCTATTTGTTATCATGCCCCGGATCTGTGCAAAGCACCCGGTCAACGCGCAGCAAATCGAACCCAACACCGGAGAATATTCCATGTGGTTGCAGAAAGAAGTTCAACTCAAAGCCCGCCAGCGTGGCTTTCATTTGATTACGCAGGAAGTGCTGGCCGAGCTGCCGGAGCTGCGGCAGGTGTCGGTTGGGCTGCTGCATGTATTTATCCAACACACCTCCGCATCGCTCACCATCAATGAAAACGCCGACCCCACCGTGCGGCAGGACTTTGAAAGCTATTTCAACCGCGCAGTCCCGGAAGACCAGCCCTATTATCGTCACAACGACGAGGGCAGCGATGATCTGCCAGCGCATCTCAAATCCAGCATCCTCGGCAGCAGCGTGTCGCTGCCCATCAAGAATGGCCGCTTAAATGTAGGTACCTGGCAGGGGATTTATCTGTGCGAACACCGCAACCACGGCGGCAGCCGGCGGTTGGTGTTGACATTGCAGGGGGAGGTTCGCTAGCGGAAATAAAAAAAGCGGCCCGGAGGCCGCTTTATGACGATGGATGCTCTTCTTATTGCAACAGGAAGGTCGCAATATCCAATGCTTCTGCGTCACTGGTAGCCGCCGCAGGTGAATACAAGCTCATGGTTTTGACCTTCACAGCCAAGGCTGCGGCGTCTGCATATTTGGGTGCGAGCGCCGCCGCTGTCAGGGCGGGGAAAGCTCCCATTCCTTCTCGCGACGCACCGTGACAACCTGCGCAGCTCTTGGAGGTATAAAGGGCTGCGCCATTTGCCGCATTACCGGCCGAAGAGCTTGCTAGTGTTGACATATAAGCACCGAGATCTTGGATTTGCGCTGGGGTGAGACTGGCACCAACCGTCGGCATAGTACCGCTAGTGGCAGCAATAGCCGCACTCAAATCCGCTGCGGTCGCACCCTGTACTGAAGGGAATACAGGAGGGATACCTTTACCATCCGCGCCGTGACAGTTTGTGCAGCTCGCCTCGAATAACGCCTTACCCGCTACCGGATCCGGCTGTGCAACCGGCTCTTCACCCAATGCGGCGAAGTAAGCCGCGACGTCTGCCGCGCACTTACCAACGCAAGAGGTTGGAGCCTGTTGCGGCATGTTGGCTTCGATGTAGCTGGCCAGGTTTTCTGCGGTGGTTTTCACTAAAGCGTCCACGCTGATTGGGAAGGCAGCTGTACTCTGGTTGGCGAAGTTGCCGTGGCAAAGCACGCACTGAGCAGTCCACACTTCGGCGCCGCCGACGGCATCACCCTGGCTGACCGAGCATCCGTTATTGGCAACTCCTTCACTCGCGGGTGTCGCAGCGCACTGATCAAGGGCATCGCTAATGCCGTCGGTATCAGCGTCCAACTGGCTTGAGGAACAACCTTGAGGATTGGCGGTTTCGCCAGCAGGGGTGTTCGGGCACTGATCAGCGGCATCGTTTACACCGTCTTTGTCACTATCCAACTGGCCAGCGGAGCAGCCACGGGCATCCACCATGCTGCCGGCAGGAGTGTTGGCGCACAGGTCAGAGTTGTCACCCACGCCATCGGCATCGCTATCAGCCCACTCGGACGGATCTTCGGGGAAGGCGTCTTCGCTATCGGGCACACCGTCATCGTCAGAGTCGACGATCACGATACCCGAAGAGCTTGAACTGCTAGACGAGCTGGAAGAACTGGACGAGCTGCTTGAGCTAGATGAGGACGAGCTGCTGCTCGAACTGGACGAACTTGAACTGCTGCTCGAAGAACTGGAGCTGCTGGACGAGCTGGAGCTGCTGGAAGAACTTGAACTGCTCGAACTGGACGAGCTGCTTGAGCTAGACGAAGACGAACTGCTGCTGGACGAGCTAGAGCTGCTAGACGAACTTGAACTGCTGGAGGAACTGCTCGATGAAGACGAGCTGCTGCT
>JBQGED010000213.1:0-2560 GCA_052039425.1 Sphingobacterium griseoflavum | reverse complement strand
GTTTCGCGGTGCACGGATAACAGTGCCGGAACATTACTCGCCGGTTTGGGTGGCGGACCTGCTGAAGGGTAAGCGTCCGGCCAACCGCACCTATCCGTTAAAAGCCCAAGGCGCTAAGTCGTCAATCGACTGACCCTGCTGCCGTTTGGGCAATTCGTCCAATAGCATTTTTAAATAAGCATCGGTATTCACGCCATTCGCTTTCGCCGTTTCAATAATGCTGTAGATCATCGCACTCGCGCCAGCGCCTTTTTCCGTATTGCTGAACAACCAGTTTTTGCGCCCAATCACAAAGGGTTTGATGGCGCGCTCGGCTCGATTGTTGTCAACGCTGAGTCTGCCATCGTCTGTGTAACGAACGACTTTGTGCCACTGGTTGACGGTGTAAGCCAAGGCTGTACCTAAAGCGGTTTTGGGTGGAACGGTCAATAGCGATTTATCAATCCATGCTTTAAATTCCATGAGCAATGGCAGCGCTTTTTCCTGGCGCTGTTGATGACGCACCTCCGGCGTCAGTTCTTTGCATTGGCTTTCAATGGCATAAAGCTTTTGAATGCGATTGACGGCCCAATCGGCCTTGCCCGTTTTGCCATTGGATTGTGCTTTTTGGGCTTCGATGAATTTCCGCCGCACATGCGCCATACAGCCAACCAAGGTTGCCGCCGTGTGCTCATACGCCGCATAACCATCCACCTGCAGATAGCCCGCATAATCGCCCAGATAGTTTTGCACGCACTGCGCCGACCGACTCGGTTGAAAATCGTAGAGCACAATATTGTGAATCGGATTTGCCGGATGGGGAGAATCTGTTCCGGTGCAGTACACCCACATGTAGCTTTTTTGTTTGTCATTGTGGATGACCTGAACCGGTGTCTCATCCGCATGAAGGATGGGTTGCTTTAACTGGGTGTTTTTCAGGTAATCAAAGAGTGGTTTCAGCAACTCTGCGCAACGGATAACCCAATCCGCCATGGTCTTTCGGCTGATCTCGATGCCGTAGTTGGCGAACATCTGTTCCAAACGATACAGTGGCAGCGCGTATTGGTATTTGCTGATCAAGATATAGGCCAGCAAGCTGGCGGTGGCAATGCCCTTGGGTATGGGGCTGACTGGTGCCGGTGCAATCTTGATTTGGCCTTCTGTGCCTTCTTGCTCGCAGCGGCGGCAGCTGTATTTCAGGCGGACAGTTTCGACGACCTTGATCTGCGCGGGGATAAATTCCAGTTGCTCGCGTGTTTCTTTGCCCATCTCATGCAATGCGCCACCACAGCAGTCGCAAACCTTCTCTTCTTCTTTCAGATCGACGACTACTGTTTCTCGCGGCAGGTCTTTGGGCAGCGGCTTGCGAACAGGCTTCTTACGTGGGTGTTCAGCGATAGTCTGGGTTTGAGCGTCTGCGATGATCTGCTCTTCTTCGGCTTCGTCAAATAAGCTGATTTGATCCGGCGAGACTTCCGACGAAGCGGCAAATTGTTTGTGACGAAGCAGATTAAACTGTTCGAGGAGATATTGGATTTTCTGGTTCTTTAACTGAATTTCAGAGCGCTGAGTTTCAATTTCAGATTGATGCGACTGAATGACATTACGCTGAGAGAAAATAATTTCTTTCAGCGCTTCGATATCATCGGGTAATTGTTCGGTCGTCATTGTCATGGCCGGATTTTATCACGGCCAAAATTTCAACATGCGGTAAGTCAACCGGTCGTTTTAATATAAACTGGAGCATGGCCAACAATATCGTAGCCGGATAACAACCAATGGAATTGCTCCTGCGAAATGGACCATTCCAATTGATCAACCGACTTCGGCCATTTAAATCGATGGCGCTCCAGCCGCTTGTACCATAGCGCGAATCCGGTTCTATCCCAGTAAAGCGCTTTGATCTTATCTCGCCCCCGATTGCAAAACACAAATAGGGCTGGCTCGAACGCCGAGCGCTTTAACTCCTGCTCCACCAATAACACCAAGCCGTTAATGGATTTGCGGAAGTCCACATCCGCGCCATATAGATAAATCTCCGCAGGAACCGCTAACCAACTCATGGCATCAGTGCCTTCAGCAGGTCCGCCACCCAAACCGGCGAGTAATGTTCCGGCACTGTTATCCGTGCACCGCGAAACTCCAGCTGGACACCAGGCGAAAAATGGTCCCGCTGATCCAGCGAAACCCTTGGCAGCTTGATAAAGGAGACATCAGGAGGAGCCACCTCTGGCTTCTGAGCATTGTACTTACGCTTAATCTGACTGAAGTAGGCCGCACTAATACCTCTCCTGTGGCAGAATTGCTCGGCAGACTGTCCTGACTGCAGCTGCTTTTGGATCAACGCCTGCCACTGCTTTGGTGTTCTTCTCATGAGGGATCTCCTATTTGAAAAGAGATCACCATAGGGCGCCGAAAATTACATCGCTAGGTGTGCTTGGCCGGACGCTTACAATATAAGCTTTTCCACCACCACAATAATGCTAAAAATGTAAAATATCGTGGGCAGATACCACAGGTGCTCGAAACCGACGAATAAATATTTAGTGAATTCCCAAAAACCTATATTTAATGGATTATT
>JBQGED010000212.1:0-2166 GCA_052039425.1 Sphingobacterium griseoflavum | reverse complement strand
CCAGTGAATAAATTGGTGCTGCTCCCCGCCGGCCAATTGATGATCCACACCAATCCATAGGCGATCTTTAAAAGCGCGTTTGAGCAAATGGGCATTGCCATAAGCGCCGGTAAAATCCCGGTCCGCCAGCCAGATCACCAGGCAGGTTTGCAGGCGGAAGCGCAAATCGTCCACATGGGCTTCATAGGTGCCTTTTTCTGCCCGCCGCCGTGCCAGGGTGATAAAACCGGAGAGTTCCGCATAGGCTTTGCGGTCCGGGGCAATGGCGATGAGATGCAGGCCGTTGGATAAGCGAAAGCGGCTGCCAATCAGTAGCTTGAATGCCTCTCTTTGTTCTTCTGGCAGGCGTTTGACGGCGGTATAGGCTTTGACTATGCCTGCCAGCGAGCATTCGTCTGTGATGGCCAGCGCGTCATAACCCAGTTCCAGCGCTCGCGCCACCAATTCCTGCGGGTGTGAGGCACCGGTCAGAAAGGTGAAGTTGGTGGTCGTGTAGAGATGGGCGTAGGACATGGCTTGCTGCTGCATTACTGTATTTATATACAGTAATGCAGGGGTTTGGGCAGTGCAAGCTCAGACTTCCGTATGAATATGCAGATCTTTGATTTACTTAATGATTTTCTGAGAGACGATCGTGCGCAGAAATTCTGCTCTGCACAGCTTCGCTGTGTTTCGATTGCAGCGTCCGTTCTATACCTCTAACACGCGGGTTCAATGAGCCACACTAACTAGCCACTTAAATCCCCGTCGTTCCTCAACATCTTCGCCATTTCATTTGTCGCTTTTATCAACGCATCGACAATGCTGGGTTCGTGGGAGGAATGACCCGCGTCGCGAATAATATGAAGTTCAGCGTCGGGCCAGGCTTCGTGGAGGGCAGTGGCGTTATCCAGGGGGCAAACAATGTCATAGCGGCCGTGGATAATGAAGCCCGGAATGCCAGCGAGGCGATCGGCATTTTTAATAATCTGATCTGGTTCCATAAAAGCGTTATGGACAAAATAATGCGCTTCGATACGCGCAAGGGAAAGCGCCATATGCGGATCGGAAAAAATATGCACCACATCCGGATTGGGGCGCAACGTTGCGCAGCGACCTTCCCAGATAGACCAGGCTTTCGCCGCGGCCATTTTTGCAATTTCGTTGGTGCTGGTGAGGCGTTTGTAATACGCCTGCATAAAGTTTTGATGTTCTTCTGCGGGAATTGCCGCGCAATAATCTTTCCAATAATCTGGAAAAATCCGGTCGGCACCGGCTTGATAAAACCAGTGCAAATCTTTTTCCCGGCAGAGAAATATGCCGCGCAAAATCATGCCAAGCACTTTTTCCGGATGGGTCTCGGCGTATACCAATGACAAAGTCGAACCCCAGGAGCCGCCAAACAATACCCATTTTTCAACGCCAAGGTAATTTCTGATCGACTCCATATCCTGGACCAGATGCGCTGTGGTATTGGCTTCCAGCTCTGCATGTGGTGTGGAGCGTCCTGCGCCGCGCTGGTCGAAGAGAATGATGCGGTACTTATCGGGATCAAAAAAACGACGATCATATTTGCTGCAACCTGCGCCTGGTCCCCCATGAACAAACAGCACCGGAATGCCTTCGGGATTTCCGCATTCTTCTATATATAAGGTATGAAGATCATCAACTTTAAGATGATGCTCCGCATGGGTTCTGATATCAGGGAAAAGCACTTGCATGAGTGGCTCCGTCAGGCTGGGACAGCGGCTTATATAATAAGAGAGTAGGTGAACGCCATGTCTTCAGCAAGACCGGATATTTTCTGAACAAATTCGCTATGAATATCGAAATGATCATCGGCTTTGAACATGTGCAGAATGTGGGGCATTTACCAAAACAACCGCCGTAAAAGGCGTTGCCGGTCATATTGAATTGGAGTATGGTTGTGCCCAATTAGCCCGACGGCATAGAAAATGTCGATAAAACTATAATTGCTCAAAAAATGAGCATGATGGGCAATATAATTAATAATATATAAGTGTCAGAAGACGCTAACACGGGTACTAAGGGGGAAGCACTTTGTTCTCGTCACCGATCCCTCCTGGTTGAAATTCGAAGCCATAATTCTGTATGCGTCATCACTGACGTCATAGGAATCGCGTTACCGTATGTGTTCCGCACCTGTGCGGTCGCGTGTATTTTTTT
>JBQGED010000211.1:0-12478 GCA_052039425.1 Sphingobacterium griseoflavum | reverse complement strand
ATGCAGTCCTGCGATTGCACCCAGCGGGAGATAGTGGCGCTCAAGCGCCTATACACGCGTACCCTGTGGTTCTGGGTGACCTGCGTTGCTGTGTGGATTTTGCTGCATTCCTGATTTGCCCTTGCCAAGCCGGGACGGCCTGCTTATGATGGCCGAACTTGTCGGGAGCTGTACGTTTATACAGTTCTCCCCTCGATCACAGGGACGTGTTTCGCACCTTAACCTTGAGCTGGTATGGCTCCCGGCAAGACCATAAATCGGTTACCCATAAGCCGGTTTTTCCTGAATGCTTTTCCACAGCCAGGCGAGCAACAGCAGGGTGGGCACCACGGAAAATGTGCTCAGAATGAAAAACGTCGAATAGCTGGTCGCTTCCACCATATAGCCGGACAAACCGCCGATAAATTTCCCGGGCAGATTGGCCAGTGACGCCAGCAGCGCGTACTGGGTCGCGGTGAAATTGCGGTTGGTGATGCTGGACATAAACGCCACCAGAATGACGCCGGCAAATCCCTGGGAAAGATTGTCCGCACTGATCGCAGCGATAAATGCCCAGGTTTGTCCGGGGTTGTACGCCATCAATAGAAAGCTGACATTGGACAGGGCGACGGCAACGGCAGCCACCAGCAGCATCAGCCGCATGGAGAAGGCTGCAGTACAGACACCGCCGAGAAACGCGCCGAAGATGCCGATCCAGACTCCGTAGAGTTTGGAGACAGTGGCGATATCGGCTTTGGTGTAACCCGAGTCCAGATAAAAGGGCCCAGCGAGAACGCCGATCATCTGATCCGGCAGTTTGAACAAACCGACAAAAGCCAGCAGCACCAGCGCGAGCCAAAAACCGTTGCGGGAGAAAAATTCCTGAAATGGCTGAATAAACGCGTCCCACACGCGGATTTCTCGCACGCGCAGTGTGTGCACCTGCGGTTCGCGGGAAAGCAGCACCGCAATCAATGGCAGTAGCACACAGGCGGCCATGGTGAAATAAGCAGCGCGCCAGCCCACCAATTCGGCCAGATACAATGCCATAGCGCCGGAGATGATCAGCGCTAGCCGGTAGCCAAAGATATAGGTGGCGGCGAGCGCGGCCTGGGATTCCACCGGCGCGATCTCAATACGGTAGGCATCTACCACTGTGTCCTGGGTTGCCCCGGCGAAGGCAGTGACGCAGGCGAGGGCGATAAACAGCCCCAGCGCACCGTCTGGACCGACCACGGCCATGCCGGCGAGCGAGCCAATCAGCAGCACATGCGACAACGCCAGCCAACCTCGGCGCCGGCCCAAAAACGGCAGTGGGTAGCGGTCGATCAACGGCGCCCACAGGAATTTCAGCACGTAGAAAAAGCTCGCATAGCTCACCAGTCCTATCACGCTTAGGGCCACGCCTGAATCGCGCAGCCAAGTGGACAGGGTGTAGCCCACCAGCAGGAACGGCAGGCCGGAGCCAAAACCCAAGCACAGCATGGTGAAGGCGGATGGGGTGGCGAAAGCGCGCCTGATGCCGCGCCAGCCTTTGTAGTCGGATTGTGTTGCTGTCACGAGTGGTGGGCCTTGTTTTTTGAGGGAGCTGCGCCTGCAGTTGGATGCCATTGATGCTGCGCCAGGGAAAGCTTTCCGTTTTCAACGGTCACACCCTCCGCGCGCAAACGCGCGATCTGTTCGGCGTAACTCGGGGAATCGGGCGGCAGGGAAATGCGGCCTTGGGCATTGATCACGCGATGCCAGGGCAGGCGCGTGCCCTCCGGTAGTGTGTGCAGAGTATTGCCAACCAAGCGCGCGGCGCCAGGAAGACCAGCCAAACGGGCCACCTGACCATAGGTGGCGACCTGTCCTGGAGGTATGGCATTGATGACAGCAAAAATGGCGCTGCGATTTGACATATGGTGATCTTGGCTTAGGCTTCCCGGGTTTATAGCGGCGTAGCACGTGCGCATCCTAGCAGCTTACAGTGTGCAAATTTAGGAGTCGTTCCGTTGTTTGGTTTTTGTCTTGATGGTTGGACGCGGCGCTTGGCGCTGGCCGTTGTGCTTTTGTTGTTCGCGCAGACGGCATTTGCCGGTCAGGTGGTGCTAGATAATGGCGACGTGATCTCCGGCGAGCTACAAGGTATTGAGGAAGAATTTGTTATCTGGCTGGCGGATAACTTCGGCGAGATCCGCCTGCCCAAAGTCCGGGTTGAACGTTTGTCTTCGTCGACTCTTTTAAAAATCCGCGGGCAAAATAACCCCTGTATTTGGCTGGAAATGCGCCAGCGTAAAGTGCGCTTTCGCTGTGGTCCCGGAAAAAAGAAAGTCTATGCGTTGATGGGGCTCAAGTATGTGATTCCCTATGCCAACCACAGCGAGACCAGCTATTCCTATGGCGGTGCTCTCCGGGTCACGGGGTGGAAGCAGACCGGCAATACCCGCGCGGAATATCAAGAAGTGATGACGGAAGTGCGTTTGCGCCACGGTGATTTGCGCCACGACGTCAACATCAGTCATAACAGCCAGAGCACCACCAGTTACGATTACGCCAACGGCCTGGTGTTCAAAACCCGGGTCAAACGCAGTCTCGGCTCTTATTCACTTAACTGGTTTTTTCTGCCGCGCTGGTATTGGGCCAATAAAATTTCTGCGGAGCAGGATGACAGCCGCAATATTCAAGAGGAATACCGCGCGTCTTCCGGTCTCGGTCACTTGTTCTGGGAAACGCCAAAATCCTCCCTGGATTTCGAGGCGGCGCTGCAATACAACCGCACTTATATTGCTCAAAATCCGCCGCCGGTGCAGCCCGACACTTATCCCGGCCTGCGACTGGCCGCGAATTTTCGTCACACCTTCCGCAGCGGACTCAATTTTTATCACAAGCACCAGTACAACCGTTCACTGGCTTCCCCAGAACCCGGCGACAGCAAGCGTTGGGAGCTGCGTTCGGATACCGGGCTGAATTTCCCTCTCGGCTTCGGCATCTCCGCCAATTTCAGTGTCGAGTGGGCCTACATCAACCACGCGCGCGACCAGAATATCTTCGCCTCCCAGCAGGACACGATTTACCGCCTCGGTGCCAACTATGCCTGGTGATGATCTTGCCTGACGGGCCTTTACCTGAGGATCACCTTTGCTGAGGATGACCTTTGCTGAAGATGACCTTTTCTGAAGATGGCCTTTACCTGAAGATGGCCTTGCATTCCTGATCTTGGCCCCCATTGAGGTTTTTCAGTCGCAAATCCGGAGATGTGGTGCGCCTTCTTCTTGTCCCGTTCGTGCTCTTGCCGCTGCTCGAGCTGTTCATTTTGATCCTGGTGGGATCGCGGATCGGCGCGGCACCAACTATCGGGCTGGTGTTGCTGACGGCGGCAATCGGTATTTTGCTGTTGCGTCAGCAGGGTTATTCGACGCTGCTGCGCGCACGGGAAAAGCTGGCGCAGGGACAGTTGCCCGCCGAGGAAATGTTAGGTGGAGTGTTTGTCGCGGCGGGGGGATTTTTACTGCTGTTGCCGGGATTTCTTACCGATCTGGTGGGGCTCTGCTGTCTGTTACCGCCATTGCGGCGCTTGCTGCTTAAACGACTTCTACGCCCTTGGTTCGCCTCAGGTGTGGTGGTGCGAAGCCGGCGCAGTCAGACGCAAGGCCGGATCATCGAAGGCGAATTTGATCGCGACGATAGAAACGGTCCTCGAACTTAAAATAGGTTCTGGTCCAAAGCGAAATATTTTTCGCCGCAGGTGTTGAAATCAGCAAAAGCGCTCCCATTTTCGCCCACAGACTTTTTCACCCGCCGCGCGATGGCGGGGTGGGGACTCCAATACTGGAGATGTCAAAACAGCCTGCAGGGCGACCGCTCAGTCAGTATCTGGATGAGAGGTTCATGGTCCCGGCAGGAGCACAATCTAAAACGCTACATGTGGAGAAAACCTTAATGAAAATCCGTCCTTTACACGATCGTGTTGTGGTGCGTCGCAAGGAAGAAGAACAAAAAACCGCTGGCGGCATAGTTCTGCCCGGTTCCGCCAAGGAAAAACCCAATCAAGGTGAAGTTGTTGCAGTCGGTTCCGGCCGCGTACTGGACAATGGCGACGTGCGTCCTGTCGATGTGAAAGTGGGTGATACCGTTGTGTTCGGCAAATACGCTGGCAGCGACACCATCGAAATCGGCGGTGAAGAGCTTGTGATCCTCAGCGAGAGCGACATCAAAGCGGTTATCCAGTAATTCCCGGTCATCCATTCACTTCAGTTAAATACTAGGAAAAAAGATCATGGCAGCTAAAGTCGTAAAATTTGGTGATAGCGCCCGTCAAAAAATGCTGACGGGAGTAAATATTCTGGCTGACGCCGTAAAAGCCACACTGGGTCCTAAAGGCCGCAACGTGGTACTCGACAAATCTTTTGGCGCTCCTACCGTAACCAAAGACGGTGTGTCCGTAGCGAAAGAAATCGAACTGAAAGACAAGTTCGAAAATATGGGCGCGCAAATGGTGAAAGAAGTTGCGTCCCAGGCTTCTGACGAAGCAGGTGACGGCACCACCACCGCAACCGTTCTGGCCCAAGCCATCGTGAATGAAGGCTTGAAATCCGTTGCCGCCGGCATGAACCCGATGGACCTGAAGCGCGGTATCGATAAAGCAGTAATCGCTGCGGTTGCCCATATCAAATCCGTTGCCCAGCCTTGCGCTGATTCCAAATCCATCGCGCAAGTAGGCACCATCTCCGCTAACAGCGATACCTCCATCGGCGACATCATTGCCGAAGCCATGGAAAAAGTGGGTAAAGAAGGTGTGATCACGGTTGAAGAAGGCAGCGGCCTGGAAAACCAACTGGAAGTTGTGGAAGGTATGCAGTTCGACCGCGGCTACCTGTCTCCCTACTTCATCAACAACCAAGACGGTATGAACGTAGAGCTGGAAAGCCCCTATGTTCTGTTGGTCGACAAAAAAATCTCCAACATCCGCGAACTGCTCCCGGTTCTGGAAGGTGTTGCCAAGTCTGGTAAGCCTCTGGTCATCGTTGCAGAAGACGTTGAAGGCGAAGCTCTGGCTACTCTGGTGGTCAACAATATGCGCGGCATCGTAAAAGTTGCTGCCTGTAAAGCGCCTGGCTTCGGTGATCGCCGCAAAGCCATGTTGCAAGACATCGCGGTGTTGACTGGCGGTACTGTGATTTCTGAAGAAGTTGGTTTGGATCTGGAAAGCGCTTCTCTGGAGCACCTGGGTTCCGCCAAGCGCATCACCATGAACAAAGAAAACACCACGATTGTTGACGGTGCCGGCGATCCGAAAGCGATTCAGGCGCGCGTTCAGCAAATCCGCACCCAAATCGAAGAAACGTCTTCTGATTACGACCGTGAAAAGCTGCAAGAGCGCGTAGCCAAACTGGCTGGCGGTGTTGCGGTGATCAAAGTCGGCGCGGCTACCGAAATCGAAATGAAAGAGAAAAAAGCCCGCGTTGAAGACGCCCTGCACGCTACTCGTGCAGCCGTTGAAGAAGGCGTGGTTCCTGGCGGCGGCACCGCGTTGATTCGCGCCGTTGCAGCCATTGCCGATCTGAAAGGCGACAACGAAGACCAAAACGCCGGTATCACTATTGCGCGTCGCGCCATGGAATCTCCGTTGCGTCAGATCGTTGCCAACGCTGGTGAAGAGCCTTCTGTTGTTGCCGAGCGCGTGCGCAACGGCACTGGCAACTTCGGTTACAACGCTGCCACTGGCGAATATGGTGACATGCTGGAAATGGGTATCCTCGACCCTGCAAAAGTAACCCGCACTGCACTGCAGGCTGCTGGTTCCATTGCTGGCTTGATGATTACCACCGAAGCCATGATCGCTGATCTGCCGGAAGACAAGCCTGCAGCCGGTGGTCACGACCACGGCGGCATGCCCGGCATGGGCGGCATGATGTAAGCGCTGCCCCAGGTTCCGCGCCAATGCAGGCAAAAAAACGGTCCGCAAGGACCGTTTTTTTTGCCTGCTGAAGTCTACCCGCAATGGCCCCTGCGGCACCTTGCCTGTATACTTCGGCCCACTTATCAAACCCACTGTGAACAGGATGGAAATATCATGACTTTCGAATTGCCTCCTTTGCCCTACGCCAAAAATGCCCTGGCGCCGCATATTTCCGAAGAGACTCTTGAATACCACCACGGGAAACACCACAAAACTTATGTGGATAAATTGAACGGTTTGATACCCGGCACGCCTTTCGAAGGCAAATCCCTGGAAGAAATCGTCAAAACCTCTACCGGCGGTATTTTCAATAATGCCGCGCAGATCTGGAACCACACTTTTTATTGGCACTGTCTGAGCCCCCAGGGCGGCGGCGAAGCGACAGGTGCTGTAGCCGAGGCGATACGCACCGCGTTCGGTTCCTTCGATAAATTCAAAGAAGAATTCACTACAGCTGCGATCAACAATTTCGGCTCGTCTTGGACTTGGTTGGTGAAAAAAGCCGACGGTGGCGTGGCAATTGTTAACACCAGCAACGCCGGCACTCCGCTCACCGACGACAGTGTCAAACCGCTGCTGACTTGCGATTTGTGGGAGCACGCTTACTACATCGATTATCGCAATGCGCGTCCGAAATATATGGAAGCTTTCTGGGCGTTGGTGAACTGGGATTTTGTTAACCAGAATTTCGCTTAGTCGATTTTCCACAGGAAATCTCTGGAGGCTGCAACGCCTCCTTTTTTTTGTCCTGGACGAATGGTGTGTTGTGTTGAATTCCTTCTGGCGGGGAGGGCACATCGGGTCCATAGTAAAGTCGGTCCATGGCTACAGCCGCCAAACAAGTTTTTATTGCACCGAAACCGCAATGCGGATGTCTGTAGCTGACCGTTTTACATTGTTGCCGATAGCTCGAATATCGGTAGAGCAAGTCAGCCTTCCTTACGATTTATGAATTGCAGGTGATCCAATGAGTGAGCGTCGCGAGCCGACCATTTCTAACTTACCCGTGGATAAAGACGAACCACAGCGTGGTCGCGCCCAGGCAGCCGCGGCGCCGACCAGCAGACCTGTGCCACCGCCGGCCTCCTCCCGCCCCGTGGTGGTGAAATCCCCACTTGGACCTGTGGCCTTATTACTGGCTCTCGTCGCCGGTGGCTTTGCCGGATTTGTTTATTGGCAATTGCAAAAGACTGAAGGCGCGCTGCAACAAACCAGAACTGCGCTTACTTCTGCGGAAGCGCGGGTGACGGATTTGGAAAAGCGTCTGATGTTGTCGGACGATGAATCCACCCAATCCATGACGGTGTTACAAGCAAACGTCAAGGAACACGCGGCGGAGATCCGTAAATTGTGGGGCGTCGCCAATGACCGCAACCGCAAGGCGATTGTGCAACTGGAAGGCAAGGTTGCGGCACTGGAAAAAACGGCGGCCGGAATGGATGACAAAATCAAAGCGGCACTGGCCGAGGTCACTGGCGAATTGAAAGTGGTGAGCGAACTCGTTGACGCCCAACAGACCGTTATCAACTCCGCCGATCAGGCCCAGAAAAGTCAGGCGCAGACCATCAGCAGCGTCAGCAAAAAAGTGGATGAATTGGATAGCGAACTGCGACGCAAAGTGGCGGCCCATGAAGAGGCCATCAAAGCTATTGACGCTTTCCGCGCTCAAGTCAATCGAGATCTCATCAAACTCAAAGGCGGCTGAAACATCAGCTGAGCTTTCTTATTTCATTTTTTATTTTTTGTTTTGGTCGGGAGAGTTTTCACCATGGTTACCGTAATTCGCCAGGACGACATCATCGCCAGCGTAGCGGACGCATTGCAGTTTATTTCCTATTACCACCCGAAGGATTTTATCGACGCTGTTTTCCAGGCTTATCAAAAAGAAGCCAATCCGGCGGCCAAAGATGCCATGGCGCAAATTCTGATTAATTCGCGCATGTGCGCAGAAGGGCACAGGCCGATTTGTCAGGACACCGGCATTGTTACCGCTTTCGTTAATGTCGGTATGGATGTGCGTATCGAAGGGAATATGCCCCTTGAAGACATGATTAACGAAGGTGTGCGTCGTGCGTATCAAAATGCCGACAACGTTCTGCGCGCGTCGATCCTCGCCGATCCCGACGGTGTGCGCAAAAACACTGGTGACAATACTCCTGCCGTTATTCATTACAAAATTGTTCCCGGCAATACCATCGACATCCACGTGGCGGCCAAAGGGGGCGGCTCTGAAGCCAAATCGAAATTCGCCATGTTGAATCCCTCCGATTCTGTGGTCGATTGGGTGCTTAATGTGGTGCCGCAGATGGGCGCCGGCTGGTGTCCGCCGGGCATGCTCGGTATCGGCATTGGCGGCACGGCGGAAAAAGCCATGCTGCTGGCCAAAGAAGCGCTGCTCGACCCTATCGATATTCAGGAGCTGCGTGAGCGCGGTCCGAGCAACCGCGCAGAAACCCTGCGCTTGGAACTGTACGATAAGGTCAACGCGCTTGGCATAGGCGCGCAGGGTCTCGGCGGTCTGACGACGGTGTTGGATGTGAAAGTAAAAGATTTCCCCACCCATGCCGCCAACAAAGCGATCGCGGTGATTCCCAACTGCGCCGCTACACGTCACACCCATTTCACTCTCGATGGTTCTGGCCCTGCATTGCAGGCCCCGCCAAGCCTCGACGACTGGCCGCAGGTCACCTGGGAGATGGGCGCGAATGTGCGCCGGGTGAATTTGGATGGTATTACTCCCGCTGATATTCAGGATTGGAAACCCGGCGACACTCTGCTGCTGTCGGGCAAAATCCTCACCGGTCGCGACGCCGCCCATAAGCGCATGGTGGACATGCTGGCGAAAGGGGAATCGTTGCCGGTGGATTTCACCAACCGCTTTATCTATTACGTCGGCCCTGTCGATCCCGTGCGCGATGAAGTAGTGGGACCGGCGGGACCGACGACGGCGACACGCATGGATAAATTCACCCGCACCGTGCTCGAAAAAACCGGTCTTATCGGCATGATCGGCAAATCCGAGCGCGGTCCGGCGGCGATCGACGCGATCCGCGACCATAAAGCCGTTTATCTGATGGCTGTGGGTGGCGCGGCCTATCTGGTGTCCAAAGCGATCGTTGGTGCGAAGGTATTGGCCTTCGCCGATCTGGGAATGGAAGCCATTTACGAATTCGAGGTGCGGGATATGCCAGTGACCGTTGCGGTCGACAGCCGCGGCGAATCTGTGCATCAGATCGGTCCGCGCATCTGGAAAGCGAAGATCGAAGAGGGTTTGATCACCGTCAAATAACGCAACTGATAAGAGGGCGCCCCCATGACACAATTGCAAGAAGAAAGCTGTGAAGCCTGCCGGATGGGGGCGCCGCAATTAACGTCCAAAGAAATTGCCGATTTGCGCGCGCAAATTCCCGCGTGGCGGTTGGTGGATGACGAGGGCGTTAAAAAGCTGCGGCGTGAATTTTCCTTCAGCAACTTTGCCGATGCCATGACATTTGCCAATAAGGTTGCCGAATTGGCGGAGGCCCACAACCACCATCCGCTCATCACTGTGGAGTGGGGCAGAGTGGCTGTGCTTTGGTGGACCCATAAGATCCACGGCTTGCATCGCAACGACGCCATCATGGCGGCAAAGACAGATTTTCTGTTTACCTGATCCATTTTTTCTCGTGACAAAGGTCTAAATTGCTTAAAAATCGTTCAGACTTTTGTCTGAGTGGCAATGCGTGAGGTTTATAATGGCTGCCTCGACCGCGTTATACCAATGCCGGAAATAAAGAACCGGAATAAGAATAACGCGCGGTGTGGGCAGAGGACCGGCAATGCAAATGAGCCGGGTCATTTGATAGACGGCAACAGCGCTGGGTGCGCGGGAATGCCATGACGCGACTGCAGAATCTCAATATCAGCGCCAAACTGACACTGATCACGGTGGCTTCAGCCACGGTGGCGCTCTTGTGTGTATTGATCGCGTTTGTGGTGCAGGATCTGCGCTTGGTGAAAAGGATCAAGGCTGAGCAGGTGGAATCGCAGTTGTCGATTCTCACCGGCAATCTCGCCAATGCACTGGTGCAAAACGATCTGCACACCGTCGATTACCTTCTAAAAAATGGCACCAGCGCCCACGGCATAGTGGCCGTCACTGTGTACAACCGCCAGGGTGAAGTACTGTCACAGTATCCGGTTGTGGCTGGAAAGCTCACCCCGCTGCCCAGCCCCGAAGGTTTCGATTTTTCCGCTCTCAGCTATCGCCGTCCCATCGAATGGCGCGGCAGCCAAGTCGGCTCCCTTGAAGCGCAAGTCAGCTATGCAGATATCGAACTGCGCAGTGTGTATATGGGCACCTATTCCGCGCTGGCCTTTTTATTTGCGCTGGCCATAGCGGCGTTGGTCGCTTGGCTGGTGCAGAAAATCGTCTCCCAGCCGCTACTGCAACTTCACCGTTTGTCCCGCGCGGTAATGGAGACGGGCAATTACAGTTTGCGCGCCGACGTCACTGGCCGTGACGAATTGGGCCAATTGGGTGAAGCGTTCAATCAGATGCTCAGCCAGATCGAACAGCGCGATCTGATGATGGAGCGCCAAGTCAGTCAGCGCACCCGCGAATTGCAGAAACTCGCCGATGAATTCCGCTACCGCGCTCTGCACGACCCGCTCACCGGTCTGCCCAACCGAGCCCTGCTCAATGAAGAATTCAACCGCGCCGCCGCCCACGCCAAACGCGCCGGCAAACAATTTGCGGTGCTGTTGCTGGATCTGGACAACTTCAAATGCATCAACGACAACTATGGCCACGATGTGGGCGACGAGTTGCTCAAGCTGGCGGCGACAAAAATCCGCGGCGCTCTGCGGGGCGAAGATATCGTCTGCCGGGTCGGCGGTGACGAGTTCATCGTATTGGTGGAAAGTGTGCAGAGCCTGCAGCAGATCGAGACAATTGGCCAGGGGTTACTGCAGGCGTTGCAAGACAATCTGCAGGTGGCCAACCGCTCGCTTAATATCGGCGTCAGCATAGGCGCCAGCATTTTTCCGCAGCATGGGCAGGATTTGAATGAGTTGAAGCGCAATGCCGATATTGCCATGTATCGCGCAAAAGAGGCGGGTAAAAGCCGCCTGATGATTTACGAAGTCGCAATGGGCAAGGCCAATCTGAATAAACTCGCGCTGCAGAATGAACTCAAGCAGGCACTGCAGCGTCGTGAACTGGAATTGCATTTTCAGCCGCAATTGGATGTGGTGCAGCACCGTCTGGTGGGCTGTGAAGTATTGGTGCGCTGGCACCATCGTAAACACGGTCTGTTGATGCCGGCAGACTTTCTCGCGTTTGCGGAGGAAAGCGGTGTCATTCGTCCCATTGATTATCAGGTATTGCGAGACGCGTGCCGTCAGAGCCAGAAGTGGCGCTTGGACTACAGTCTGGAAATTCCAGTGGCGGTGAACATCGCGAATGTGCATTTCCAGGACCTGGACCTGCTGGACGAAGTGCGCGCGATTCTGCGCGAAACCCAATTGCCGCCAGGCATGTTGACCATCGAATTTTCCGAAACGGTGTTGCTCGACGATTCGGCTACCGCACAGGAGGTGGTGGCCGGCTTGCGGCGCATGGGGGTGAAGACGACACTGGATGGCTTTGGCGCCGGCCTGTTTGCGGTTTCCCACTTACACACTATTCATCTGGACAGCATCAAGCTGGACCAGTCCCTCTACCGCAGCATCGCCCGCGACCCTGACGAGCGCCGCCTCACCCGCGGGCTGTTGGCTTTTACCCGCGAACTCGGGGTCAACCTGATCGCCGAGGGCGTGGAGCAGGAAGAGCAGATCAACGTATTACGTTCGCTGGGCTGCCCCGTCGTTCAGGGATATGCTCTGGCGCATCCGCTGCCGCAAGGTCCTTTTTTGCAGTGGGTCCGGCGGTTTCAAGATCTTGAAGAGTTAAACGAAGAGGTAGAGGCAGGTTGATATGGCAGTCATTCTTCCCTTCAAACGCCCATCACCGACGGAGAAGCACAAGGGCAAAACCCTCTGTCGTGAGGGTTTTCATAAGTGGAAGGTGGTGACGGAGAAAAAATTCGATGTGAAGCAGGGCAAGCTGATTACTTTGTATGAATGCCAGCGCTGCGGCAAACAGAAGGTGGAGGCGCACTAGACCGCGCCTTAATCGACTCGCCGCCCGCCGGGCGGCAACACTTCCCCTTCAAATAACGCTTTACCTTCTTTCAATACCAGCTTGCCTTCAGCAAACCAGCGTACTGCCAAGGGATAAATAACATGCTCCTTGGTGAGTACACGTTTAGCCAGAATCTCTTCAGTGTCCCCTGCCTCAACCGGAACCCTGGCCTGCGCCACCGCCGGGCCGCCATCCAATTCCGGGGTAACAAAATGCACAGTAGCACCGTGGCTGGCATCACCCGCCTCCAGGGCGCGTCGGTGGGTGTGTAGACCGGGGTAGAGCGGCAGCAGGGAGGGATGGATATTGAGCATGCGGCCTAGATAGTGGGTGACGAACTCTGGGGTGAGGATGCGCATAAAACCCGCCAGCACCACCAGATCCGGGGAATAGTT
>JBQGED010000210.1:0-2467 GCA_052039425.1 Sphingobacterium griseoflavum | reverse complement strand
TCCGGTGGAGTACACCAGCATGGTGGAGGAGCCATAAATAATGTAACCGGCGGCGACCTGGGCGCGGCCGGGTTGCAGAAAATCCTCCAAGGTCACCGGAGAGCCCATCGGGGTAACGCGGCGATAAATCGAAAATATTGTTCCGACGGAGACATTTACATCGATATTCGATGAGCCGTCGAGCGGGTCGATTAGCACTACGTATTTCGCCTGCCGGTTTTTGTCGCCGTCGAAGTGAATAAAATTATTTTCCTCCTCCGAGGCCAGCCCACATACCACCCCCCGCGCGCTCAGTGCATTGATGAAAACGTCATTGGTGAAGACGTCGAGTTTCTGCTGCGTTTCGCCGTGGCTGTTCAATTCGCCCGCTGGTCCGCTGATATTGGCAAGGCCTGCTTTATTGACTTCGCGATTGATGATTTTGGCTGCGAGGCAGAGCGCGGAAAATAACGCGGAAAATTCTCCCGAGGCGTGGGGATAGTCCATCTGGCGTTCGACGATAAATTCGCTGAGGGTGTTAAAGGTTTGCATGGAGGTCTCCGCAGGGCTGCTGGAGACAAAGAGTATACGCTCTTAGGCTGATTTGCTGACGCACGCGCTTCTCTGCGACGCGCCGGCTCTTTGGAGCTTTCTGCCAATTTGGAGCTTTCAGCCAATTTGGAGCTTTCAGCCAATTTGGAGCTTTCAGCCAATTTGGAGCGTTCAGCCAATTTGAAGCTTCCTGCCAATTGAAGCCTCCTGCCAAGCGGTTATTTTTGGCCGACGGGTGCGGGAACGGCTATGGTTATGGGTACTATTAAATAAAACTATGACGCTGGGTATGACTGAGTCTTTGCCATGGGTGATGTTTCTTTTCTACATCACGATCGGTTATTTGTCGGTAGCGGGCAGTATGGCCGCTGCGGTGGCGATACGGGCGCGCTCCGCAAAAAACCGTTTCAGCTATAGCGCGTTGGCGCTGATGGGATTCAGTGGCGCGGGTTATCAACTGGCCTGTGCCGTTTATTATCAAACTTCGCTGGAGACAGCCGCGATCACCGCGCTGCACTGGCAGATGGATTGCGCGTCCATCATGCTGCTGGCCACTGGTTTCTATTTTGCCGTGGAACGCTACCGCGACAAGCTGCCGGATAACCTGATATTCGTTTTTGTCCTCGCTGCTGTGGTACTGGTGGTCGCCAATCGCAATTCAGCGTTTTCCCTGCATTTCGTCGATATTCCTTCCCTCGCCAAGGAGCCCAACGCCTGGCAGACGGGTTTGAGTGCCTTGCGTGGCACACCGGGCGGTGGCGCCTTGGTGTGGCACGCGGTGATTTTCCTCACGCTGGCGTGCGCCGCTTGGTGGAATTTCCAGTTGCGCCATCGCATGAGGTCGGCGGTGGGTCTTACCCAAACCCTGTTCATTCTGCTGCTCGCCGCCACCGTGGCGGCAAACATCGCCCTCGACTTTGGTATCTGGAACGGGGTGTATCTGGCCGGCTTCGCGATAACTGCGTTTCTCGCCTGGGTCACCCTGCGTGTCGCCGTGGAGGCGGCCCGCAACAGCCGCCAATTGCAATTGCGCGAGCGCGAGATGGAAGGGGAGATCGAGCAGCGCCGCAACGCCGAGGACAAACTTGAGCGCCTGTCCCAGGTGTTTACGCAGGCACCCACGGCGACCTTGATTGTCGATCTCCACGGCAGGGCGGTGCAGGTCAACGATGAGAGCGTGCGCCTATTCCGGCGCGATGTCAGCGCGCCGCCGAAAGTGAATTTCTTCTCGGTGCTGGAGCATCTCGGCGTGCCGCGCGCGCAGGTGCTGGAAGGATTGGCTCAAGGCCACTCAGTGGAGTATGGGCCATACTTTTTTACCGCCGGCATGCCGGTGGATGCGCTCTATCTGGTGCGCGATGCCTGGCTAAAATTCAAGCTGTTTCCCATAGTTACGCAGCAACGCGAACTGCAGGAAGTGGTGGTGCGACTGGAGGATGTCTCCGAACGCCAGTTTGTGGAAAACGCCATCAAGACTATCTCCATGGCGGTGTCGACTGAAACCGGTCATGTGTTCTTCAATCAATTGGCGATCCATCTGGCGCGCCTGCTCAATAAGAAGTACGTCTATATCGGCTTGAAAAAGGTGATCGACCGGCAGCTCGTCATAGAGACGTTGGCGGTGGCGGTCGACGGCGAGCTGGTTGGCAATCTCAACTTCCCCCTGGCGGACTCGCCGTCGGAAAAAGTGCTGCAACAGGGTACTTACGCGGTGCCGCGCCAGCTGCTGCGCGAGTTTCCCTACAACTCCATCTTGCGCGACATTGGGGTGCAGAGTTTTGTCGGGGCCGCCATGGTGGACGCGGACCGCAATGCCAGAGGGTTGATCGCGGTGCTCGATACTAAACCCATGGAGCAGGTCAAGCAGCTGCAGGAGATCGTCAATATCTTCGTCTCCCGCGCCACCACCGAACTGCATCGCCTTGAGGCGGAGCAA
>JBQGED010000209.1:0-2886 GCA_052039425.1 Sphingobacterium griseoflavum | reverse complement strand
CCCTCGCCAAGCCTTGCATGCAGAGCAGCTTTCCCTCCAGCATCCCCGCACGGGCGAAACCTGTACCTGGCAATCTCCTTGGCCGGAAGACTTTGCCGGCTTGGTGCGTGCTTTAGGCGGGCGGGTGCATGACTCAGCCTGAGCTGTTGCAGCTGCTTGAACCCGCCAGGCCCTGTCCGGCGAATGTGCGCGCAATTATTTCCACCCGGCGCGGCGGTGTCAGTCACGGGCCCTACACCGGCGCCAATCTCGGCGATCATGTGGGCGATGATCCCGCAGCGGTCGCGCGCAATCGTGATCTTCTCGCGCAACAGACCGGCGTGCGGCAGTGGCCCTGGCTGCAGCAGGTCCACGGTGTCGCGGTGCAACGTATTTCAGGGAAATTGCAGCAGGGAATCTGTGCAGATGCCGTCTACACATCTCAGCCCGGAGTTGCCTGCGCTGTACTGACGGCAGATTGCCTTCCCGTCTTGCTGTGCGATGTCCCTGGCACCCAGGTGGCCGCTGCCCACGCCGGCTGGCGCGGCCTCGCGGCGGGCGTCATCCAAAGCACCGTCGCTGAATTCTCGTGCCCGCCAGCCGACCTTATGGTCTATCTCGGCCCCGCAATCGGGCCGCGCCATTTTGAAGTCGGGGAAGACGTGCATCGGGCCTTCGCCGAACTGTTTGAGAAAGAAGGGGTGAATGCGGAATGGCGGGAGAGTTTCAGACTGTCGACCAAGCCGGGACACTTCTACGCCAATCTCTACGGCCTGGCGCGCTGTGTTTTAAAGCAGTTGGGTGTGCAGCAGGTGTTTGGCGGTGATTTTTGTACCTATGCAGATGCTGAGCAGTTTTACTCCTACCGACGCGATGGCGTGACCGGTAGAATGGTCAGCGCCATCTGGCTGCAGCCTCAGCCCTGAGCTTGTTTATTTAACCTTGAGTCTGTTTCTTTAAATAGTCCGCAAGACGCAACGCCCAGCGCTTGGACAGCATTTTAAAATCCCGCAGGTTTTCCACTCGGTTGGTGGGTTTCAGATCACCCAGGCCTCCAAACGCGCGGGTTTCACTGTGATCGGAGAGTGCCACCAGTGGCGCGCCGCTATTGCCGTCACGCAACTGCAGATCCAAACGCGCCGCCCCCGAATGCTGGACGTAATCCCGGGTATGGCCACGGAATGACAGATCCGGCGCCGTAATTCGAAAACGGCTGAGTGTGGGTACCACCACCATTGTGTCTTCCTCTGCCTGCTCCACCAAACGCCAGCCGAGTTCCTTGCTCAACGTATCTTCTAACGCTTTGCGCAGGGCGCCGGTATAGGATTCGCGAATACGTTCTTCATCCCGAGCGCTCATATCGCGTTTGAATTGGCGCAGCCAGTCCTTATCGAATTCGAGGGTCGGCTGCAGTACCGAGAAGGTTTTATAACGCTGCAATTCCAATCCCTGGTCCAAGGCAATCTTGCTTGAATCAAAGCCTTTGATCTCTGTTGCGGTCCATTGCACCGCTGGCTCCTGGTTCGGTACCACTACGGGTTTGGGAGTGGCGTGTGCGGCGAGACTCATAGAGGCCGCCAGCAAACCGCCTATCAGCTGCTGATAGATACTGCGCCAAATCGAAAACGTACGGATTCCCATAAAGCGCCTCGCAAAAATGTAAGTCGATTAGCAGCGGCGATTATGAGCACCGCCCGGCTGGATTAGAAAGAGTTGCGCGACAAAGATTCCACACCTCGGCCGTTTGCGCATGTAAAAAAGTGTCGCTTACCGCGGGTTTGCGCCAGATCAAGTTTTACTGCTATCGATTCTGGTTTGCTTGATTTTGTCCGGCTCCGCCCAAATCTACTCAAGTAAATATTATTGGCCCACAGACGGGGTTCTCTCATGCGAATAGATCGTTTCACCAACCAGTTGCAGATGGCGCTTTCCGACGCGCAGTCCATCGCCGTCGGCCGCGACCACAGCCAACTGGAAGCGGTGCATTTGGCTCAGGCCATGTTGGAGCAGCAGGGCGGCACCGTGCGCCCGTTGCTGACGGCGGCGGGATTTGATGTGGCGGCTTTGCGCAACGCGTTACGCAAAGCGTTGGACGATTTGCCGAAAATCCAGAATCCCACTGGCGATGTTCATATGTCCCAGGAATTAGGCCGAGTGTTGAATTTGGCGGATAAACAGGCGCAAAAACAGGGCGACAAATTTATTTCCAGTGAAGCGGTTTTGCTCGCCACTCTGCAGGACGGAAACAACGCGTTGGGCAAATTGCTGAAGCAATTTGGCGATCAGCGTCGCTTGGAGCAGGCTATCCAAAAAGTTCGCGGCGGCGAGACAGTGGACAACCCAGAAGCGGAAGGTCAGCGTCAGGCGCTGGATAAATACACCGTGGACCTTACCGCGCGTGCGGAGTCCGGCAAACTCGATCCGGTCATTGGCCGCGACGATGAAATTCGCCGCACCATCCAGGTTCTGCAACGCCGCACCAAAAATAACCCGGTGCTGATCGGCGAACCCGGCGTGGGTAAAACCGCGATTGTCGAAGGTTTGGCACAGCGCATTATCAATGGCGAAGTGCCGGAAGGACTGAAAGACAAACGCCTTTTGTCCCTCGATCTGGGCGCACTGCTGGCCGGAGCAAAATTCCGCGGCGATTTTGAAGAGCGTCTGAAAGCAGTATTGAACGAGTTAGGTAAGCAGGAGGGTCGCATCATCCTGTTCATCGACGAGCTACACACCATGGTCGGCGCAGGCAAGGCGGATGGCGCTATGGATGCGGGCAATATGCTCAAACCCGCGCTGGCGCGCGGTGAATTGCACTGCGTCGGCGCCACCACTCTTGACGAGTATCGCAAATATATTGAGAAAGACGCGGCGCTCGAACGCCGTTTCCAAAAGGTATTGGTGGACGAG
>JBQGED010000208.1:0-17220 GCA_052039425.1 Sphingobacterium griseoflavum | reverse complement strand
GTCCAGCCCCGGTCATAGACGCGGTCTCCGCCGCCAATATCGCAGCACCGCCGTAACCGAGCTCGCCACCGATCACCATGACATGACCGAACTGGCCTTTATGGGCGTCCGCAGCTCGCTCCGGCAATAGCGGCAGCAACTCGGGTAAATCAATTTTGGTGGCGGTCGGCGACAGATCGGTAAAGGCTTCTTCAGCCACCCCTAAACCGGCAACTTCCACGCGACCGCAGAGTGCTGGCCCGCGCCCGGTAAATAAGCCAGTTTTGGCGACGATAAAGGTAATGGTATGGGTGGCGCGCACCGCGATGCCGAGTTCAGCACCCGTGTCTGCACACAAGCCGGAGGGCAGGTCCAATGCCAGCACCGGCGCGCCGAGGCTATTAATCCAGCGAATGGCCGCCGCAGCATCCTCCCGCACCGGGCTGCGCAGACCTATGCCGAGGAGTGCGTCTACGATGACCGCATCATCTTCAAATGGACTCGCGTCCACAGAAAATGGCTGAATGCTGACACCCTCCTGCCGGGCATATTCGTAAGCGGCGCGGGCATCGCCTTTGAGCTGTTCTGGAGAAGAGGTAAACAGGATGGCCACCTCGTGCTGGCGCTGAGCAGCGAGGGCGGCAAAGACATAGCCATCCCCGGCGTTGTTGCCACCGCCGCACATCACCAGCCAGCGGCGGTTTTGCGGCCAGACACCGCAGGCGTAGTCATAGGCCGCCCGCCCGGCGCGTTTCATTAACACTGCGCCAGGAATACCCTGCTCCTGGATCGCACGCCGATCGAGTTCGCGGGTTTGGTCGCCGCTGTAGAGATTGTTGGTTAAGCTATGGGCCATATGCGCGCTTCGCAGAAGATGGGCGGAAAAAAGCGCGGGAATTGTACCGGATTTCACTTTTTGTTATGACACAAGCTTCCTCTTTCGCAGACCTCGCCCGGCAAATCCCTGTGTGGGCGGCGGAACTGGGATTCGCTCAGACGGGCATCAGCGATACCGATCTGCGAGTGCAGCGCGAACCTTTGCAGGACTGGCTGGGCAAGGGCTACCACGGCGATATGGCGTGGCTGGCGGAAAATATCGACAAACGCCTGCATCCCGAACAGTTAGTGGACGGCGCGGTGCGGGTGATCTCCGTGCGCATGAACTACCTGCCCGGCGACACCCGCCACATTCAGATCCTCAAAGATCCCAGCAAAGCCTATGTCTCCCGCTACGCTCTGGGGCGTGACTCTCACAAACTCATACGCAAACGACTTGCGGTGTTGGCAGACAAGATCCGGGATGCCGCCGACGCGCTGATGCCGGTGAACCAGCGCCCCTTTGTCGACAGCGCTCCGGTATTGGAACGTCCGCTGGCGGTCAAGGCCGGACTCGGCTGGACCGGCAAACACACGCTGGTGATCAATCGCGAGGCGGGTAGCTGGTTTTTCCTCGGGGAAATCCTCACCAATATTCCCCTGCCCACCAATACCGATATCGCGGACGACCTCTGCGGCAGCTGCAGTGCCTGTTTGAAGGTGTGTCCGACCGATGCGTTTCCCCGCCCTTACGAGCTGGACGCGCGCCGTTGTATCTCCTATCTCACCATAGAAAACAAAGGCCCCATCCCGGAAGAATTCCGCGCGCCTATGGGCAACCGTGTATTCGGCTGCGACGACTGCCAGGCAATTTGCCCGTGGAATAAATTCGCTCACCTTTCCCATGAAGCGGATTTCCAACCGCGCCACGGCCTCGCCGACAGCGATTTGCTGACGCTGTTTCTCTGGGATGAAGCGACTTTTTTGCACAATACCGAAGGTTCGGCCATCCGCCGCATCGGTTACGAACGCTGGCTGCGCAACCTCGCCGTCGGTCTCGGCAATGCGCCGAGCGATGCGGTCATCATAGAAGCCCTGGAAAAGCGTCGGGAAAAGGTGACGCCGCTGGTGCAGGAGCATATCGACTGGGCGTTGCAGCAACAGCGCAACCCCAAGCTGCGCCGGCGGCGCAAGCTCAAACGGGGGGAATGATGGTGGTGCTCAGGTGCGCAGCATGGTACTGCGGTAGTACTTCAATTCGGCGATGGAATCGCGGATATCGTCGAGGGCCAGGTGGCTGCTCTTTTTGCTGAAACCGGCAAAGACATCGGGGTACCAGCGCCGCGCCAGCTCCTTGAGGGTGGACACGTCCAAATTGCGATACATGAAATAGGCTTCCAACCGCGGCATATGACGGGCAAGAAACCGCCGGTCCTGGCAAATGGAGTTGCCGCACATAGGCGATTTGCCAGCGGGTACCCAGTCGGCGAGAAAATTGAGGGTCGCCTGCTCGGCAGCGCGGGAAGTGACGGAGCTGGAACGCACTCGCTCGGTGAGGCCGGATCCTCCGTGCTGGCGGGTATTCCACTCATCCATGCCGCCGAGTACCGCGTCGCACTGGTGAATAGCCAACACCGGCCCCTCCGCGAGAATATTCAGATCTGCATCGGTGACGATGGTGGCGATTTCGATAATGACGTCCCGCTCTGGGCTGAGGCCGGTCATTTCCAGATCGATCCAGATCAGATTATTCATATCCACAGCCATACCGTTTCCTCACTCTGTTTGTCGCGGAGACGAAAAATTACTCTACAATACCGACCGCTTTGCGGCCGCCCGGCAAGTGTGGCCGAGATACCGGGTTGATACAATGCTGGGCTGATACAACCCCGCCACCAATCACTTTGTCAAGGCAGATCCCTTTTGAGTAAACGCAGGCTGTCCAAACAGCAAATGGAACGGGTGCAGAAGCGTCGCTCCGCTGACGCACAGGCGTCAATCAACCTCCCCGAGGACGACCTGCTCGGCCCGGAGCAGCATGGTCTGGTACTCAGTCATTACGGTAAACAGGCGGACGTGGAAAACGAGAGCGACGCGAGCGTCGCGCGCTGCCACCTGCGGGCCAATCTTGGCAACATAGTGGCCGGCGATCGGGTGATCTGGCGCGCCGGTGGAGACGGCGGCGTGGTGACGGCGCTGTTTCCCCGGCAGTCTGAGCTGCACCGCCCCGACAGCTTCGGCAAACTCAAACTGGTCGCGGCGAATATCACTCGCATGGTCATCGTGATGGCGCCGGAACCGCAGGCGCACGCCAATCTGATTGACCGCTATCTGGTGGTGGCTGAGACGCTCGACTTCGAACCGCTGCTGCTGCTCAACAAACGCGATCTGCTTACCCGCAATGACCCGCTTCCCGGCCTGCTGGCCAGCTACGCACACCTCGGCTATCCAGTCCTTGAAATTTCCGCCCGCGCCGACCAGGGCATGGCGGAGTTGCGCCAGCACCTGCACAGCGGCACCAGTATCTTTGTCGGCCAGTCCGGAGTGGGTAAATCGTCCATTATCCAGGCACTCCTGCCCGACCACGCCATCAAAGTCGGGGACATGTCGGAGCACGAGCAAAAGGGCCGCCATACCACCACTCACGCGCGCCTTTACCATTTCCCATTCGGCGGCGACTGCATTGACTCCCCCGGCATACGAGAATTCGGCCTGTGGCATATGTCGGCAGACCAGGTTTCCACCGGCTTTCGCGAATTCCGCGAGCATATGGAAAACTGCCGTTTTCGCGACTGCAGCCATAGGCACGAACCCGGCTGCGCCCTGCGCGCTGCGGTGGAAAGCGGCGCGGTGAGCCAGGAGCGCTTTGACAGTTACCAACACATCATCGCCAGCCTGGACGCCGTTGACGTCCGCTCTGACTGAGGCGGCGTCCTACAACAATAAGTCCGGTCCCTTAGCTATGAATCGAATGCTTTTTATCGCCTTGCAACGCCTTGCCCCGCAGCACCTGATTTCCCGGAGCGCCGGGCTGTTGGCCAGCACCAGCAACACCACCATCAAGAACCTGTTTATCCGCTGGTTCGTGGATCGCTACAAAGTGGATATGTCCGAAGCACTGGTGGAGGATGCTACTGCTTACCGCAACTTCAACGCGTTTTTCACACGCGCGCTGAAGCCCGGCGCCCGCCCCATAGATCCGAATGTGAACTCAGTGATCAGCCCTGCCGATGGTGCCGTCAGCCAGTTGGGGCGGATTGAATCCGGCAGAGTCTTTCAGGCAAAAGGACAGACGTTTTCTGTGCTGGAACTACTGGGGGGTGATGCTGACGCGGCCGCCGCATTTGCCTATGGGGAGTTTATTACGGTCTACTTGTCACCACGGGATTATCACCGAGTGCATATGCCATTTGCCGGCACCCTCACCAAAATGACCTATGTTCCGGGCGATCTCTTCTCAGTTAATACGGTCACCGCCGAAGAAGTCCCCCGTCTGTTCTCACGCAACGAACGGGTGGTGTGCCACTTCAACACCAGCGTAGGTCCTATGGTGGTGGTGTTGGTGGGCGCCATGATCGTTGCGAGTATCGAAACCACTTGGGCCGGATTGGTGGCGCCGTTGCGCCGCAAAATCATTAGCACGCGGTACGCCGACGTCCAACCGGTGCATCTCGCTAAAGGCGATGAACTGGGGCGCTTCCTTTTAGGCTCTACAGCAATAGTGCTGTTTCCCAGAGGAACAGTGAGTTGGAATTCTGATCTGGCCGCTCTAGAGCCCGTCAAAATGGGAGAGGCGATTGGGCAGCTGATTTGAGAAGAGGTGCGGCGGCTGCGATCAGCCGCCGAATAATGAGGCAATGCGGGAGCGATTTTTAAGGAAGGAGAGGATCTTGTTGCCGGAGCGGCTCATCAGATATTGATCGCGCACGGCCGCGACATTGACTTGATAAGTACCGGGTTCCAGATCCTGCACGATTTCATAGCGCTCCACTTCGCTCGGATGCGCTTTGCCGGAATCGATTTTCGCTTGCTTTTCCAGATCGTCTTCCGCCATATCCAGAAACACCGGCTCGTTCAACAGACGCTTGTAAGCATCCATCACGATCATGACGCGGGGCTTGAGACGGCGTTTGAAATTCTGCTCCACCACCACTGCCACTTCGCCGCTGTTGAGCTCTACCAGAGTCCCAGTGGGGTACAGGCCGATAGCGCGAATAAATTCCACCACCAGATCGGATTGAAACTCCACATCCCGCAATTCATACAGACGTGCAACCGCTTTTGACGGAGACAGTGGATGTTTCTCGCCGCGCGGATTGGTGACCTCGTCATAGAAGGTCACTATGCCAGCGATTTTGCCCAGCAGTGGGATGCGGTCGCCGCGCAAGCCTTCCGGGAAACCCCGGCCGTTGATGCGCTCGCAATGGGTTTTGACCACTGAGGTGACTCTCGGCTTGATATCCGGCATTTTGCGCAGGATATCCACGCCGTAGTCGACGAATTTCTCGTAGGCCTCCTGCTCTGTCGGCGTGCGATCCGCCTTTTCGATGAGATGGCGCGGCAGGCGTGTTTTGCCGATGTCCTTCAGCAAAATGCCCATGGCCAACACATCCAAATCCATTTTGCTCAGGCCGATATGGCGGCCGAAGAGAATGCCCCACACCGCCGAGCGCACGGCATGGCTATAGGTGTATTCGTCCTTTTCCCGCACCCGACTGAGCCAAGTGAAAGCATCGGGACTGCGCAAGACGCTGTCCACCATTTCGCTCGCCACCCGTTTGGTGTCGTTCAGAGGGACGGAATTGTGGTCTTTTTCAATCTGCTCCAGGACTTTGCCGAGAGCGCCAAACACTTCGCGGTGCAGGCCTTTGGCTTTCTCGATTTCCTTCTCGATGGGTACGGTGGGCGCCGCATAGACGTTTTCACGCACTTTGATCGGCGCAACATCGGCGACATTGGAAGCCGAAGAAACCCTGTGTTCTTTACGAATCGGCGTAGCGGGTCCGTTGCTTAAGGTTTTGAGATTGTTTTTGAGAGGGCCGCTGCCCTTGATGACATCAATGTAGACATGGCGGCAATGCGCCTTGAGTTCGCGAATTTCGTCGAGATCGCGTACGTAGAATCCCTGAAGCGGGAACGGGGTCTGAGTCCACGGTCGGTCCAACCCAGAAATGAACATGCCAATGGTGACTTCATTGACATCCAACTTGATTTGCTTGATACCCAAAGCCTGTACCTCTCCCACAAATGCGACTGCTATCCATCCAATAGGGGCGATTGGCTGGCCGAGCTGATTATAAACTAGGCATTTGGAGGTCGATGAGGCTGCTTGGCGCGAAATTTAAGCAATGCAAAACAGCGCAACCACGCAGTGTGAACTGAGTGGCCTAAGCCACTCGGCCTAAGACCGAAGGGGTCTCAATGGTATTGCGCTGACAGCTCGTGCACGGCGTTGATAAAGACACCTGCATGCTCAGGGTCAACCTCCGGTGTTATCCCGTGTCCCAAGTTGAAAACATGGCCACTGCCGGTTCCGAAGGATTGCAGGATACGGCCAACTTCGGCGCGGATTCGCGCGGGACTGGCGTAGAGAATAGCGGGATCCATATTACCTTGCAATGCAACATGGCCGCCGACCCGCGCCCGGGCGGCGCCTATATCCGTGGTCCAATCCAGGCCCAGCGCCTGCGCGCCGGTTGCCGCCATGGCTTCCAGCCATTGGCCTCCACCTTTGGTGAACAGAATGACCGGCACCGATCGCCCTTCGTGCTCCTTGATCAATCCCTGCACGATTTTCTGCATAGGCTTGAGGGAATACTCCAGGTAGGCGTCGTGCGCGAGGGTACCACCCCAGGTATCGAAGATTTGCACAGTCTGTGCGCCCGCCAATATCTGCTGATTGAGGTAGTCGGTGACCGATGCACTGAGCTTGTCCAGCAGAAGCTGCATCAACTCGGGCTTATCGTAGGCCAGCGCTTTAACTTTGCGGAAATCCTTACTTGAGCCACCCTCGATCATGTAGGTCGCCAGGGTCCAGGGACTGCCCGAAAAACCAATCAGCGGCACGCGGCCATTGAGCTCACGCCGAATCGTGCGCACCGCGTCGAGGACATAGGGCAGATCCTTGCGCGTATCCACCACCGGCAGGGCTTCAATGTCTGCCGCTGAGGACAGCGCTTTTTTGAAGCGCGGACCTTCGCCGTTTTCGAAATACAGACCGAGTCCCATGGCATCGGGAATCGTCAGGATGTCAGAGAACAGGATGGCCGCATCGAGCGGATAGCGTTCGAGAGGCTGCAGGGTGACTTCGCAGGCCAACTCGGGATTGGTGCAGAGATCCATAAAGCTGCCGGCTTTCGCGCGGGAAGCGCGGTACTCCGGCAGATAACGACCGGCTTGGCGCATCATCCATACCGGCGTTACATCCACCGGTTGACGCATAAGGGCACGGAGAAAGCGGTCGTTTTTCAGCTCTGCCATAAGAATTCCAGCCTTTTATTGTTATGAGGATGGCGCAGCGGCGGCAAAACCGCTGCCGCTGTTACACATCCAGGTAATCGAGAATGCCTTCGGCGGCGTTGCGGCCTTCCCAAATCGCGGTCACCACCAAGTCCGAACCGCGCACCATATCACCACCAGCGAAGACTTTCGGGTTGGAAGTCTGATATTTGAAAGTCTGTTGCTCTGGAGCCACAACGCCACCCCAGTCATTGACGTTGATGCCGAAATCGGCAAACCAGGGAGCGGGATTGGGGCGGAAACCGAAAGCGATCAGCACCACGTCCGCCGGCAACACTTCTTCACTCCCGGGAACGATTTCGGGGCGGCGGCGACCTTTGGCGTCGGGCTCACCCATACGGGTGGTGACCACTTTGACCCCTTCAGCCTTGTTGTCACCGACGATGGCGACCGGCTGGCGGTTGAAGAGAAATTGCACACCTTCTTCCCGCGCATTCGCCACTTCACGGCGCGAGCCGGGCATATTTTCTTCGTCGCGACGGTAAGCACAGGTCACGCTGGCAGCGCCTTGACGAATGGAGGTGCGGTTACAGTCCATTGCCGTGTCACCTCCGCCCAGGACCACAACGCGCTTGCCTTTGACACTGATGAAATCCGCCGGATCTTTTTCAAAGCCGAGGTTGCGGTTCACATTGGAGATCAGGAAGGGCAGAGCGTCGTAAACGCCCAGGAGATTCTCTCCGGGAAAACCGCCTTTCATATAGGTGTAAGTGCCCATACCGAGGAATACCGCGTCGTATTCCTCCAACAGCTGCGCCATGGCAATGTCTTTACCCACTTCGGTGTTGAGGCGGAATTCCACCCCCATTTCCTCGAACACTTTGCGGCGGCGCACCATGACGCTTTTTTCGAGCTTGAATTCGGGGATACCGAAGGTCAGCAGACCGCCGATTTCGGGGTAGCGATCAAACACCACCGGCTTTACGCCGTTGCGCACCAGAATGTCCGCACAGCCGAGGCCGGCAGGGCCTGCGCCAATCACAGCAACCTTCTTGCCGGTAGGCACCACTTTGGACATATCCGGCTTCCAGCCCAGAGCAAAAGCCGTATCGGTAATATATTTTTCCGCGCTGCCGATGGTCACGGCGCCGAAGCCGTCATTCAGGGTACAGGCGCCTTCACACAAGCGATCCTGCGGGCACACGCGGCCGCACACTTCCGGCAAGGTATTCGTCTGGTGGGCGAGATCCGCAGCCGCCATGATGTTGCCTTCGGAAATCAGCTTCAGCCAGTTGGGGATGTAGTTATGAACCGGGCATTTCCATTCACAGTAGGGATTGCCACAGGCCAGGCAGCGGTGCGCCTGACCTTTCGCCTGCTCCTCGGAAAACGGCTGATAGATTTCCACAAACTGATGCTTGCGGGTGCTCAGGTCCTTTTTGTCCGGATCCTGCCGCCCCACGTCCAGAAACTGAAAATCGTTGTGTAAACGCTCTGCCATAGTGTTATCTCAAATACCCGAAGGGCGCAGCTCGGCGCCCGCAACTAAAAGCAACTGATATGTTCCGGTCGACCTGTGCTCCCGCGGCGCAATTACTCGCCTCTGTTGCGGAAACTGGTCAGTAGGCTATTGATACTTGCGGCCTTGGGTTTGACCAGCCAGAAACTGCCGATATAGCTGCTGAAATTGTCCAGCAACTCCTGTCCCCATTGGCTTTGGGTTTCGTCGACAAACTCGCGGATGATCCCGCGCAGATGGTTGCGATGCGCCTCCAGCTGCTCGGTGTTGATTCGGGTGATGTCCACCAACTCGTGGTTGTAGCGATCAACGAAGCGGTTGTTGCGATCCAGGACATAGGCGAAACCGCCGGTCATACCCGCGCCAAAATTGACACCGGTATCGCCCAGAACAGTCACCACACCGCCGGTCATATATTCACAGCAGTGATCACCTGCACCCTCAACCACCACATGGGCACCCGAGTTACGCACCGCGCAACGCTCACCCGCCTGGCCGGCCGCGAACAGCTTGCCGCCCGTGGCGCCGTAGAGGCACGTGTTGCCGATGATGGTGGTCTCCTGGCTGGCAAAGCTTGAATTGCGCGGCGGACGTATGACGATTTTTCCACCCGCCATGCCTTTGCCGACGTAGTCGTTGGCATCACCTTCGAGGTACAACTCCAAGCCGCCGGCGTTCCAGACACCGAAGCTCTGTCCGGCAACGCCCTTAAAGTGGATCTTAATGGGCTTGTCCGCCATGCCCGCGTCGCCGTAACGCTTGGCGATTTCACCGCTAATGCGCGCACCTATGGAGCGGTCGCAGTTGGTGATGGTGTAGTCAAACTCGCCGCCGGTTTTGGCTTCGATTGCTGGCAGTATGTCGGCCACCATGCGCTCGGCCATCAGCCCCCGGTCGAAAGGTTCGTTACGGGCCACGCTGCAGTATTTGGGCTTGCTGCGGATCAGATCGTCGGTATAGACAATCGGGCCTAAATCCAACTTGCCCTGGCGCTCGGTCTGCCCTTTGATCACTTCCAGCAGATCCACCCGGCCGATCAGTTCACGCAGCGAGCGCACGCCGAGTAGAGCCATCCACTCACGGGTCTCATGGGCGACGAAGGTAAAGAAGTTCTTCACCATCTCCACCGTGCCGATGTAATGGTCCCGGCGCAGCTTGTCCTGCTGAGTCGCAACGCCGGTGGCGCATTTATTGAGATGGCAAATACGCAGATATTTGCAGCCCAAGGCCACCATGGGTGCGGTGCCAAAACCGAAACTCTCCGCACCGAGAATGGCCGCCTTAACCACATCCAGCCCCGTCTTCAGACCGCCATCCGTCTGCACCCGGACCTTATCGCGAAGATCATTGGCGCACAGGGTCTGGTGAGTCTCGGACAGACCGAGCTCCCACGGCGAACCGGCGTAGCGAATGGAAGTGAGCGGACTGGCTGCAGTGCCACCGTCGTAACCTGAAATAGTGATCAAGTCGGCATAAGCCTTGGCCACACCCGCAGCAATAGTGCCAACGCCAGGGCGGGATACCAGCTTGACCGATACCAACGCGTCCGGATTGACCTGCTTTAGATCGAAGATCAACTGTGCCAAATCCTCAATCGAATAGATGTCATGGTGGGGCGGAGGTGAAATCAAAGTAACGCCGGGCACCGAGTAGCGCAGGCGCGCAATCAGCGCGTTCACCTTGCCGCCGGGCAACTGACCGCCTTCACCAGGCTTAGCGCCCTGGGCAATCTTGATCTGCAACACCTCGGCATTCACCAAATAGGCCGGTGTTACACCGAAACGGCCGGAGGCGACCTGCTTGATTTTAGAAACTTTGATAGTCCCGTAACGCGCCGGATCCTCGCCGCCTTCACCGCTGTTGGAGCGGCCACCCAGGCTGTTCATGGCTTCTGCCAGAGCCTCGTGAGCTTCGGGCGACAAGGCACCCAGGGACATGCCGGCGGAGTCGAAGGCCTTGAACAGACTTTCAACCGGCTCGACTTCTTCCAGTGGAATCGGCTGGATACCAGTTTTGATTTTCAACAGGTCGCGCAGGGTGGCGACCGGGCGGTTGTTTACCAACGCGGCGTAATCGCGCCATGCGGAATAATCACCCGTCTGCACGGCGGCGTGCAGGGTTTTGACCACATCGGGGTTATACGCGTGATACTCCTGCCCGTGCACATACTTGAGCAGGCCGCCGTGGCTAATCGGTTTGCGCGCTCTGCGGGCATCTTCCGCCAGCGCTTTCTGATCGGCTTCGAGATCGATAAAGTCTGCGCCCTGAATACGGCTGGGTGTACCGGCAAAACAGGTGTCCACCACCTTGGCATTAAGGCCAATAGCTTCAAAAAGCTGTGAGCCGCGATAAGAGGCAACCGTCGAAATCCCCATTTTGGACAGGATTTTGAGGAGGCCTTTATCAATGCCCTTCACATAGTTTTTGTACGCGGTGTTGATATCCACCAGCAGATCGCCGGCTTCGACCAGATGATTGATGATGTAGTAGCTGAGATATGGATAAACCGCGGTCGCGCCGTAGCCGATCAGCGCCGCCACATGGTGCGGATCGCGGGCTGTGGCGGTTTCGACAATGATATTGGCATCACAGCGCAGCCCGGTGTTGGTCAGGCTGTGATGGACCGCGCCTGTCGCCAGCAAAGCATGTATAGGCAACAGACCTTCGGTAAAGCCGAGATCCGATAGCACAATCAGCACCTGACCTTTGCGCACGCCCTCAGACACCGCCGCCACCAGATCGGTAATCGCCTGCTCGAGATCTTTCTCGGCGGGGTTGTATTGCAGGCTGTAACGGCCAATGGCGTAGCGATTTTGGTCCACTCCCATCAGAGCACGATACTTGGCGGGTGAGAGCACCGGGCTACTCAGGATGATGCGCTGGGCGTGCTCTTCGGTTTCTTTGAACACCGGCTGCTCTCGGCCGAGGCAGGTTTCCAGAGACATGACGATCGCCTCGCGCAGCGGGTCGATCGGTGGATTAGTAACCTGGGCAAACTGCTGGCGGAAAAAGTCGTAAAGCACACGGCGCTTCTGCGAGAGCACTGCCATGGGGGTATCGTCACCCATGGAGCCGACCGCCTCCTGGCCCGACTCTGCCAAGGGACGCACCACCTGATCACACTCTTCGAAAGTGGCGTGGTACATCTTCATGTACGCCTTCACTTCCTCCGTCGTCAACCCGTTTTCAGCAACGTCGACAGCCAAGCTGGATTCGATACGAATGGCGTGTTTTTTCAGCCAATCCAGGTAGGGCTGGGTATTTTTGAGCTGGTTGTCGATATCGACGGTGTGGTGCAGTTCGCCAGTCAGTGTATCCACAGACAGAATTTGGCCGGGTCCAAGGCGACCTTTGGCTACAACATCTTCCGGGGAATAACGATAAACACCAATTTCGGATGCAACCGTAATAGTGTCGTCTTTGGTGATCACCCAGCGGGAAGGGCGCAGGCCGTTTCGGTCCAACGTACATACAGCGTAGCGACCATCGGTGATTACCAGACCGGCGGGGCCGTCCCAGGGCTCGATATGCATCGAGTTGTATTCGTAAAACGCCTTGAGGTTCTCATCCATGGTCTCCACGTTTTGCCAGGCAGGCGGCACCAGCATGCGAATGGCCTTGTGCAACTCCATGCCGCCGGTTAAAAGCACTTCCAGCATATTGTCGAGACTGGAGGAATCCGACCCTTCGCGGTTTACCAGCGGTGAAATCTCTTCGAGGTTAGGCATGAATTCCGATTGGAATTTGCTCGTCCGAGCGACGGCCCAATTGCGGTTGCCGGTAACCGTATTGATTTCGCCGTTGTGCGCAAGCATGCGGAAGGGCTGTGCCAGCGGCCAACGCGGCATGGTGTTGGTCGAAAAGCGCTGGTGGAATACGCAGATAGCGGTGGCCAGATTTTCATCCGCAAGGTCCGGATAAAAGCGCGGCAAATCTACCGGCATCATCAGGCCTTTATAAGAGAGGACGTTAGCGGACAAGCTGGCAATATAAAAAGCCACGTCGTCCTGTAACTGCTTTTCCGCCAAGCGGCGGGCTATGAACAGTTTGGCATTCAACTCGCGGTCGCTGCTTGCGTCGCTATTGACGAATACATGGTAGATATCCGGAACGCTGCTTTTCGCGATAGGGCCCAGGCAGGTATCGTCAGTGGGTAGTTTGCGCCAGGCAATTTGCGCCAAGCCTTGGCTCGCCAAAACTTCTCCCAAAACCTTTTGGGCATGGGCGCATTTTTTCGCGTCTCGACTCATCATGATGGAGCCGACACCATAACGCTCACTCAATTGAAATCCGGCATCGCGCTCGGCAACCAAACGCAAAAACGCGTCGGGTTTTTGAATCAAAAGTCCGCAGCCATCACCAGTTTTACCATCGGCTGCAATGCCGCCCCGATGGGTCATGCATGTTAGCGCTTCAATCCCGGTTTTCAGCAATTTGTGACTCGGCTGTCCCTTGAGATGGGCAATCAGGCCAAAGCCGCAGTTGTCTTTGAACTCATCTAACCGGTAAAGACCAGTATTCATAGGCTGTTTCACTTCATTCGAACAAAGTTGTTAAAACGCACCCAGGCGCCGCGATTCCGATTGTTTGCCAAAGCGGTTTGGAAATCGGTGGATTGGGGCGACAACCGACCCTCTAGACAAAAAAGCCCCTCGCAGAAAGGGGCTTGCCTAATAAATGGGCGCTGCATGGTACCCGCTCACTTAGAGCTTGGCAAGTTTGTGCGCGGGACGGGATCACACCCCTGACTCAGGGGTGCGTAGAGGGCAACTGGCCAATAAATCAACGGCTTTTGCGGACCTCCTGATGGATCTGCTCTATCTTCTTCGGCCAGGGGCCGCCGCTGCGTTGCTGCGCGGGCAGATTGGCAATTGCCGCTTCCGCAGATGCTTTGTCTGCATAGAAACCCTCCACCAGAATGAACAGTAATTTGCCGTCACGCTCGGTTTTGTACATCAACAAATTGTGCTTATTCGGCTGACCAGCAATAAAAGCTGCCAGTTTATCTTCAGCACTCGCCGCCATTAGCTGCAGCACATAAGCGTTAGGCGGATAGGACAGCAGCCGCGCCGCGCCCAGCTCTGTTGGAGATCGCGCAACCTGGGCAAGCTCGGGTGGAGGCGGAGGTGGTGCAACCACAGCCGACGTTGCCGGCTCAATGGGGTGATCCGCTTCAGGCGTCGCTTGCGGCGCACTTACGCTGGGCTTCTCTTCAAGATTCACGCCAGCTTCGCCCTGCGCCGCTGATACGACCTCGGGCATGTCATCAGTTACTGCTGCCGTCGGGGTTGATGTATCAATCTGCGGAGAGACTGCTGCACCCGTAGACTGTGGCAAATTATCGGCAGGTTGCACCAAAGAATCCGTCACCGGCCTCACCGACAACGTCGTGACACGCGGCGTTTCATCGTGATGCGAATCATCGGAATCGCGCACCAAGAACGCCCAAACCAGCACCCCGCACAACACCACCAAGGCTGCTATATGAGCCATGGGTAATCCGCGCAGGGACATGATCGGCCCAGAAGCCGGGGGAGAGGGGCGTAAGCGATCGAAGGCCGCTACAGCTGCGCCAGGCAGTCCACGGGATTGATACCAGATACTGTGAATTTGCTCTGCCCCCAGAGCGCCTGCTTGCGGCTGATGCATTTGCAGAAGCTGCTGGATTTCGGTGACAGAAAATACCGGCAGAAGCGCGTCATGTACCGCCACATCCAGAACCTGAAGTGCGTCAATGCGCGCAGCAAAGCCCGGTTGCGCGAACAATACCACGTGCAAACCGACCCCCGGATCCTCCTGCCCCTGCAGGGTGCTCACCAACGCACCGAGTTCGGAATCCATTAGCCTATGTGCATCATCGACCAGCAGGACTGCACGGGCCCGCTCTTTATGAAGCGTCTGAACGAAGCCGCGCAATGCGGCGACCAGCTCACCCATACCGGCATTGGCAGAAGGACGTAGCCCTAACTCGTCCAGCACATCGCGAAAAAAAACCGCTAAGCCAGCACCTTCCGCAACGGTTACACCAATGGTTGTGGATCCCAAACCGCTCTGCAGCAGATGAGCAAAAAATGTCGACTTGCCACCGCCGGTGTCCGCGTGAATGACCTGAATACTGTTGCCAAATTGGGCTAGATAGACGATCTGCTGGCGCAACCCCTGCCAACTAGGAGGAAAATAGGCGGACCCGATCAGTGGCGGCGATGTCGCATATTCGTTCGCGCTGGACATTTGGCCTCTTGTCTCTGATTGGTGTTTCATAACCGCTGCAACTGAGAAAGGAGGGCTTTCGGATCGTACTCTGATGTCACTATAGCCTTGCCACAGCCTTGCAGGAGCACAAGGCGAATACTCCCATCCAGAACCTTCTTGTCCACAGCCATATGGGCAAGAAAATTTTCTGCAGTCATCTGTTTTGGCGGAGCTACCGGTAGACGCGCTTTGGCGATCAATTGTGTCGCCCTTTCCAGAATATCCCGTGGCAACCAGCCGAGGTCGACGGACAGCTCGCACGCCATAATCATGCCTGCCGCAACGGCCTCTCCATGCAACCAAGTGCCATATCCCATTTCCGTCTCTATCGCATGGCCATAGGTATGGCCGAGATTGAGAATCGCCCTAATACCACCTTCAAATTCATCCTGCCCCACTACATCCGCTTTAATTTCACAGGAGCGGCGAATGGCGTAGGTCAGAGCCTCGGTATTACGGGAATTTAATGCATCGATATTGGCCTCCAGCCAAACGAAAAAATCCTCGTCTGCAATCAAACCATATTTGATGACCTCGGCAAGACCTGCGGCGAGCTCACGATCCGGCAATGTCCGCAACACATCTGTGTCGATCATCACTGCACGCGGCTGATAAAACGCGCCGATCATATTTTTACCGAGAGGATGGTTGACGCCGGTTTTACCCCCGACAGAAGAATCCACCTGAGACAGCAGCGTGGTTGGAATCTGCACAAAATCCACCCCGCGCTGATAGGTAGCGGCCGCGAACCCTGTCATATCTCCAACCACCCCGCCGCCCAGTGCGATTAACGTGGTTTTGCGGTTGTGTCTTTCCTGCAACAGTGTGTCAAAAACCCGGGTCAAGGTTTCCAACGTTTTAAAGCTTTCCCCGTCCGGCAGATGTACCACCGACACCTGCGCGTCCGGGCGGATGCTTCGCAGCAAATCGCGAATCCGCTGCTCGTAGAGCGCAGCCACTGTTGTATTGGTAACGACGCAGAATTGTTTACCAGAACAGAAAGGCGCCAGGAGCTCCGCCTGATTAAGCACTCCGGAGCCAATAAATATTGGGTAGCTTCGACCATCCGGCAAAGCCACTTTCAAACTGGGCATAGACGTCATAAAGGCAGGAGGGAAAAAATTGAGCGGCCAGATTAAGGAGTTCGATCAGAGCAATCAAGCTGATCGTGGCGGAACGATTGGCTAGAGCGTGTTTGGCTGCGGAGTATCCAGCCAATGCAATATATGTTGCACGACCCATTTACTGCTGCGGCCGTCAGTCTGCAATACATAGTCTGCCAATTGCCGGTACAGAGGGTCGCGCTGTTGCAGCAGTTCCTCTATGCGGCTGCGTGGATCGGCGACCTGGAGCAGCGGCCGCTTTTTGTCTTTCGCAGTGCGGGACAACAACTGATCAACCGAGGCGGTGAGGTAAATCACTTTGCCCAAGGCTTTCAATTTGTCGTGATTTTCGGGGCGAATAACGATACCTCCACCCGTGGCTATGACATGGCGTTCCACGCCCAGCAGACTGTCGAGCGTTGCAGTCTCGCGTGCGCGAAAGCCGGATTCACCCTCAACATCAAAGATCCACGGAATATCCGCGCCTGCGCGCTCTTCAATAAGATGATCGGTATCGATGAAGGTGTAGGAAAGGCGGGAGGCAAGATAACGTCCGACTGTTGACTTGCCGGCCCCCATGGGGCCGACAAGCAAGAGGTTCTCTGTCACTTTTAATCATCTACCCCATTCGACATGATCCGCGGAGTGATAAAGATCAAGAGTTCACGTTTGGTCTCAGAATTGAGGTCTCTTCTGAACATTCTGCCGATCACGGGAATATCGCCCAGCAGCGGTATTTTGGTCTCAGAAGTCAGAATGTTGTTCTGGAAAATTCCACCTAGAACGATGGTCTGACCGTCAGGCACCAACACTTGTGTTTCCAGCTTGGTGATGTCGATCGTTGGACCTGCGGTGGTTGTTTCTCCAGGCGAATCTTGATTGATCACCAGATCCATAATGATCTTGTCATCCGGAGTGATCTGCGGAGTCACATCAAGCTTCAACAGCGCTTTCTTGAATGAAATACTGGCTGCAACGCCACCACCGCCGCCACCTGCACCGGTCGTCGCTGTCGCATCGCGATAGGGAATTTCCGTACCGGACTCGATGCTGGCTTGCTGCTTGTCACCAGTAATAACCTTGGGTTGGCTC
>JBQGED010000207.1:0-3116 GCA_052039425.1 Sphingobacterium griseoflavum | reverse complement strand
CGGCGGAGACAGCGGCCCTCACTGGCGCGGGGCTGATCTCCCTCGCCACTCGCGCGGAACATGTGACCGCCGCCTTGGTGCGCCGACCGGAATTGATGGTCATTGGGGTGCCCTCGGGGCAGGAGCTGGAGCCGTATCTGGCGCGCCCGTCTGTCTTGGTGGTCGGCCCTGGATTGGGGCGCACCCCTTGGTCCGAGCAACTTTTGCAGCAGGCCCTGCAGAGCAATCTGCCGCTGGTGCTGGACGCCGACGCGCTCAATATTCTGGCGGAAGGACGTCTGCCCCTGCCGACTCATCGTCAATGGGTGGTGACGCCGCACCCAGGTGAGGCGGCGCGTCTGCTGGGCTGTTCCACCCAAGAGGTTCAGAACAACCGTATCTGGGCAGTGATCGAGCTGCAGAAAAAACTGGGCGGAGTGGTTTTACTTAAGGGCGCCGGCACTTTGATTTGCGCTGATGGCACAGTGTTTGTCGCCACGGTGGGCAATCCCGGACTTGCCACCGCTGGCAGCGGCGACGTCCTCGCCGGGCTGATCGGCAGTTTGCTGGCGCAGGGTCTGAAGCCGCTGCAGGCTGCGCAGTTGGGTGTCTGTTTGCATGGGGAAGCTGCGAATCTCGCCATTGAAGATACCGGAGTTGCCGGCCTGCAAGCAGCGGAGCTCGCTCCTTATATCCGCGAGTTGCTTAAGTCATGACACTTGCCGATCTGCGATTTCAGCTGAGGGACGAGGCTGCGACTGTGGCATTGGGGTGTCGTCTGGGCAAAGCGCTGCGCGCCGGCGGAGTCGTGTTTTTGCAGGGCACCTTAGGTGCGGGAAAGACGACCCTGACCCGCGGCGTGCTCCAGGAATTTGGCCATTCAGGTGCCGTTAAAAGCCCCACTTATACCCTGGTGGAACCTTATGAATTTTCCGGTTTCAAGGTGTTTCATTTCGACCTGTACCGTTTGGGTGATCCGGAAGAACTGGAATACATGGGTATAAGAGACTATTTTTTAGAACAAAATTTGTGCATTGTGGAATGGCCCTCGCGTGGCGAGGGAATACTGCCGATCGCGGATTTGGCCGTTGAGCTCTCTGTAAGCGGCACCGGCAGGCTGGCGGTGACCAAACCAGGGAGTGCCCGCGGGCATTCCATTTTGCAGTCTCTACTGACACAACCATAGGAGCGGGCGCGGATGTTGCGCATGGCAGTAGGCATTCTGTTGATCGGTCTGGTCCAGGTCGCGGCGGCGACCCAGGCGCGGATTGAAAGCGTCCGGGTTTGGCGTGCGCCGGACAGCACACGCTTGGTCTTCGATCTTAGCGCGCCGGTCACTCACAAAATGTTCACATTGGACAACCCGGCGCGGGTGGTAATTGATGTGGACCAGGCGGCGGTTGGGAATTTGGAGAAGCCCACCCTCGACAACACCCCCATCGCCGGTGTGCGCTATGGCAGTCAGGGCAATGGTTTGCGGGTTGTATTGGATGTCAAAAGCAAGGTTCAGCCGCGCAGTTTTTTGCTGCCCAAGCACGGTGATAAGGCGGATCGTCTGGTAATTGATCTATTCGACCGCGAGCCGCTAGCCGCAGCCCCGCCAACGCCTGCACGAGGTAATGACCGAGACAGTGCTCAGGATCTGACCGATCTGATTGCGGAGAAGCGCGACATCATCATCGCGGTGGATGCCGGCCATGGCGGCGAAGATCCGGGGGCATTGGGTCCTGGGCGGATCAAAGAAAAAGTGGTGGTAATGGCCATCAGCGAGCAGCTGGTGGAGATGATCAACCGCGAGCCCGGTTATAAGGCGCATCTGGTACGCACCGGCGATTATTACGTCCCCCTGCGTACGCGCCGCGATAAAGCCCGCCAGCTGCGCGCGGACCTGTTTGTGTCTGTGCACGCCGATGCCTTTAAAAACCCCAGTGCCAGTGGTGCCTCGGTGTTTGCCCTTTCCCGCAGTGGCGCCACCAGTGAAAGCGCCCGCTTTTTGGCACAGAAGGAGAATGAGGCGGATTTGATCGGGGGCGTTGGCGGCGTCAGTCTTTCAGATGTGGACAACGTGCTCGCCGGTGTACTGGTGGACCTTTCTATGACGGCTACCCTCACGCACAGCTTGCAGGTAGGTGACCGGGTTCTGCGCGAAATGGGCAAAATCGCCAAGCTGCACAAAAATCAGGTGGAGCAGGCCGGCTTTGCGGTGCTGAAGTCGCCGGATGTGCCGTCCATTCTGGTTGAAACCGGATTTATCTCCAATCCACAGGAGGCGCAAAAGCTCAACACGCCGAGCTACCGCCGCTTTATGGCGGAGGCGATCTTCAAAGGCATCAAGGATTATTTTTATGACACCCCACCGGCTGGCTCCTACGTGGCCTGGGCCAAATCTCAGGGCGGCGGCAAGGTTCGCCATTACACCATCGCTAATGGCGATACCCTTTCGGACATCGCCAAACGTCACAATGTCAGCCTCGCAAAACTCCTGGAGCACAACGGGCTGCAGTCCTCGGCGGTAATTCGCGTGGGGCAAAAACTGGTGATTCCCGCCGGCTGATGTGCTCGGGGTTGCGCCTCCAGCCGACCCCGATGACAATGGCTGCCATTTGCAGCGCCCTTTTTCATGTCCAAAATCCAGCTTCTCAGTCCGCGTCTCGCCAACCAGATCGCCGCCGGTGAGGTGGTCGAACGCCCCGCATCCGTTATCAAAGAGTTGCTGGAAAACAGCCTGGACGCAGGCGCCACCCAGCTCGATGTGGAAGTCGAGGCCGGCGGCATCAAGCTGATGCGAATCCGCGATAACGGCTCCGGTATCGCCCGGGAATATCTCGCCCTGGCGCTATCGCGCCACGCCACCAGCAAAATTCGCGACTTGGATGATTTGGAAGCAGTGGCGACCTTGGGCTTCCGCGGTGAAGCCCTCGCCAGTATCAGTTCCGTCTCGCGCCTGCAGCTCACCAGCAGCACCGCAGATCAAGAATGCGCTTGGACGGTGAAGGCGGAAGGTCGCGATATGGAGACAGAAATCTCCCCGGCGGCCCATCCTCAGGGCACCACCGTCGAAGTGCGCGATTTGTTTTTCAACACCCCGGCACGGCGCAAATTTCTGCGCACCGAAACCACCGAATACACACGTATTG
>JBQGED010000206.1:0-7057 GCA_052039425.1 Sphingobacterium griseoflavum | reverse complement strand
GAGCGACCTGAACAATGAATGGCCGCGCAAGCGGCTTTGATCACAGCAATCCTGGCTCAGTCATTTACGGCGCTTCCGGTATTGAACTCTCCGCACATGGCGATGAGCGTCAATTCCGCAAATAACAATGGGCGCAGATTCTAGAAACTTGGTGACGGAGACTCAATTGCCTAAAAGTGCATATCAGAAATGCAAAAATGAATAAATGCACTGTTAAATATTGTGCCGACCCAGAAGAACACGTTAGCAGTGCGCTCGACAGCTCTGCCCATTAATGAAGCCTGCCGTTGGCACCAAATAGGTGCATAACCACTTTTTGAACTTATTATGGCGTAACAAATATCATCATTCTGAAGCGCCATTTTGCCCATTTCTATCAACGGCGAGGCAACAGCCGTTAGCGCTTGCTCTCATGCTGCGCTATGGCACATCGATTGCTGAATGCCGCCAAGACAACTTGGATGCTGCTTAGTTTTGGCGCATGCGCAATTAACGCGGGATGCGCTTTATGGATTGTTATCAACCCGAGTTGGAAATCACTGATTTATGCATGTACCTCGCCGCTTGCTCGCGCTGGTACTCGCAGCCTCTATTTCCCCTGCCACGCCGGCGCTCGCCCAAGCGGAATTGCCCACCAAAGAAGCCATCGATGTTATCTGGCTCGCCATGGCTGCAGCGCTGGTGTTTTTCATGCAGGCGGGTTTTGCTTTGCTGGAGAGTGGCCTATCCCGCACCAAAAACTGCATCAACGTGGTGATGAAAAACTACACCGATGTTTGCGTCGGCAGTGTATTTTTCTGGCTGGTGGGATTTGGGCTGATGTTTGGAGCAAATCCCACCGGATGGTTCGGCACTTCCGGTTTCGCATTACACGACGGCAAATCCTGGGATTACAGCTATTTATTGTTTCAAACCATGTTTGCCGCCACGGCGGCCACCATCGCCAGCGGCGCCATGGCGGAACGTACTCGCTTTCCCGCTTACCTTTTTGCATCCGCAGTAATTACCGCGTTTATTTATCCGGTATTCGGTAGTTGGGCCTGGGGCAGCCATTACTCCGGCAGCGGCTGGTTAGCAGAAAAAGGCTTTATCGATTTTGCCGGTTCCACGGTGGTCCATTCCGCGGGCGGCTGGTGCGCGCTGGCGGGCGTGATGGTGGTAGGTCCGCGGCTGGGACGTTTTGATCCTCATGGGCACGCGCGCACAATTTCGGGGCACAACCTCAATTTCGTCGCATTGGGTGGATTTATTCTTTGGTTTGGCTGGTTCGGCTTCAATGGCGGTTCCACCGCGGGGGCCAACGTCAACATAGGCTTAATCAATTTAAACACGCAGCTGGCGGCTTCCGCAGGGGCGAGCACCACTCTATTAATTTGTCTGCTTTCCAAAGCCCCAATCACGGTGCCTGCAGTAGTCAATGGGAGCCTCGCCGGCTTGGTGGGCATCACGGCGGGTTGCGCCACCATGGAGCCGGTTTGGGCGATTGTTACCGGCGCCTCCGCGAGCGTAGTGACGTTCTGGGGCGAACGCCTGTTACTGCGCTTTAAGCTCGACGATGTCGTTGGTGCAGTGGCGGTGCACGCCTTTGCCGGCGCCTGGGGCACCCTGTGCGCCGGCGCTTTTGTTACGGGCAATTTATTTAATGTAGAAGTTTTGCTGGTGCAGGCACTTGGTGTCGGAGTGTGTTTTATATGGTCCTTTGCCACCGCGCTGGTTCTATTCAAAGCGCTCGATCTGATCGGCAGCCTGCGCGCCGATCCACAACACGAACAGCGCGGCCTCGACTTCACTGAGCACGCCGAAGTGGCCTATCCGGAGTTTCTGCAGCACTCTTTTTACAACAAAAGCAATCTGGAAAAAGTAGAACGATAAGAGGCAATCCAGCTATGACCAACGAGCAGGCGATGGTATGAACACCAATTCTGAACTGACTTTGCGCAAGCGGGCGCTGTACACCGGTCTGCAGCCATTTTTGCGCGATACCGAGCTGATGGAAGCACTGATTCTGTGGGAGAGCCACTACGCGGACCAACCCAAATTCGGGCTGCGTTACTACGTCGCGGACCTGGTGAAATCCCTCGAGCGGCCAGTGGAGCACAAACAGCTGCTGGTGCATCTGGTGGCGACAATGAACAAGCCGGCGGACCAATTGCTGCCGGACCCCTCCCCCGCCCTGTCCGCCTACAAAACCCGGCGGCGCACCAGTGCCTACGCGAGTTATACGCTAGCGGAAGTCGAAGCCTTCAGCATCCTCGTAGACAAGTGGTTGAGCTTAGTGCAGTCCTCCGCCGCCATGGATATAGGCAACTTCGTACAGCGCAACCTGGGTGGATTGAAGATCAACACCGATTTAAAACTTCAGGTGGAGCAGTGGCTGGAGGATGAGAATCAGCGCATCAAAGTGCCGCGGGTGGACATCCAGGATCTGCGCAAAATCATCAATCTCTTTTATATCGGGTTTTGCGAATATCTCGGACCAACCCGCGCCGATATGTTACTGGCTGAGGCAGTAACGCGACTCAAATCCAATGGTGGTGCCGCCTTTAGCGAGGTCTTCAACAAACTGCTCTAGGGCAATATTGCCAACAGTTCCTGGCGACGGGCACTAGCTCCCAAGGTCGGCAAAATCCTGTGTCACTCCAGGGTCAATTTTGTGACAATAGCGCCCCTCAAAAAGCGCTGACCTTTGGGATATCCATAATGAAAGACTCACCCGTCACACTGGACGGGATGCACTGGCTGATCCGCTACGGTGTATCTCTAGCTTTTCTTGTTGCCACTCTGATTTACGTTCTCACCATCTCGCCGGGACACGGCGGCTACTTACTGGTCTTTGCCGCCGTGGTCGGCGGCTATATGGCGATGAACATAGGCGCCAACGATGTGGCCAACAATGTTGGCCCGGCAGTGGGCTCTCAGGCTATGACCCTGGGTGGAGCCATTTTTTTAGCTGCGATATGCGAAGCCGCAGGCGCCTTGATCGCCGGCGGAGATGTGGTGGGCACCATTAAATCCGGGATTATCGAGCCAAGCTTGGTGGAAGACACTCAAACATTCGTCTGGCTGATGACAGGCGCCTTGATCGCCGGTGCTATCTGGCTCAACTTCGCCACTTGGCTCGGCGCCCCTGTATCAACCACCCACTCCATCGTCGGTGGCGTGCTTGGTGCAGGTGTCGCGGCTGGTGGCATGGGCATTGCCAACTGGGGCAACCTGGGCACGATCGCCGCCAGTTGGGTGATATCACCTGTGTTGGGCGGACTGATCGCAGCTGCGCTGCTGATGTTTATCAAAAAAACCGTGCTCTACCGCGACGATGTTATGGCGGCAGCGAAAGTTTATGTCCCGTGGCTGGTGGGCTTTATGGCTTGGGCGTTTGCCACTTACCTGTTGATGAAAGGCACCGCCAACTTGTGGAAACCTAGCTTTGGCCTTGCTGCATTGATCGGTCTAGGTATAGCCGCTGTGGTGTATGTATCGACGCGCATCTGGGTCACCAGAGCCGCTCTGCGCATGGAAAACAACCGTGTCAGTGTCAACAATCTTTTTACGATTCCCCTGGTTTTCGCCGCAGGCTTGTTGAGCTTCGCCCACGGTGCCAATGACGTGGCTAATGCTATAGGCCCCCTGGCTGCCATCAACGACGCGCTCAACACCGGCGCCATCTCCAGCAAAGCGTCAATTCCTTTATGGGTTATGGTGATCGGCGCCATAGGCCTGGTGGTGGGGCTCGCCACTTTCGGTCCGCGTTTGATTTACACAGTCGGTGGCGAAATCACCGAATTGGACAAGTCCCGTGCCTACTGCATCGCCATGTCCGCCGCCGTGACTGTCATCATCGCGTCTCAGTTGGGACTGCCGGTCAGCTCCACCCACATCGCCCTAGGTGGGGTGTTTGGCGTAGGCTTTCTGCGTGAATATCTGAAGACCCGCTACGCCAGCAAGCTACATAAAATTCTGGAGCGTCACGATGGAGATGACCGCGTCCAATTGCGCACCTATCTGCGCAATTTCCAGTCGGCGGATGTGGAGGAAATGCGCGCGATGTTGAAGCGCGCCAAGCGCAATCCCGAAGAAATACCGCTGACCAAAAAAGATCGCAAGCGATTGAAAAAGATCTACCGGCAGGAGTTGGTCAAACGCAAACATCTGTATCGCATCGCCGCCGCCTGGGTGATCACCGTACCTGCCTCGGCAGTACTCGGCGCAGTGATGTTTTTCATGTTGCGCGGCGCCCTGCTCTAAGTCGACAGAAGATCCGCCAGGGACCGGCGCCACTTGCTATAATGCGGCGCCTTTTTTGGCGCCCTGCACTTCGCGATCTGCGCCGGGCGTCCAGCAGACCGTAACAACTCCCTAATCGTCACTGCCAGAGGATATGACTTTGCAACTCAATCAAGCGACACCTGCACAACTGCAACAATGGGAGCGCGAACTCGCTGAGGAATACAGCCGGGTGAAGGCGCAAAACCTCAACCTCGACCTCACCCGCGGAAAACCTTCCGCAGAGCAGTTGAGCCTGTCCGATGCGTTGGACGGGATGCTGCAAGGTAATTATCAAAGCGATTCAGGAGTGGACACTCGCAACTACGGCGGTCTGGACGGCATTCCGGAAGCCAAAGCCCTGGGTGAGCAAATTATCGGCGTGCCGGCAGCCAATGTGCTCGCTGGTGGCAATAGCAGCCTGACGCTAATGCACCAGGCAATCGTTGCCGCACACATCTTCGGACTCAACGGTCCTGACAGCGCCTGGAGTAAAGAAGGCAAGGTGAAATTCATCTGCCCAGTCCCCGGTTACGACCGCCATTTCGCCATCTGCGAGCAAATGGGGATCGAAATGATCAACGTGCCTATGGACAGTAACGGACCCGATATGGATAAGGTGGAAGCCCTGTTAAAACAGGATTCCAGCATCAAAGGTATGTGGTGTGTGCCGAAATATGCCAACCCGAGCGGCGTTGTCTACAGCGATGCCACGGTTGAGCGCATCGCCGCGCTGGGCAAAATCGCCGCCGCCAATTTCCGCGTGTTCTGGGACAACGCCTACGCCATCCACGATCTGTCCGACACCCCGCCGCAACTGGCCAATATTTTCTCCCTGTGCGAAAAGCTCGGCACCCAGGATTCCGTGCTGCAGTTCGGCTCCACCTCCAAGATCACCCACGCCGGCAGCGGCGTCGCCTTCATGGGCGCCAGCGCCAACAACCTGAAAGGCTTTCAAAAAGTTCTGGGCTTCCTCACCATCGGCCCCGATAAGGTCAATCAGCTGCGTCACGTGAAATTTTTTGCCAAACCCGGCAGCCTGACCGAGCACATGCGCAAACACGCGGCGATTATCAAACCGCGTTTCGCCAGTGTTTTGCGTCACCTGGAAGAAGCGTTCGGTGATAACGATCTCGGTTCATGGGAATCTGCGGACGGCGGCTACTTCGTGTCCTTCGATACGCGCCCTGGCCTCGCCAAAGAAGTGGTGAAACTTGCTGGAGAAGCGGGCGTAAAATTAACCCCCGCCGGCGCCACCTATCCCTATGGCAAGGATCCACAAGACCGCAATATCCGTATCGCGCCAACGGTTCCCACCGTTAGCCAAGTAGATACCGCAATGCAAGTATTTGTACTGTGCGTGAAATTGGCATCGGTAAGACAAGCGCTTGCAAAAGCGTAATTGCCTGCTCAGTTTGCGCTGATAAAAAATCCCCGCTAGCGGGGGTTTTTTTTACAAAAAAAAGGGAGCGTCTGCTCCCACTTTTCACGTTCAAATCATCACACTTCGAAGGTAAAACCCTGCTCGCACAAACGGCGGTAAATGGCTTCGTCAAAGCGATAAAGCTCTGCTGCACGATGCGCCACATGCTGCTGTTTTTCGCCGCAAGGAACCAGCAATTTCATTTTTGACATTTTGCGACGGAAATTGGGTTTATCCAATTTGACGCTGAGAATGGCTTCGTAAAGTTCTTGCAGCTGCAACAGCGTGAATTTCTTAGGCAGCAAATTAAAACCGATAGGCTCATGCCGCACTTTGTGCTGCAGCGATTGCAAAGCACATTTAAGAATTTCATCGTGGTCGAAAATCAGGCCAGAGGTATTATCGACGTCCCGCCACTGCACATCAGTGGTCGTATAGCCGATGATGAGCTCGTAATCTTCCGGGCGCACCAGCGCGTAATAGGCGATCGTCACAATCCGCGAATCCGGCACGCGATTGAGGCCGCCGAATGCCTGCAACTGCTCCATGTAAATGTCTTCGAGCCCGGTGAGATCGCGTAAATGCCGAGCGGCGGACTCGTCGATACTTTCCGCCTTGTGCAACCAACCTCCGGGCAGCGCCCAACGGCCGGCGTGGGGGCCGATCGCATATTTGACGCACAGGACTTTCAGCCGCCCCTGATGGAAACCGAAAATAACGCAGTCAATGGATAGATTTTGCATCGCACCCGGACCGGTGCGAATTTCGCCTGAGATAAATGTCAGCGGCGCTTCTTCAACTCTGTTATTCAAAGCCTGATCCTCAGCGTGCTTTCCTTACCAACCGACGCAGGGAGTGCGTCTCACACAATGAAGGCTGCAATCGGTCATAGAAAAGGTTTGTTTAAATACATCACAGTTCCTAAAACTGAGAGATGCGACATCCCCCACCACCAGTTATAGTCCACATAGCCTTATGGTCCAAATAGACCACTCCTGTGATGATTTGCGTCCCTGCAGCTGCTTGGCCCGAAAGCCCGGAAATCAGCTTTCGCACGCGAATTCATTTCACCTAACCGACCAGATTCGAATTAAGCCTGTATCTGGCGGATTTTTTATTATTCCTTGAAAAAAAGCCGACATTAAACGCCGATGTTTTTCAATGTGTCAAGCAACTCACGCAATAAGGCGCTCACATTTGGGTGATTATCCCCCAGATCTTCAATCATCAGTTGAATGGTTTCCAGAGGTGTCGGGTCCTTCGCAGATCCGTCAGTGACGTCATGCACATGAGTCTGCAATTCTTTGAGCAAACGCCGCTGCTCGGCACTCATTTGCTGTTCGCCAAAGCGCTCGTGGAGCTCCGTCATCA
>JBQGED010000205.1:0-2009 GCA_052039425.1 Sphingobacterium griseoflavum | reverse complement strand
GCTAATGATCGTTGCCATGGCGGGAATTTTTATCCGCGGGCAACTGGGCATTGCCTTCGCCGCGATGGCGAGCCTGCTGGTCATCGCCGAAACCCTGTATTTGTTCCAGTTGCAGCAGATCAGCAGCAAAGGCTTATTTTCCGCAGGGTTTCTTGGCGTGCTGCTGTTCTGCACCGCCTATATCTTCCAGTTCCTCACCGAAAAGCTGCGCACCAGCAATCTGGAAGCTGCAGCACAGGCCGCGTTCGCCGCGCATTTGCAGCGCTTGGCGCAAGCGATTGTTGCGCGCATGCGCACCGGCATCATAGTCGTGGACAGCAACAATCGCATCGAGCTGATTAACGACTCGGCGCTGCGGCTGCTGGACTTGTCGCTGGAAAGTGACTATCGCGATCTGGGATTGGCGAGTATTTCTCCCCTTGCCAAATTGGTGAGCAATTGGCAGGAAAACCCGCAAAACGGCCCACCGACGGTATTGGAGCTGCGCGCCGGACAGCAGGCTCGGGTGAGCCTTTCTACGCTGGAGCTTGGCGCCAGCGCCCGCACGGTGATTTATATCGAAGACCACCGGGTGATGACGCAGCAGGCTCAGCAGTTGAAACTGGCTTCACTGGGGCGACTGACGGCGAGTATCGCGCACGAAATCCGCAATCCCCTGGGCGCCATTTCCCACGCCGCACAGCTGTTGGCCGAATCGCCCTCCATTTCAAAAGGCGACAAGCGCTTAACCGAAATCATTCACCAGCATTCCCAGCGGGTAAACCACATTGTTGAGAGTACGCTCGCCCTCTCCCGCCGCAAGGAGCCACAACCAGAAACCTTCGACCTCAACCAATGGCTGCCAAGCTTTATCACGCAATACCGTACCGGACAGAATGTGGTGATTGACCTGGACATGGACGCGGAGCGGCATCTGGTGAAAATGGATCAAACCCATCTGTCCCAGGTGCTCACCAACCTGCTCGACAACGGTTTGCGCTACAGTCGTCAGCACACCGGTACCGCGAAGGTGACGTTGAAAGTGAGCAAATCGCGCAACGACGATATCAGTTATCTGGAAGTCATCGATTACGGCCCCGGTATCCGCGATGACCAGTTGGCACAGGTGTTCGACCCCTTTTATACCACCGAGGAGCGCGGTTCTGGCCTGGGCTTGTATATTTCCAAGGAACTGTGCGAAATCAATCAGGCCAGTCTCCACTATCATAGAACCGCGGACGGAAAGAGCTGCTTTCGCATCGACTTTTCCCATTTTCAACGTATGTTCTAAGCCGCGATTATCACGACCAAAACAAGAGCCAAGCTGCCATGACGCAACTCAAAGCGCTGATCATTGACGACGAACCCGACATCTGCGAATTGCTGGAGCTCACGCTGCAGCGCATGGATATAGATACGGAAAGTGCGGGGTCCGTTGCCGAGGCTAAACGCCTGATCGAAGCCAATGAATATCATCTCTGTCTTACTGATATGCGCTTGCCAGACGGCAACGGTATAGAACTGGTAAAACTGATGCAGCTTAAACATCCGGACGTGCCTGTAGCCGTTATTACAGCTCACGGCAATATGGATACGGCGGTGGAAGCGATGAAAGCGGGCGCATTCGATTTTGTGTCGAAGCCTGTGGATCTATCCTCACTGCGCAAGTTGGTATCCGCCGCCGTGCAGTCGAGCCGACTGCCCGATCCATCCTCGCAGCCGCGCTCATCGCGGCTGATCGGCAATTCCAAAGCCATTCAAAATTTGGAGATCAGCATTCGCAAACTGGCGCGCTCACAGGCACCGGTTTATATCGCCGGGGAATCCGGCAGCGGTAAAGAGCTGGTTGCCCGTTCGATTCACGAACTCGGCCCCCGCGCCGGTGGATCGTTTATTCCGGTCAACAGCGGCGCAATACCTAGCGAGCTGATGGAGAGCGAATTTTTCGGCCATAAAAAAGGCAGTTTTACCGGCGCCCACCAGGACAAACAGGGACTGTTCCAGGCCGCCGAAGGCGGCACACTGTTTCT
>JBQGED010000204.1:0-10399 GCA_052039425.1 Sphingobacterium griseoflavum | reverse complement strand
AAATTAACTAAAAGCCAATCCCGCCCGCTCCCTTGTCATTCTAGTGAAACGGGGATCCATTCCTAAGCAGGAGTGACGAGAAGAAGTCTGGGGATGGAGAAGAGCGGGCGTGTTCACCAAACTATATGAAACAAGCTATATGAAAATAACCGCAAAATTCCAGCGAGTGATTCAATAAAATAATTTCGATATTTCCACTATTTCGGCGGCAGACTTCGCACAAAACCTTCGCAATGGCGAATCCATTTATACAGGGCGGGATCGGTGGTGATGGCTTCCGGTTCGACGTAGACAAAACCTTTTAGAGGTTTGCCGGTGAAATCCATAATCGTGGTGTACATTTCTTTGAGGGCGCGTTCGTAGTGCCGCGGTCCCACTCGTGCCATCAGACGATGGTCATTGGTGCCAACGCACATATGGCCACCCAATAAAAATGCGAGACCGCCAAACATGGGTTTTTCAACAATATCCGGGCGTGAGGAAAAATACTGGCGAATACGCTGCGCTAGTTGTTCATCGTAGGTCATACAGCCTGAATACCTGTGTCGTGCGAGCGTCCTGCGCGATGCTGAACCCTTAATACAAAGTGTAGGCTGGATTTAGCGCCCCTGCCGGGAATTCATTTCCTGGGTCGCGGTCTGCGGGCACCACTTAAGCGGAAAGCATTGGCGGTGCTGGCGCTGTAAAAGGGGCGCCAGAGTTCGAAGAATGCAGCTTGCATTTGCGCTTGCGATTTGAATGGGTCGAATGAGGCGGTTTTGGGCAGGGCCGCGAGGCTCTGCTGCATAGCCGCGTTTTTCTCGGCGCCCATGCGCCACATTTCGGTGAGATCCGGCAATTGATTCTTTTGCAGTTTGTAACTGATGCCGCTCAGGCGCAGCCCGATGGTAAGGCCAGAGGCCACCATCATTTCCCACCAGCGCAGCCAATAGGTGTATTGGTTAAACGTGTCATGCATTAGGTTCGCCGGTTCGTTTCGCTTTGCCATGGGGATTCTCCGCCTCGAGTGAAATCGGCTAGTCTTTGCATCAAAGATGCCATCGCTTGCCCATTGCGTGAACTTGACAAGTCAATGGCGTGAACCACATTTATCTAGAAGCCATCTCAACATGCCTGCGCTCGGCTGATTTTTCGATATGGCTTCTAAAAAAACTTCCTTTCGAGGATTCCGTTAATGGCCCTTTCTTTTCGCTCTTTTCGTCTTTTCACTGGGTTGCTGGCCTTTTTTCTGGCAGGAACTGAGGCGCAAGCGGACACCCCGCAGTTCAACCCGAATTTCCACTATTTTATCGGCGGTCAGGTGATCGGTCCGCGCGGGTTTATTCTTGGCGATCCGGCCAATTGGAGCATCGCACTTATCGATCTGGCCGGGCACACCGCCAACAAGAAGGTGAAAGTGCAGCCAGAGGATTACCGCGGCAAAAACGACGCTCTGCATATCGTCTGGTCGAAAGCCAAAATGAACGGACAGATCGCCCTGTACGGCGCGCCCATCAATCTGTCCGCCGTGCGCGATCAGGTGACTTTGGTATTTGATGTCAAAGTGGATCGCAAACCCACCAGCGACGTGATGGTGGCCATGGACTGTGAGTATCCCTGCCGGGGCAGCTTCAACGCTGCCAACGTGCTGCGCAAATTTCCCAAAGGCGAGTGGCGCTATTTTTCCCTGCCGCTCAACTGCATTCGGGGCGACAACTTCGACCTCAGCAAAATCAACGGTGTATTTTTGATGGCCACTGAGGGCGCGTTGGAGTTATCCATTGCCAATATCCGTCTCGAGCGCTTGGGTGAAGGTGAGCGCGGCTGCGTCGATTGATCCACCTCTGCCTTTTATTGTGTGACTAGCGGCAGCCTCAGGGCTGCCGAATTTTTTGCAGTAGCACCGTGGCATCGGCCGGCGCCAGTGGCTTGGCGAAGAAATAGCCCTGCCCAAAATCACAGCCGAAGGATTTCAGCAGTTTGAGCTGTTGGTCGGTTTCTATGCCCTCGGCGACCACGGTCATGCCGAGGTTGTGGGCGAGGGCGATAGTGGCGCGGACAATTTCGCTGGCGTTGGTATTGGTCTGGTTATTTTCCACCAGCGCATTGACGAAGGAGCGGTCGATCTTGAGCACCTGTACCGGCAGCTTGTCCAGGTAACTCAGGGATGAATAGCCGGTGCCGAAGTCGTCGATGGCCAAACGAATACCGCGCTCGCGTAGCGCCTCCAGGGTTTTATCCACGGTATCTGTGTGACGTAACAGAGCAGATTCGGTGATTTCGAATTCGATATTGGTGGGTGCGATGCCGGTGCGTTGGAAGATTTCGTCCATGCGCGGGAGGAAGTCCTCCCGCTCCAATTGCAGGGGCGACAGATTGACTGCGATCAGCGGCAGTGGGTCGTCGCCGAACATTTCTTGCCAAGCCTGCAATTGCCGGCAGGCCTGCTCCAGCACCCACAGTCCTATATCAAAAATAAGCCCCGAGGCCTCCGCCATGGCAATGAACTTGTCTGGCGGTACCATGCCGCGCTCGGGGTGACGCCAGCGGATCAGCACCTCGAAGCCCACCGGTTTGAAGGAGTTGAGCACAATAAGCGGCTGGTACACCACGCTGAATTGTTGGCGGGGCAACGCCAGCTTGAGGGCGGCCTCCAGGGCGGTGTTGTCCAGTTTCTGTTGCAGTAGCTCGGCGTCGAACTCCTGGCTCAGGCCACGACCGCGGTCCTTGGCCCGCTGCATGGCGACGTTGGCGTCGCGCAATACCTGCGCCGCATCGCTGCCGGTGAAATCGGTAATGACGTAACCCACGCTCACGCTCAGGGTCAGGCGCAGCTGCTCGAGCGCGATGGGCTCTTTGAAGGCCGCCACTATGCGGTCCGCCAGTTCGCGCACTGGCGCGCGCTCGGATGATTGATCGAGCACCACCACAAATTCGTCACTGCCTAGGCGTGCGACATGAGCTTCCGGAGGGCAGGTCTGGCGCAGCCGGCTGGCGGCAGCGGCGAGCAGCTTGTCGCCAGTCTGGTGGCCATAGGTGTCGTTGATGGTACGGAAGCGGTCGCCGCCAATAAACAGAACGGCGAAGGGTGCCGTCCTTGCGGAGTTCATCAGTTGCTCCAGGTGCTGCAACAGCCAGGCGCGGTTGTATAAGCCGGACAGGGTATCGTGATAAGCGATGTAGGTGGCTTTGGCCTCGGACTCCCGCCGCTCCTCAATCTCCGCCGACAATTCGTGGGTGCGCTGGGCCACTCGTTGCTCTAACTCCGTATTGAGGCGACTGATGGCGCGGTTCGCGTCTTTGAGCTTGCCTGTTTGCTCGCGCACCAGCTGTTCCAATTCCTGGCGCCGGGCCACGGTAAGACGCAGGCGCCAGACGCTGTAACCGTAGATGGAGCCGAGAAATAGCGCGAAGTAAAGACCATAGGCCCACCAGGTTTGCCACCAGGCGGGCAGTATGGTGATGGTGAGATTGCGGGTAGTGCCGGTCCAGACGCCGTCGTTGTTGGAGGCGATCAGTTGAAAGGTATAAGTGCCGGCGCGCAGGTTGCTGTACTGCGCGCTGCGCTGAGCGTCGCCATTGACCCACTCGGTGTTTTGGCCGAGCAGGCGATAGCGGTAGCGGTTTTTCTGCGGCGCCACCAGATTGGTGGCGGCAAATGACAGGCGTATGTCGTCCACGGAGCTGGGCAGAACCAGCTGATCGGTGAGATCGATGGAGCGGTTCAGCCAGGGGGACGCGCCTGGTCGCTGCACTTGGTGGTCCACTTCCAGCTCCGTCAAATGCAGGCGCGGCGCAAATTCGTTGCGCGGAATATGGCGCGGATCGAAGAAGCTGAACCCCTGGTTGGTGCCAAAGTAGAGCAGGCCTTCGCGCGTGGTCAGACGGCTGAGGCGATTGAACTGCGAGCCCGCCAGGCCGTCGTGTTCGTCAAAGGTTTCCATCTCCTTGCTGCGCGGATCAAATCGGGTAAGACCATTGCGCGTGCCCAACCACAGGAAGCCGAAGGCGTCCTGCTGCAGGCTGACGATAAACTCGTCGTTCAGCCCATCCTCACTGGTAAAGCCCACCAACTCTTGATTGCGCGGGTTGTAGCGGAATAAACCGCGATCCGTGGCGATCCAGATCAACCCATCCCGGTCCTGCAGCAAGTCGAGAATGGCCTGGGTAATGGGCAACTTTGCCTGGCGGGATTCACCTGTGCTGGGGGAAAAGAGTTCCAATCCCTGATAGCCACCCAGCCAGTAGTTTCCCTCAGAGGTGGGTAAAAGCGCGTTGATGTGCTCGTTGCGAATGCCGTTAGGGCGGTTAACGCGATCTGGCGTAAAAGTCTCAAAGTGATTGCGCGCGGGATCGAAAATCTGCAGACCCATCCCGCCGACGGCCATCACCAACCGGTCCTGGGCGTCCACATGGAGACGGAAAATATGGTTCTCCGCCAGGGTCTGGCCATCGGTGGCGTTGGGATTGTGCAGAAATCGCTGCACTTTTCTGCTGACCGGGTCCAGGCGGTTGAGACCACCCGCCCAGGTGCCGAGCCAGATATTCCCTGTGGAATCCTCGGCAATCGCCAGTACGGCATCGGCACCAAGGGTTTCCGGGTCTTCAGGGTCGTGGCGGAAGTGGTCGAAGCGCATGGTGCGTGGGTCGAAGCGGTCTACGCCATTGCCATCGGTACCAATCCAGATGTTGCCCTGACTGTCTTCAAACATACCCGATACATGGTTCAACCCCAGGGAGTTATCTGTATCGACGCTGTGGCGGAACGAGTGGAATTTTTGCAGATGCCGGCTGATGCGCACCACCCCGTGATAGCCGCAGGTAAACCACATGTTACCTTCGGCGTCTTCGTGGATGCTGGTGATACTGGCGAGAGGAAACCGATATTGATCATGGGCGGAGGCGGGGTAGTGGACAAAGAGGCCGCTCGAGGGGTCGCGGCGGAACACCCCGTGCTTCTCGGTGCCCACCCACAGGTTGTTGTGGCTGTCGCTGCTCACTGAGGTCAGGTCATTGGTAGAGAGTGCTCCGGGAGTTGCGGGCGCCGCCGCATGATGGTGCACCTCGCGGGTCACTGGGTCGAACTGGAACAGCCCCTCGCGACTGGCGATCCAAAAATTCCCGATCTTGTCCTCGGTCAGATTCATGACGGGACGGAAGCCCAAGGTATTGGGCAACTTGAAATAGGTGATGGTCGTCCCGGAGCCCGGGTCGAACAGCAACAAGCCTGCGCTCGTTGCCAGCCAGAGGTGATCGGAGTTGCGTTGATGAAGAATTTTGTAAATGGACAGCGGCTGATCGTCGTCCTGGAAGAAAAGGCGGCGGACGCTGCCGGACGCGGGATCAAACAGCATCAGCCCGACGCGGTCGCCACCCACCCAGAGTGCGCCGCCCCCGGCATCGGCGGCGGTGTAGAGCGCCTTGTAGTTGCTGATGGAGTAGCGGGTAAAGCTCTCTGTCTGAGGATGATACCGGTTGAGCACGCTGCCCAGAGCCCAGAGCGTGCCACCCGCGTCGATGAACACCTGGGAGATATTGGGTGAACCTAAGCTGATCGGATTTTGCGGATCGTGGGCAAAATTGCGCACGCTGTATCCGTCATAGCGTTTCAAGCCGTTGTCGGAGGCGATCCAAAGATAGCCGTCTTTGTCGCGCAGGGCCGACAAGTTGTAATCCTGGCGATAGGGTTTATCGAGATGGAGCGGATGCACGCGCACACTCGAATCGTCCGCGACGGCGGTCAGCGCTAGCAGCAGGCTGAGCGCGGCGATCAAGCATGTGGTCATCGGCACTCTCATAGGACTGAATCGAACTCCACCCGGTTGCGGCCGTTTTCCTTGGCGCGGTAGAGTGCGACGTCGGCGCGTTTGAGCGCGTCTTCAATGCCCTCGCCCTCAAGCATGATGGTCACTCCGATACTGACGGTGATTGCAACACCATCTTCGCCGAAGGTGCACTGACCGGCGAGGCGGCGGAGCTTCTCCGCGATGGCGTGTACACCCTCCACAGGCTGCCGCCGGCACACCACCACAAACTCTTCACCGCCCAAGCGGGCAAACACATCGTCATTGCGCAGGTTCATGGCCACCAGGGCGGCAAAGGTCTTCAGCACCTTGTCGCCCATATCGTGACCGTAGCGGTCGTTGAGGATTTTAAAGTGGTCCAGATCGAGAATGAGAACGCCGATGCCCGTGAGACCTTTGTCTTTTTGCGCGACGCTGGCCAAGCGATGGTGTAGACCTGCCCGGTTGTAGATACCAGTGAGCGGGTCGGTATTGGCGAGGTTTTCCAGATGCTGGTTTTCTTCGGCCAGACCGCGGCGCTTCTCCTCCAGCGCGCGGATAGCCTGGCGGTCGCGCTGGGCGGCGCGGTAGAGCGTGAACAGGCGCAGGGCTCCTTCGCCAAGAAACACCGCCATCCAAAATAACAGTATGCCGATCAGCAGCGTTTCGGTTTTGACCCAGCGCCCCACCAGCGCCAATTGCTCCACCCGCACTTGGTGGTAGCCGGGTTCGGCAAAATCGACCCCCACTGCGAGCACATTGTCGACTTCAGGGAGAGGCCAGTTGCGGCGAAACTTGCGCTCCGCCAGCCACCAGCCGGCGACCCTGAACTGCCGCAGGGGCAGCAGGATGCGTGCGCTCGCTTCTGCCCTGGAAAAGCTCGCTTCCATGACTTTGCTGGTGGTGGGATCGCGCAGATCGGAATAGGCGGGGTTGTGATTGCGGATGGAAACTCGAATACGTTTGGCCGAGCCTTCATATTTCAGGCGCACGGCGAGACTATCAAAGTGGCGAAAATCCAGGCCTTCGCCCAGGACGTGATCCAACCTTATACCCCAACCGCAGCCATAGGCGTCGGTAGGCTGGTAGTCGCAAATCCAGTCACCTTGATCTTCGTTCGCCCAGCTGGCGGACATGCCGCGTTTTGCGTCTGTGTAACCGTAGAGTTCGGCTTTGCCTGGAGAAACGTCCAGAGGCATGTATTTGGCTGGCAGAGAGTAGTGGCCGAGAAAGAGAAATAAGGTGACCCCGAGCCCGATCAGGCGGATTTTGCGGTAGTTCAAGCCGGTGGTGGAGAAGCTGGTCATCGTCATTACACCGGGAACGCGCAGCGGACCGAATTGCGGGTCACTTTGGCTTTATACAAAGCGAAGTCGGCACGTTTGAAGAGACTGTCGAGGGATTCGTCGGTCTCGGCGATGGCTATGCCGATGCTCACGGTGAGAGTTTGCTCTTTCGGGAGTGAGAATCGGTGCGCGGTAACGCGCAGGCGCAGTTTTTCCGCCAATCCTTTTAAGGCTGCGGGGGACGTGTCCTTCACCAGCAGCACGAACTCTTCGCCGCCCCAGCGGGCGAAGATGTCGACCGCGCGAATATCCGCGCGGATCAGCCCGGCAAACTCCTGCAAGATGACATCACCAGTGTGATGTCCGTAGGCGTCGTTGATAGCTTTGAAATGGTCCAGGTCCATTACCATCAGGCCGGTGCCTCGGGGCAACAGGTGCTGCCAGTCGCATTTTTGCAGGTGCTCCAGCAAGCCGTTGCGGTTCCACACTTTGGTCAGCGAGTCGGTGATGGCGCGGGAATAGAGTTCGCCATTTTCCTTGGCCAGCTGGGCGGTGCCACCGGACAAATCCTGTAACTGGTCGCGCTGTTGCTGGGCTGCGCGTTTCAACTGGTAGTAGCGCAACAGCCCCTCCAGCGACAGCAGTCCTATCCAGAACAATAGCATCAACAGCAGATAGGTCTCGTTGGCAATACGCTCGCCCACCAATTCAATTCTGTTGATGCGCACCCGATGGATCCCGGAGTCGAAGGTGTCGGTGCCCATCTGTACTAAATGTCCGAACTCGGGATCGGCGATGTGTCGCGGTGGATTTTCCGCTGTGATCCACCACTCCTCGACGGTGAAATTCTGCAGGCCGACAAAAGTCGGCCCACCGCGCAGTTCCTCGGTACTGACAAATGCGGTGAGATATTTTGTGGAAATTCCCGGCAGTATCTTCTCGTGTGCGGGATTGTAGTTATTCAGAAAGATGCGCAGATGCTGGGAGCGGCCTTCATAAGTGATGTCCACGCGAAAACCATCGTACTGGCTGGCGTCAATGAAATTTGCGTAAGGCCCGTCCAATGGATTCCAGAACAGCGACAAGCCGCAACTGATGCCGTTATGGCGTTCGGGGTAGTCGCAACGCCAGGCAAAGGGGTCGTTATTAATTAAGCTCACCGTGCTCACTCCGTCGACGGTCGGGCCAAACATGCCGGCGCTCACGTCTTCACGGGGATGAATCAGCAAGGTTTTTTGCGGAATAAAAGGTTTCGCCGCAATCGCCAGCACCGTAAGCAACGCCATGACAAATCTAATGCTGGTGAACAATCCTGACATAAAACCTTGTGCGCATAGCCGGTGCGAACGCACCGCGCAATATCGCCACTGTGTACGAGTATCTAGCGAGTATAGATCAAGGTTTTTCCTGCGACCGGCGGCGCACTCATTAAGGTTTTTTTGCGGATTGAAATAGCGATAAGCAATAAATATCGCGAAAACGCTGAATCTTCTTTTGGAGGGCAGGGCGCGAGACAGCGCCCTCATGTCGTCTGATGTTGAAATCTACATCCCTTTTTCGTTCCGAATTAAGGTAAAAACGGCCAGCCTTCTTCATCCCAAACGAGCGTGGCGATCTTCAGCACGGGCGCGCCATTATCGTTCGCATCGTAAACGTGATAAGCAATGAGGTATTGGTCATCCTGCACGTGAACATCCTGTCCACCGGGGCCGATCCAGCGGCCGTCATTGCCTTTCACCAGACTGCCTCCGCCTTGCAGCATATCCACGCCGTTTCTATCCAGGTAAGGCCCGGTAATCTGTTGCGCGCGACCGGCCATGATGCGGTAGGTGCTGTCGACGCCGGCGCAGCAGGCGCCGATGGAGACGAACAGATAGTAGTAGCCGTTGCGATAAACCAGTGTCGGCGCCTCAATGCCGCCATCGCGGCGGGCGAGAGAATAGAGCTGGCCGGTGGGTTTCATGGTGGCCGGGTTGATGCGCGTCAGTTTGATGCCGCTGTTCCAAGAGCCGAAGGTCAACCAGGGATCGCCTTGCGGGTCGATCAATAAATTGGGGTCGATGGCGTTGTAGTCGCTGGCGCTGGTGGTATTGATCACCAGCCCGTCATCGCGCCAGTCGCCCGCGGCAATGCTCGACGCCGACGCCAGACCTATGGCGGATTGGCGCGAGCCGAAAGTGGAGATCGAGTAATACATCCACACGCGGTTGTTGAAATAGTGAATATCCGGCGCCCATACGTCCCGGCCTTCCTGATTGGGTACGTAATTGCTCCACCAACTTAATTTATTCTCAAAAATTGAGGGGAGAGGCTCCCAGTGCAAGCCGTTCATTGAGCGCTTGCCATAAATTCCCAGACCGCTTTGAAACTCCCACCACACGCCATTTTCTTCGATGAGCGTCGGATCATGAGCGCCGAGATTGCCGCTCAAATTCCAATGAACACCAGTGGGGTTCCCGGATGAGGAGCTGGAACTGCTGGACGAGGATGAACTGCTGGAAGACGAGCTGCTGGAACTCGAAGACGAACTGCTTGAACTTGAAGATGAGCTGCTTGAAGAGGACGAGCTTGAAGACGACGAACTTGAATTGTTGGTGCCGGCTGTACCTCCGCACGCGGTAAGCGCCGCGAGCAGCCCGAGCAAAATGAGAAATTTCATGTGGCACCCGTTAATTTTTGGATTTGCACAGCTGCTGCCTGTCCCGCAGCGACCCAGGCACCATAAAACAATTGGTCAGGCCAGAAAACGGGTTTTTGCATCCAGAGAATTGTCCGGTTGTGAGATTGTGACCTCGTCCCCAAACGCCGCCAGACGCTACTGTATCCTCAGTTCTTTGCTCTCCTTCTCAGCGCCTGGTTGGCCAGGGCGTTATCATTGGTAAGTCCGCTTTATTACCTTTCAGTGAGACAAAAATTGCAGGGCTATAACTCTTATGCCAATGCGTCTCCAAGGGAGGAGGCGGCGAGTTAGCGACGGCAAGGAAAAATAATAAGTAGTTCACAATTCTTGGTGAAATCTATGAATAAAAATTTCATGCCTTTAGGTTTGGCGTTGTTGATGCTGGCAGCGTGTGGCGGCGGAACATCGTCTGGCAGCAGTTCATCGTCGAGCAGCTCGAGTTCTTCTTCCAGCTCGTCTTCTAGTAGTTCATCCTCGAGCAGCAGTTCATCCAGCAGTTCGTCATCCAGCTCCAGCAGCTCGTCTTCCAGCAGCTCCTCGTCTTCCAGCTCCTCATCCGGCAGCCCGACTGGCAAATATATGGAGTGGCTGAATCGCGGCGTGGTGGCAGTCAAGGTGAATAATGGCGTGTTTTTGTCCTGGCGCCTGTTGGGCACAGATCCACAAAATGT
>JBQGED010000203.1:0-2579 GCA_052039425.1 Sphingobacterium griseoflavum | reverse complement strand
TTTACGATTAAAAACGGCCATTCCTTCTTTATTGGATTTATCTTGGCTCATTTGATGATCTTATTGTGTGCGCTGGGCAGCGAGCCTAGCACCTCTCGCATAGTGCGCCTTCAACACACTTAACCACTCCTTTGCTATTTTTTAACTGCCGTCACAGTTTTTTATACCAAAAATGTGATTGGCTGCGCATGGCACGACTTAAAAACGAGTGATAGACTGCGATGATCTGTCGCTTAGGGCGGGGCCGAGAGATGCCTTTTCCGCTGTCAGACAGACATGTCGTCCTTTCGCTTGGGAAGCGCAAAAAGACTATAAGATCAACCGTCTCAAGTTAGCCGTTACACATGGAAAAACCTGCGTTCGAAAATGTACAACTTGAAGCCGATGAGTCCATCCGGGTTCTGCAATATTCATGTCCCGCCTTCCAGAGCAACCACACTTGGCATTTTCACCCCCAATATGAAATTTCGCTGATTTTAAAAGGCAGCGGTAAACGCTTTATCGGCGATCATATTGGCACGTTTTATCCGGGCGATTTGGTGCTGATAGGACCAAATATTCCTCACTGCTGGATCAGCGATGATCAGCATAAAGAAAATGAAATGTTGGTGGTCCAGTTTGATCCACTGTTTCTCGGCGAATCCTTCTACAGCATTCCGGAAGCCCGTGCGATCAAAGGTCTGCTGACCGCCACCCGCCGCGCCCTTCTGTTTAGCCAAGGCAGCCTCGGCGAAAGCCGCCAATGGCTGGAGAACGTCCGCAACCACACCGGGCTTGCAAGGATCGCGCATTTTCTTTTGTTATTTGAAGCTTTAAGTCAATGCGATCAGGAAGCGCTGGCCAGCGACGATTATGTGGTTGAACAATCCGTTAGAGGTGTGGATCGCCTGACCAATGCGATTAATTACGTGAAAAACCATCTGCACGAAGAAATTAAACAGCCTGACGTGGCCAAGCTGGTTAACATGGCGCCACAAAGCTTTTCGCGCTTTTTCCGCGCGCAAACCGGCCGAACTTTTGTTTCATTTGTTAATGAAGTCAGAATTACCGAAGCCTGCCATCTGCTGGCGACGACAGATCGGGATATTCTCGATATAGCGCTAAGCTGCGGCTATGCGAATATTTCTCATTTCAACCGTAAATTTCTGGAAAATAAAAAACTGACGCCAAGCCGATTCAGGGAAAATCAACGACTGAAATACGGGCTGCTGAAAGCCAGCTCCGGTTGATTGCAGAGTTCTGGCTCGCCCAGAAAGCTGCATAAAAAGTTCTAAGCCAGCGTTCGTTAAATTCAGGTTTAACCTCGCGCTGGTGGCCTTTTAACGCCCCAGCCAAAGTGTTAAAAATACGCACTGACTCGGTTAAAAAGCCTGTAGCCCTGGTGTACGGGTCCCCACTATGCTCCTCCGGCTATCCGTGGGCCTCACGCACTTCTCTTCACCGCAAACAAGATAGAGCCTCATATGTATTTTTTGGGCATCGATATTGGCAGCTCGTCTGTCAAACTCTCCGTACTAAATGGAGAAACCGGGCGCGCCGCAGCGTCAGCACAATATCCCGCGGTAGAGCTGGAAATTGCCAGCCCGCAAAAAAATTGGGCCGAGCAGGATCCCGCCACTTGGTGGGAGTGCGTGCGTCTCGGCTGTCAGGATCTCTGGCGCAAAGGCAGCTTTTCCCCTAAAGACATAGCCGCGGTAGGTATCACCTACCAAATGCACGGCCTTGTTATCGTTGATAAAAATCTGGAAGTACTGCGCCCAGCGATTATCTGGTGCGACAGCCGCGCCGTGGAGCTCGGCGATAAAGCATTAAAAGCCCTGGGCGGCGATTATTGTTTTTCCCACCTACTCAATTCACCGGGCAACTTCACCGCATCCAAACTGCGCTGGGTGCAGCAAAACGAGCCGGAAATCTATAAGCAGATCCACAAGATTCTGCTCCCCGGCGACTACATCGCTCTGAAACTCTCTGGTGAAACATCCACCAGCGCTGGCGGCCTTTCCGAAGGCATTTTGTGGGATTTCAAGGAATCCGCACCCGCCTCCCGTCTGATGGACCACTGGCAGTTCTCTGCGGATTTCATTCCGACCATCGAACCCAATATCGGCGGCACCTTGACCGTTAACGCGCGCGACGCTGAGGAACTCGGCAATTCCGCCGGCACCCCCATCACCTATCGCGCAGGCTACCACCCGAACAACGCCTTCAGTCTTATCGTGTTGCGCCCAGGTGAGATCGCCGCCAATGCGGGAACATCAGGCGTGATTTACGCGGTCACCGATCAACCAATCACCGACGAAGCCGGCCGGGTAAACACCTTCTTGCATGTCACTCACAGTGAGCGCGAAACCCGCAACGGCGTGTTGTTATGCGTCAATGGCACCGGTAGAGCTTACAGTTGGCTGCGCCAGATTCTGTCTGCCAATGGCGGCCCGCTGGACTACGTCCTGCTCAATCAGCTCGCCGCTAAAGTTGGGGTGGGCAGCGATGGCCTGCAGTTCGTGCCCTTCGGTAACGGCGCTGAGCGCATGTTCCAGAACAAAACCCCGGGCGCCCATATCCGCAATATCGATTTGAAC
>JBQGED010000202.1:0-2788 GCA_052039425.1 Sphingobacterium griseoflavum | reverse complement strand
CCAGTTGTTTCTGCTGCTCGACCGGAAAAGGGCCTTGGGGAGTGAGATACGTGCGGCTGGCCTGTTTTTCCTCCACGGCGCGAATCATGTCCGGTAGCCAGGTTTTGACTTGGCCGAATAAAGTGTCGAGCTGCGCACAGGTCATACCCGGCTCGTACAGATCCAGCAATGCATCGTAGGTGCCGAGCCCTGAATGTGCGGCGCGCACTGCGGCTTCTTCCCGGGCGAGGTTAACCACCTCGCGCAGATTCGGCAAAAAGCCCTGCCAATCGTTATTTTTGCGCTGTTCACGCCAAGCGTGTTCACACTTGGAGGCGGCGAGGGATTTAGCTTCGACGAGCCGCGCCGGCAATATGGTGGCCTGACGCCAGCGCCGCTCCATCGCCCGCAGACTGGTTTGCTGCTCCGCCGACAACGTCTCCTGCGCCGCTGCGGCAAACCAGTCGTCCAGATGTGGCGCGGTCGCCAGTTCGTGCATCAGCACGGCGAGTTCGGCCATGGCCTCACCGCGAGCCTGATTGCCTCCTTTGGGCATCATGGCTGCCTGATCCCACCCGCAGATGGCGTCGAGATGAGCCAGGCGGGAAAGTTTGCGGAAATGAGCCGCGAGCTTGTCGTAATGGTTCATAAGAATTCTGCCTTACCCTATGGAACTTGAGTTGTTGGAATCGTCAATGGAACAGCCAGCGTTTGACCAGTCGGGTATACCGCGGCATAACCACGTACACCATAAGAAAAACCACCAGCCCCGTCACCGCAAAGGTATCGACCAGCCGATTGTGAGGAATGCCGAGTGTCTGTAACAGCGGTGTCACCAGCAAAGGGGTAAAAAAGGCCAACGGGAAAATCGCTGACCAAGTTATCAAAAACTGTTTCCAGCGCACCGGCACCTGTGCCCTGGCGCCGGCGGGAGTGAACCAGAAATCCAACCCGCTGCTGACAAAAAACTCATCTCCGGCAACAAACAGCGGGCGGACTTTTTCAATCAGCGCGGCGCGTGCCGGAGACTCCATCCATTGACGCAAGTGCGCTTCAGAGTCGAAGCGGATGATGACGGTGTAGGTCTCCGTCAGTCCCGGAATGGGACGCACTATATGCCAGTCGAGGTGTCCGGGAGAGGCTTTACACAGAGGTGCGATTTCCTCCAGCCAGCGTTCGTATTCCGCCAGCTTGCGCCCGCTCACCCGATGGGTGATCACTACTGTCGCCCCTGCTGCTAAATCCTGTGGCATCTTCTCGCTCATTAAAATTCCCACCTGTTGAGATGTGTCATCACGCCGGCATTAAAAACTTTATTACAATCCGCGCCGAAGTGCGTCCGGGAAGCTAGTGGCGCCTGCTAAGGCTCTACTTTATATCCGCATTTTTCCCGTTTGCTTGAACACATGGAGGCTTTATGGCAACACGTCTGAGTATCGTCGATATGGCTATCTGGGAATCCAACTACGGCAGTTGGAAACCTTCAGGTGCTGAAATGGTTGAAATTTTTCAAACCGCCGGACTGCAGTCACCCACGACGAAGATCTGAAAAAATTCGAAACCACATCCGGCGACATTCCGGTCAACGGCAAATCCATCGCGTGGTACGGAATTTTTACGGTTTATGTTCTGAAAAAATGGGGCGGTCTGGACGTCAAATGGTCCGGCGGTGGCATTGTTGGCCCTTGCGTCAACAAGACCTGGGACGACAAAGGTATGAGCCCTGGCGATGTGGCGGTGGCAAAAATATCTACACCCCTTATTGCCACTACAAATTAAAGCTGTAATTAAAAGCGATGCATAAAAAAACCGCCCTAGGGCGGTTTTTGTTTTTTGGTCCAATGCTTATTTGGAATTGGCCAGGATGTGATCGACAGCGTGTTTGATTTCGTCGTCGCTGCAGTCCATACACAGGCCTTTGGCGGGCATGGCGTTGAAGCCTTTGATGGCATGTTCGTAAAGACCGTCCACGCCATGGGCGGACACGCGCGCGCTCCAAGCGGCGGCATCGCCGGTTTTGGGGGCACCGGCGGCGCCAGTGGCGTGGCAGGTAAAACAGCTGGTGGAATAAACCTTCTCGCCACTGCGCGGCTCGCCGCCGGCAGAGGCTACCGCCGCAGCGGCGCAGGGACTGCCAGCCATACAGACTTCGCCCACCGGCTTGGTGCGGTCGGCGGCGGTTTCGGTGGCGGCGCTTACGCTCCAGGCAAAACCGGCAAAAACAGCTGCAAGGCCAAAAGCTTTTATTGATGATAAGACGTTCACAAGAAGAGTCTCCTGGGTGATGAAAGAAACGGGTCAGAAAATCGGCTGGCGGATTATACGCCTTAGCTGCAGGTTTTACGAAAATGAAGAATTTATGCCGGCTTCTTGCGGAATGTCACGGCCGACCGCTCTACAACCCCGGTCACCGGAGCAAATGATTGATCATCGCCCGCAGGCGCGCCGGTTTAACCGGTTTGCGCAGGGTCGCCAAACCGGTCGCCCGGATACGCTGCCACACGGCTTCGTCTTCGGCGCCAGTGACGATAAAAGCCGGCACTTCGGTACCCAAAGCCTGGCGCGCGACGGCTATGGCTTGATCGCCCGTGTCGTCAGCGCCCAACTCAAAGTCGGAGATGATGAGATCCGGCACCGCTCCGCCCTGGCGCAGAAAGGCTTCCATCGCGCCGATATCGGCGAAGTCGTCGACCACAAACCCCCATTCCGTCAGGGTCAATCTGAGCGCCTGGCGCACCGATTCAGTGTCGTCGATCAAGAGAATGCGGGTTTCCTCCTGATCCTGCAGACTTGCCAGTGACGCCGTGGC
>JBQGED010000201.1:0-2510 GCA_052039425.1 Sphingobacterium griseoflavum | reverse complement strand
TGGGGCTCACCCATCGGCACCGGCCAGGGCCTGCTCAACAAATACAACCTGCGCACCTTGCGCGAGCGTTTGCCGAAAATTCCGCTGATCGTTGACGCGGGCATTGGCGCCCCCTCGCAAGCCTGCGAGGCGATGGAAATGGGCTTTGATGCGGTGCTACTCAATACCGCCGTGGCCAAAGCGCAGCAACCGGCATTGATGGCGCAGGCTTTCGGCGGCGCGATTGACGCGGGCCGCGCCGCTTTTCGCGCCGGCCTGATGCAAAAGCGCCAAACCGCCAGCCCCAGCACCCCGGTGATCGGCCAGCCTTTCTGGCATCAGCAGAATCGCCAGCAGTGATGAGTTATTACCAAGCAGTGACAAACGATTAAATGAACACGCCCTATCTCGATATCCAAAACGCCCGGGTTTACCAAGGTGAAACCCAGGTGTTTGATAACTTCAGCGCGGTTTTTTACCGCGGCCAAAATACCTGTGTGCTTGGGCCCAACGGCGCAGGCAAAACCACCCTGCTTAAACTGCTCACCCGCGATATATACCCGGTCGTGCGCGACGGCAGCTACGTCAAAATCGACGGCAGCGAAACCGCCGTGCTGTGGGAGGTGCGCAAAAAAATCGGCTTTGTCTCTCACGATTTGCAAATCCGTTACGACGCCCACGTCCTCGGCCGCGATGTGGTGATGTCCGGCCTGTTTGGCGCTATCGGCATGCACGGGCATTTTGATGTGGAAGAACACCATCACCGGCGGGTCGATGAACTGCTGAACCAATTTGATCTGATCCATTTGCAGGAGCGACGCTACTGGCATTTATCCACCGGACAACAGCGTCGTTTTTTGCTCGCGCGCGCGCTGGTACACCAACCGGAAATTCTGGTGCTCGACGAACCCACCAACGGCTTGGATGTTAAAGCCGCGCACGCGCTAATCAATAATGTGCGCGAACTCGCCCGCAGCGGCACCACTTTATTATTGGTGACTCATCACGTGCAGGAAATCCTGCCGGAAATCGAACGAATTTTACTGCTCAAAAATGGAAGTATTTTCGCCGACGGTGAAAAACAGCAAGTTTTGAACTCCAAGCGACTCAGCGCACTCTATGAAACACCGCTGACCCTTGTGGAACACAATGGCTTCTACCAAATTTTTCCAGGCTGACCTTACAACGATGAGATCCTCTGCAATTCGCAAATACCTCGCTCTTAACGCCGTGTTGGCGCTGCTGATCTCCAGTTCCAGCTTTGCCGTCACCACCAGCGAAAAAATCCAATCATTGAGTGACCGAATCAGTGAACTGAGCGTGCAAATCCGCCACGCCAACATCAACAAAGAAAGAGGTAAAGCCGGCGAATTACGCGAGGAGCGCGAAAGAGTGCAGCAGGAATTGCGCGAATTGCGCCGCATCGAGCGGGAAGAAAAAGCCGAAGCGGAAACAATCGCAAAACGCGAAGCTACGGAAAAACTCTGGGCCACCTTTGCGCCGGATAAAAAACTCTGTGCCGCCATTGAATACAATCGCGAGGATTTAGTTAAACGGGTGGTCGAGAGCGGTGCGGTCGATATGAATAAAATTAACAGTGACTGCTTTTTTCCGCTGGCGGATGCCGCCGCTCAAGGACAAAAGGAAATTGTCGAATACCTGCTGCAAAAAAAATCGCCCCTGGTGATGCGCGAACCTCGCTTCAACCGTCTGCTCAGCGCCATGGATGCCGCCGCGGCAAGCAAACAGGACCGCACGGAAATTCTGGCGCTGCTGAAAAAACACGGTGCTAATTTGCGAGACAGCGGCGAAGACTCCATGGCAGCAGTGGCTGACGGCGCCGATGATGCCGCGCGCAAAATGATCAAAGAAAAGTACAACATAGCGGCGGATCAAATGCATTTCGGCAATACCTTTACCCGTGCTCTGGAGCACGGCCACATCAACAATATCCGCTGGCTGCTGAACGAAGGTGCTCATCCTAACGAACCCACTGTCGGCCGCACCGCGCTAATGATCGCCGTGGACAGCAATGACCTGGAGAAAGTCACCCTCATGATTCAGGCCGGCGCCGATCTGAACCTCCGCGACGCCGGCCACGCCTCCGTGCTCGCCCACGCGGAAAAACGCCGGGAAAAGGTCAACGGCCGGCGCAAAGCAGAGATGGACGAAATCATCGCATTCCTGAAAAACCGCGGCGCCACCAAATCCGAAGAGGAGACCTGAGCGCCCCGTTCAAACGAATTGAATCGTTACTGTTGACGCTCGCGCTTTCGCTGTTATAATGCCGCCCACTTTCACGGCCACCCTCCTCGGCCGCACTCCTGCCGGAGTGGCGAAATTGGTAGACGCAGCGGATTCAAAATCCGCCGGACTAATCCTCCGTGTCGGTTCGAGTCCGACCTCCGGCACCATTAAATTTCTCAGAAAAAATCAATCGCTTAAACAGCAATTTCTTTCGTTCACAAGTTGTTTGCGCTGCACCTTTCTGGTCGTTTTTTGCTCAGTTCGCCATATTTTTGTTTACGCGC
>JBQGED010000200.1:0-2841 GCA_052039425.1 Sphingobacterium griseoflavum | reverse complement strand
CCATCAGCTGCTGCCGATCCTCCGCATCCAGATGATGAATCTCCGTAACCTCCGGTCGCTGCGGCACCAGGATAAGCCAAGGGTATTGGCTGTCCTTATGTAAAAGCAGCAGGCTCAATGGAAAACGTCCCACCGTCACTGTGTCCTCCTTCAATTGATTGTGCAGTTCAAACATTTCTCTCCTCCAGATTCTCCTGTGAAAGTTGCGCTGTCTCCTGGAGACAGCCAAACCTTATGCCTCTAGAATAGCGCCTCCGCCAATTTGCCTGAACAACAGAGCCCGGAAACTTATGCGCGCAACTCAATTTCTTCTCGCCACGCAAAAAGAAACTCCCGCCGACGCCGTGGTCGTCAGCCATCAACTTATGCTGCGCGCCGGCATGATTCGTAAATCCGCATCCGGTCTTTATTCATGGTTGCCGCTCGGCCTGCGCGTATTGCGCAAAGTTGAACAAATTGTGCGCGCGGAAATGGACAAATCCGGCGCGCAGGAAGTGTTGATGCCGGTGGTGCAACCCTCGGAGTTATGGTTGGAATCCGGTCGATGGGAACAATTCGGACCCGAACTGACGCGCTTTAAAGATCGCCACGATACGCTTTATTGTCTGGGTCCAACCCACGAAGAAGTCATCACGGATCTGATCCGCAATGAAGTCAGCAGCTATAAACAGCTACCCGCCAATTTCTATCAAATCCAGACCAAATTCCGCGATGAGGTTCGACCGAGATTTGGCGTTATGCGTGCACGCGAATTTATTATGAAAGATGCCTACTCTTTCCACCTCACGCGGGAATCACTGCTGGAAACTTACGCGGTGATGCATCAAACCTACTGCAATATCTTCAGCCGCATTGGTTTGGATTTCCGCGCGGTATTAGCCGATACCGGCTCCATCGGCGGCACCGGTTCGCACGAATTCCACGTTCTCGCCGACAGTGGTGAGGACGACATCGTCTTCAGCAATAGCAGTGAATACGCCGCCAATATCGAAATGGCGGAAGCTCTTGCTCCCTCGAATGTCGTGGACGAGCAGGCTAAAGCTCTGGAAAAGATCGCCACTCCCGCCAGCAAAACGGTCGAAGAAGTCGCGGCGTTTTTTAATGTTCCCACTCGAGCAGTACTGAAAACCCTAATCGTCCTTGGCGAGACGGATGAAAACGGTCACCAGCCGCTGATCGCCATGGTGCTGCGCGGCGATCATACCTTGAACAAGGTAAAAGCCGGCAAAGTCCCGGGCGTTGCCAATCCGCTAACCCTCGCCAGCGATGCCCGAGTGGCGGCAGAGTTGGGTGCGGAAGTTGGATCTCTCGGTCCTATTGGTTTATCAATCCCAGTGATTGTCGACCGCGCGGCAGCTGCGGCGGTCAATTTTATTTGCGGTGCCAACGATTCGGGCTATCACTGCATCAACGCCAATTGGGGCCGCGATGCCCAGGCCACCAGTGTCGTTGATATCCGCAATATCGAGCGCGGTGACCCAAGCCCGGACGGCAAAGGTACCGTGGAGATCAAACGTGGCATTGAAGTCGGCCATATCTTCCAGCTCGGCGACAAATACTCCAAAGCCATGAAAGCCAAAGTACTGGACGACAACGGTCGCGAGCAGACTATGATCATGGGATGCTATGGGATTGGTGTTTCTCGGGTTGTGGCCGCGGCGATCGAACAAAATCACGATGCCCAGGGCATCATCTGGCCTGAAGCAATAGCGCCTTTCCAGATCGCCTTGATTCCTATCAATATGCACAAGTCCGAAGCAGTAGCTAAGAAATGCGCAGAGTTGTACGAAGATCTCAAACAACGCGGCTACGATGTGCTATTTATGGATGAACCCAAAGCGCGTTTGGGCGTTATGCTCGCCGATGTGGAACTGATTGGTATCCCCCACCGTTTGGTGGTAGGTGATAGAGGTATTGATGGCGGCACCGTGGAATATAAAGGACGCCGGGATGCTGACAGCATCAATATTCCTCTGAACGATTTGGCAAGCTTTTTGGCCACAAGAGTTAGTCGCAATACGTGAAGTCCCAATTACTACTCATACTGTTATTAATAAGTCTATGCTTGGGCGTCAGCGCTCAGGCGCAGGCTCTTGCACCGCAGCAGTATGAGGTAGACGACATTCTGCGCACCCTTCTTCGCCAATCCATTGAACAGGCTGACAGCTTTGAAGATCGTTTTGACGCGGAAGTCTGGTTGGTTGCCAAATCCCATTCCCTGCAACGTTTTATCAAGGATCCAGAGGAACGTTTTCGTATTTTGCGTCTTGTCCATCGTGAGGCCACCCGCGCAGGGGTTCCGGCCGATCTGGTGCTCGCTGTCATTCAAATTGAAAGCGCGTTTGACCCATACGCAGTGTCCCGCGTCGGTGCCCAGGGCATGATGCAGGTAATGCCTTTCTGGAAAAAGGAAATCGGCCGCGAGCAGGACAGCCTGATCGATCTGGAGACCAATCTGCGTTACGGCTGCACGATTCTTAAGTATTACATCGACAAAGAGAAAGGCCGCTGGGCTGAGGGGCTCGCCCGCTACAACGGCAGCTACGGTAAATATTGGTATCCTGAAAAAGTGATGACAGCTTGGCAGAAGTACTGGCGCCACTGAGTCTCTACGGCGCCAAAAATTACCTTTCGGCTCTTTGCTTACCAAGCTTTTTGCTTATAAAATGGCCGCTCGACCAGGCAGCAACAGCTGCCTGTTTTATTTTGGGCTTCTGTGTTTTCAACACGAACTGGATTCCATATGACGCTTATGAACACCTACGGCAATAGAACCACGACCTTGGTCCGAGGCGAGGGCCCATATGTGTGGGATTCAGAGGGCAAACGTTATCTCGACGC
>JBQGED010000199.1:0-10254 GCA_052039425.1 Sphingobacterium griseoflavum | reverse complement strand
CTCAAAGCGGACGGCATCAAAACCGTATCCGTGTTTATCTCCGGCCGCCCTCTGTGGGTCAACCGTGCACTCAACGCTTCTGACGCTTTCGTCGCCGCTTGGCTGCCAGGCTCCGAGGGCGGCGGTATCGCCGACGTCTTGTTCGCGGATGCGAGCGGCAAAGCGCGTTATGACTTCAAAGGCAAGCTGCCGTGCTCCTGGCCCAAGTCTCTCGATCAGGCCGAGGTCAATATCGGCGATGCCAACTACGATCCGCTGTTTCCCTACGGTTACGGGATGGCCTACGCGGATAAAACCCCTGTGCCAGTGTTGCCCACGGAAGAAAGCTTCGAAAACGTCAAAGGTGGCGCCGATGAAGAATTGTTTGTCGGTACCGCGCAGGCACCCTGGCAGGTATACGCGGTGGCTCCAGACACAACGCCAGTGCGCTACCTCTCCGGCATCGCCAAAAATGGCAGTCTGACGCTGACCGAAGGCGACAAGGAAACCCAGGGCGACGCCATTCACGCCACTTGGGACGGACGCGGCGCCAGCACTTTGCAGATCATTGTCCCCAATGCCATGCGCAACCTTTCCCAAGTGCTGGAAGAAAAGGGCGCATTGGTGTTCGACATACGCCTGCTGCAAGCGTCCAGTGCGCCGGTGAAACTGCAAATGGCGTGTCTCGGCGCTGGTTGTACAGCGGAGATCGATCTCACCACCCTGGTGAACGCATCTCCACGCAACGACTGGAACGAGCTGTCGGTGGACCTCGCCTGTTTCGCCAAACAGGGCATCCGCTTCCATGAAATCACTCGCGGCTTCGCCCTGGAAACCAGCGGCAAGTTGGAGCTGCAGGTCACCAACGTTCGCATGGTGCCAGGCATGGGTGATAAAGCTGGAGCACAGTGCCAATAATTTTCCTTGAGCGCCCGGAATAACGGATTTTACCCGGGCGCACTTCAACAAAATTGGCATAACAAAAAGGCAAAATTCCGTTTCCCTTAATTACCATCGGATAAACGTTGATATTTGCAGATCAACGTCCTTGCACTGATTTTTCCTTGGACGGTTATTTCTTCCAGTTCGGAATTTCGCAAAACCTAGGCAAAAGTGTTCCACTGAAAGAATAAAAACCTTCCTACAATAAAATCAGCAACGGCGATAAATACCGGGCAGCGCGTAAGGCATTTAGCAGTAGTCTTTGTAGTCGCACTCTCCATTATCACGTTGCTTCGCACGAACCAAGGCGGGGTGAGTGTCGGACCAAGAAGCGACCTTTCAGGTTTATGTTGTACTGATGCTGTGCTTGCTTCTGCGGTTGGTCCCGCACTCATCTCACTTACACCAGATTTTGAGCTTGCCGATCGGGGCGTGGTCGGTTGGCTTGGGCAGGTGGCAACACCGGCCCGAATGCACTGTGATGGTTATGTCTGCCTCGCATTAATGCCCTTCTCCTCAAGGTTTGAATCCATTTCCCCGGCCTCGCAAGAGGCCGTTTTTTCTTCAGTCGCCGATCCTTTACAATAGCCGCCACACTCGCTGGCCATTTCACAATTACACGGCGGGCCTCATCGGTTCTTACGCTGACAAGCCGACCCACGGAGTCTCCATGTTCCCAAAACTGTCTTATGAAACCGCTGCCGCATGGGCGGAAAAAATTCTCGCGCAAATGACCCTCAGCGAAAAATGCGCTTATATCGGCGGCGTGGATATGTTTTACATCAAGGGAATTCCACGTCTGGAGCTGCCGCCCATTTTATGTTCTGACGCCACCGCCGGTATTACTCTGCGCGAGCGTTTTTTCGATGTGACCTTTCAATATCCGGTACCCACCTCAGTCGCGTTTCCCGCGCCGATTATGTTGGCCGCCACTTGGAATACCGATCTCGCGGAAACTTATGCCACCGCTGTCGGCGAAGAGTGCAATGCCAACGGCATTGGCATTTTGCTCGGCCCCGGATTTAATTTGTATCGAGTTTCCCAGTGCGGCCGAAATTTTGAATATTTTGGCGAAGATCCATTTTTGATTTCCCGCATGATCGAGCGCTATGTGCAGGGCGTACAAAACACTGGAACGATTGCCACACTGAAACATTTCGTCGCCAACAACACCGATTATTTTCGCCGCAAAAGCAATTCAGTTGTCGACGAGCGCACGTTGCGTGAGATTTATTTACCGGCATTCAAGGCTGGAATAGATGCCGGGGCCATGGCGGTGATGACATCCTATAACCTGTTAAATGGTGAATGGGCCGGACAGAGCAAAGCAGTGATTCACGATCTGCTGCGTAACTCACTCGGTTTCCGCTGGCTGGTGATGACCGACTGGTGGTCGGTCTACGACGGCGCCAAAGTCGTGGAATCCGGTCAGGATCTGGAAATGCCGGCCAATCTGGCGACGCTCGGCTTGGAAGAAAAAATTGAACGCGGCGACGTCAAAGAAGCCGATTTGGATCGCATGGTGAAAAGTATCCTCACCACACTCAAGGCGATGGATCTGTATGAGAAAAAGCCGCGCCCGGAATTGATCCATAAATATCCCGAGCACGAAAAAATCGCACTGCAAACCGCCCGCGAAGGGGCAGTTTTGTTGCGCAATCAAAACCAGATTTTGCCGCTTGATAAATCCGCTCCAGACGAAATTCTCTTACTCGGCGATTACATCCACAAAAAGGCCGTGGGCGGCGGCTCTTCTGAAGTCAAAGGTTATAACCAGATTTCTCTGTATCAGGCACTGCATAAAGTTTTTGGCGAGCGTGCGCGCTACGACGCCTCACCCACGGATGACATGATCAAAAATGCCAAGCGCATTATTCTCGCGATAGGCACGCAGGATGCGGAAAGCTGGGATCGGCCGTTTGCTCTCGATATAGGCGAGGAGCTCTATATCAAACGTGTTTTGCGTTTGAATCCGAATGTCATAGTACTGGTGAATTCCGGTTCCGGCATCCGCATGACCGATTGGTATCAGCAGGCCGCGGCCATTCTCTATTGTTTTTATAACGGCCAGAACGGCCACACGGCGGTTGCGGAAATTCTTACCGGCGACGTGAATCCGTCCGGCAAGTTACCTTTTACCATCGAGCGCGAATTTTCTGACGGCCCGGGCGCCGCTTATGTTCCCGCAGGTGAAGTGCTCTACCAGGGCGCCAACGACGAGTGGGAAAAGATTTATCCGGTTTACGACGTGACTTACCAAGAGGGCGTTTTTGTCGGCTATCGCTGGTACGACAGCCGCAACATTGAACCCCTGTATCCCTTTGGTTTCGGACTCTCGTACACCCAGTTCAGTTACTCGGACTTGGTGGTCAACCCGCCCAAGAGCGGTGAGAGCCATGTGGAGGTCCGCTTTAAAGTCACCAACACCGGTAATATCGCCGGCCAGGAAATCGCTCAGGTTTACGTGCGCGATCTGCACAGCAGCGAAGCGCGGCCACTCAAAGAACTCAAAGGCTTCCGCAAAGTCAATCTGGCGCCCGGCGAACACACTATTTTACAAATCGAGCTGACTTCCTCCGCGTTTGCGTTTTGGTCAACGGCGATTGATAACTGGTTAGTGGAACCGGGGGATTTTGAAATTCTCGTCGGCAGTTCTTCCCGCGATATCCGTTTGAAAAGCCAATTTCATTTGGACTAGCCGCTAAGGTCATGTCGAAATTGTTTACACGACATGTAATTTAAGCAAAGCGCCGCCCGCCTAAAAGCAGCGGCGCGTATCGCCTTTCATCTGATCATCAACAGTGCCTTCGGCTTACAGTTTTTTCTCCACTATGGGCCGACACCAGCATTTCCACTGACCTTCAGCTTTTTCCCCGCGCGAAAAAAGTATCAATCCATCAAAAGTGTGATCACTTCAACCACAACTGTAAATTGCGTGAGCTGGTTCAAGGTATATAAATTGCACATTAACGATTCGCTAATGTGTTAGCTAAATGGTGGAGCGCAGCCGCAATTGGTCGCCGCAATGTCTAGCCAGATGAAGCGCAACAATGTCATCTGGCCAGCAAAAATAAAAATCTCTCCGCTGTTATGACCGGACGCCGCCCGTGCGGCATTTCCCATGTTAATCAATCGAATACCAGGACTCTCCATGGCCAGCTGTGTGTCATCCTCCCAAATCCGTTCTACCGCTTTCAAACTCAGTCCACTTTTTATTGCAATCGCCAGCCAGCTGTTTTTTGCCAATGCCGCTTCAGCGGCGCCGGCGGGAGGAACCGTCGTTGGCGGCAGCGGCGCCATTGAGCAGAGCGGCTTGAGCACCACCATCACCCAGGAGACGGACCGGCTGGCGGTCGATTGGGCATCGTTCAATGTCGCGGTTGACGAACGAGTGGAATTCGTTCAGCCCAATGAGAGCGCCATTGCCCTCAACCGCATTTTGGATATGAGCGGCAGCCAGATTCTCGGCCGCATCGACGCGAACGGCCAGGTGATTCTGATGAACCCCAACGGCATTTTCTTCGGTGCCGATGCGACGGTGAATGTGGGCAGTCTGGTAGCCACCGGTTTGGCCATCGACACCAGCGACTTTATGAACGGCGACCTGTTGCTGCGCGCTACAGAGGACGGCGCCGGCACCGTCATCAACCGCGGTCTTATCAACGCGGCAACCGGCGGCAACGTCGCATTGATCGGCAAACAAGTCACCAACAGCGGACTGATCAGCGCTGACCTCGGTCACGTGGTGTTGGCGTCTGGCAGCGCAGCGGTCGTCACCTTCGACGACCAGGGCCTGATCGGCGTGCGCGTGGATGAAGCCGCTCTGGAGCAGTCTGTCGGGGTCAGCAATTCCGGTTTTATCGAAGCCGCAGGCGGGAAAATTCTATTAACCGCGAGTGTGAGTGAGGATTTGTTTTCCCGCGCCGTTAATTCGGGTGATCTCGGCGGTGAGACCGAAGTCGTTCTTCACGACGATGGCAGTTTTTCCCTCGGCTCCGGTGTCGATGTTGTTAACACCGGCGCGCTCCAAGTCACTGCGACCTCCGGCGCCCCTGGCGAAGTGGTTTTGGCAGGTCAGAATGTGACTCAGCGCGGTGTGGTGACCGCTGATAATCACGGTGGTGAGGCCGGCGGTATTCATCTGTTGGCCATGGATACCGTCCGTCTTACCGGTGGCGGCAGCTTGAATGCGCAAGGCAATGCCGGCAGCGGCCACATAGTTCTTGAAGGCGATCAGGTCATAGGCGCAACAGGCAACCCCATCCTCACCAGCGGCGATGTGGAAGTCACTGGTTATCTTTCTGCCAGCCTGCCACATATCAGCGCACAGAATCTCACCATCAACAGTATTGGAACCGTCCGCCAGGCCAGCTCCCTTTTGATCGCGGGCAATACCCACCTGAATTTAACTGCGGGCGCGGATCTGCGCCTCAACAATGCCGCTAACGATTTCGGCAGCGTCACTATGGACGCCGGGCACACGAGCTTTGTCAGCCTGACCGAGACCGGCGGAGTCGATCTGGGTGAGCTGGACTTGGTGGATTCCATCGTACATATCCAATCCGATGGCGAAATTCGCCAGCTCGAAGGAACGGCCATTACTCTCGAGGCCAGCGACCTGCGCTTGACCGGCGACAGCATTGCACTCGGTCAGCGCGCAGAGGACAGCGGGGTACGCATGGTCGATGCCTGGCTGGATCTGAATTTCAGCAGCAGCATCGATGCGGTAAATGCCATAAGTTCGCCGAGCGAGTTTGATACCAGTCTGGTGACGGCAAAAGGTTATGACGGGGTCAACCGCATCAATGCCCGCAGTCAGGCGCTATTTGACCAGCCCACCAGCCATGGCCCGAGTCAATTCGCTTTGGCCGCCACACTCGATGATTCCGGTATCCAGATCGGCCGGCTAAACGCTAACAATGCCAGTCTGGCCTCCATTGGCGACATCAGTCAGACCGGTGCGATTGAAGTGAGCACCTTTAGCCTGACCGCCACCGCTGGCAGTAACACCTCCCTTACCCATCAGGACAATGATTTCCGCAGCATCAGCCTGCAACTCGGCCACACCACCGTGGTGGAAATTACCGATGCGAATGATCTGCTGGTGGACGGCCTCAATATCCAGGACTCCCGCGTCACCCTGACCAGCCTGGGCAGCAACTCGATGATTTCGCAACTCGCAGGTAGCAGCATCGACCTCTACGACAGCACACTGGAAGTGTCCGCCGCTCGCATTTACCTCGGCGACAAGGCCAATACACCTCTGAACCTCCACGGCTTCAGCGATCTGCAAGCAAATTACCAGCGGGGCGCACGGATTATCGGCACCAGCAGTAGTCCCGAGGAATTGCCAGAATTTGTGTCCTTCTACACCAGCGGCGATTTCGGCACTTCCCGTCTGGATGCGCAGGGCCACGGTAATTTCGCCTTAAACGTCAGTCTCAACGGCCAGCTCAATATCCATCAATTGCGTGCCACGGATGCGCAGTTGGCTTCCATCGCCCGCGTGCGCCAATCCGGCGCCATAGAATTGTCCGGCACTCTGGACCTGAATCTGATTTCAGAAGCGGATGTGCAACTGACCCACAGCGGTAATCAGCTGAACCGAGTCGCGGCGACCACGGCCTACACCAGCAATTTGGGCCTTTATACTGCGGATTCACTGACCCTCGCCGACCTCAACCTCGGCGACTCCAATGTCAGCATCAGCGCCGGCGGGGCCATAGTTCAGGAAGCCGGTACAGCCATCCGTCTCGGTGATACCGCTCTGCGCCTGGACGGCCGCGATGTACGTATCGGCCGTCTGGATGATGGCAGCGGCATAACGCTGAACAACAGCTTCCTGGAGATTTTTTTCCAGAATGAAATTGAACTGGTCGACGCCATCAGGACCGGCGGTGAATTTGATTTTTCCAGCATCATTGTTAATGGGGTGGACGAGGAAAACAGTGGCAATGAAATTCATCTTTCCCAAAGCATTCCACTGAACGTGAAGGCGAGTTTGTTCGACGAAAATGGCGATCTGCGAATCGACCAGTTGGAGGCGGAAAATGCCGAACTTTTTACCTTCAACACTATTACCCAGACAGGAAAAATCACGCTGACGGGCGATTTGTTTTTGAGCGCGCCTATATTCGGGCAAATATCTTTGACAAATCCCGAAAATGACTTCAACCGGATCAGCATTGAAGCGGGCCATTCTTCCAGCGCTTTCCTGACTGACGCAAATGATCTTGTTATTGGCAACTGGAATTTAATCGACTCCAGTGTGTATCTGACCTCCCTGACCGGCACTGTATCGCAGCAGGAAAATACCCACATTACCGGCGACGATAGCTTCCTGGAAATTGACGCCGCCAATATCGCTCTAGGCGCAGAGGGGACAGCAAGCACCACTCTGGCCGGGCTGACAAATCGGTTCTCCGAATCCTTGGTGCTCAATGGAGAAATTCAGTTGACTAGTTTCTCGGCTTATCTGTATCTGGAAGGAACTGAGGGCGATAACCGGCTGACCATCGGCGAATTTGCCAACATCTCTATTTCCTCCGAGTTCTCGGATCATCTGATCGACCTGCAAGACGGCGACGACACCATTGAAATTTTCAGTGATTTTCACTATGGCTTTTACACCGGCTCAGGGCAGGATCGAATTCAGCTGGTCAATAACGACGTGATTTATTCCGCTGAGGATTTTGATCCTGCATTTGATGAAATTCTGATTTCTCCCTAAAAAAAGGGCCGCGAACGCGTCCCCCTTTTATCTATATGTTGACCCGCTGCACAACGCTCGATCCCGCCAAATCCATTCGCCCCTGAGATCTTGACTAATTGACGACATCGCCGGTAGTTTAAGAAACTTTAAACAAACCTCATCTCCATGCGTTTAATTAAAAGCAACTGATCTACCGGATCGCCGTCAAGAGGGAACTTATGAAAAAAATATTGTTATCGCTTTTTTTGTTGTCACTGACACCCAGCTGTTTGGCCGAATACGATAGAACGTGGCTGGAGCTTGGCAGAGGCTTCTGGGATAGCGAGAACGTCAGATTCAAAATTGGGGACCACAAATGGGGGTGGGCAATTAGCTATTCCAGATTTTCTGGCTCATCATTTTTCAACTCTTATAGAAATAAATATTCGCAAGAGACCCTAAAACCAGCATTTAAAACCGTCGCCGTTTCTCGATTTTTATCGGGAACTTTTGGTTGGGGCTATGCGGATGTGGGGGCGGGTTTGGCTTATGGAAAAGGGACGTGGATTGATAACTGCGAATACCGGTCGACCTCTTTTTTAAGTCATTACGTCTGCGACGAAAAAGAAGGTAACGCTTTTGGCATTCCTTTGCATGGGTCTGCCGTCCTGGGCAAATACGCAGGGATAGGACTCTACGCAGATATTTTTTGGTCTCCGGAACTGGACACCCAAGGTCAAATCGGCATAACCATCCCGATTGGGAAATTCACCCGATAAGATTACGGCCGAGATTCCAACAGCGGCTGCAAAACCGGCCAGACATTATCCAGAATTTGTTCCTGCGCTTCCGCCGTTGGGTGGATGCCGTCTTTTTGCATCAATTTCGCATTCAACGCCACCTCGGCAAGCAGAAATTCCACCAATGGTAGATCGTACTGCTGTGCCAGCTCCGTATAGGTATCGCGGAATTGATTGGTGTAGCGCGGACCGTAGTTGGGGGGAATCTGCATCCCTACCAACACCACTTCGGCGCCAGCTGCGCGGCTGATTTCGATGATGCGGGCCAATTGTTGCTTCATGGTGTTAAGTGGATAACCCCGCAGACCGTCGTTGCCACCCAGCTCCACAATCACCAAATCCGGCTTGTGCTGCTCGAGCAGAGCAGGCAGTCGCGCCAGGCCGCCACCGGTGGTCTCACCGCTGACGCTGGCGTTGATCACCTTGTGGGGATATTTTGCCGCGACGCGCTGCTCTAACAGGCTCACCCAACCCTGCTGCACTTCGATGCCGTAGGCGGCGCTGAGGCTGTCGCCCAGCACGAGCAGACGCGGAGTATCGGCGGCGCATAGGGGTGCGATCAGCCCGAGACTCAACCAGATGGCAAAACGGTAAGAGGAAAAAAGTCGCGTCATGGGTTTAACTCAATTGCAGTAAATCGGTATCAGGCACGTCCAAACACAACTTTCGCATTACCAAGGATTGTCATGTCATCAGCCCCAATGGTCGCCGCCCGCGGCCTCGTTAAGACCGTCACCACTTATGAAGGTGCCCTCACCATTCTGGAGGACATCTCCCTTGAAGTAGGCGCAGGCGAAAGCCTGGCCATAGTCGGCGCCTCCGGTTCGGGCAAATCGACTCTGCTGGGCATACTCGCCGGCCTGGACCTGCCCAGCAGCGGCAGCGTAACGCTCAACGGCCATATCCTCACCAATCTGGACGAGGAGGGGCGGGCGCAGGTTCGCGCCGAGAACGTCGGCTTTATTTTCCAGTCGTTTCAGCTGCTGCCGGGGCTGACCGCGCTGGAGAATGTGCTTCTGCCCCTGGAACTGCACGGCGCCAGCGATGCCCGCGCGGCGGCGGCGGACTTTCTGGATCGCGTGGGGCTCTCCCGACGTCTGCATCACTATCCGCAACAGCTGTCCGGCGGCGAGCAGCAGCGCGTGGCGATTGCGCGGGCCTTTGCCAGCCGTCCGCAGGTGCTGTTCGCCGATGAGCCTACCGGCAATCTCGATAGCGCCACGGGAGCGAAAATCATTGAGCTGCTCTTCGAACTCAACCGCGAACTCGGCACCACCCTGCTGTTAATCACCCACGAGGAGCGTCTTGCGCAGCGCTGTCAGCGGCGCATTGAGCTGAACGCCGGTCGCCTTGTTTTCACAGGAGCGCCCATCTGATGCTGGCGTTCCGGCTGTTATGGCGCAACTGGCGCAGTGGCGAGGTGAAACTGCTGGCCGCGGCGCTGCTGCTGGCGGTGGCGGTGGTGAGCGGAATTGCCATCTTCACGGACCGCCTGCAACACACCCTGGTGCAGGAAAGCAATGCGCTGTTGGGCGCGGACAAAGTCGTGCGCGGCTCCCATCCCCACGATCCTGACTGGGACGCCGCAGCCGAGAAGGCAGGACTTAGCCACACCACCGCCACCCATTTCTCCTCCATGGTGTACGCCGGCGAGCATATGCATCTGGCGTCGGTGAAAGCGGTGGGCGAGGGCTATCCCCTGCGCGGCCAGCTGGAAACCAGCACCATCCCTTTCGCGGTGGACCCCGGCCAGATCAGCGTGGCCGATGGCATTCCCGCCCCCGGTGAAGCCTGGGCGGATTCGCGATTGCTGCCGCTGTTGAACCTGCAACTCGGCGACAC
>JBQGED010000198.1:0-12247 GCA_052039425.1 Sphingobacterium griseoflavum | reverse complement strand
CCGCCAGACTCACGCCTATGCCCGCGCCTATGAGGGAGCCCAGGACGGCGGAGGTGAGCAGCTCCGGCTTGTTGCCATAAGCGCTCACATAGATACCGATCTCGCTGATTTCGAGTGTGAGGGAAAGCCCGAGCAGCAGCGTGATCAGCCAACAGGCACACCTGTCATGCCGTAAAGGGCCGATTGTGTCGTTCAACAAGAGCGCGAGTATGAGACCGACCATCAAGACATGAACGGTGACGATCAACACCTCCTGACCGCGATAGTCCAGCCAGGGGGTGATGAAATTGACACTGCTGCCATACAGAGTGGCAAGCACGGCACCCAGACCGAACCCCCAGAACACGCTGCGGCCGGGAAGCGCGCGAATGCACACAAGCGCAATCAACAGGCAGGCCACCAGCGCTGATTCAATCACCTCCCTGGCCACTATCACGATCGCATTCAAAAACATGATTAATCTGAACTCTTGCTGGTTAAGCGGCAGATGGTGCCGCATGAGTTAGCACGGCTATTCCGCGATGATCCGGCCCTGCGCAGTGGCGGGATTGAATTCGCCAAAAAATGGGTACTCGCCCGGCGCCAGCGGGCCGATGAAGATGATCGCCTCACTGTTGCCGGGGATGATTTTTTCCCGGTTGAGTTCGTAACTCTCGAACTCCTCGCTGGTGCCATCCAGATTGACGACGCGCAGGCGGATTTTTTGATTTGCCGGAACTCGCACCACATCTGGGATAAATAGATGATCCTCGATGTGGATGCGGAACTCGGGTGGAACCGCCAGGGCCGGAAATGTCAGTAGTGCACAGAGCCAGAGAATCGCTTTCATTGGGATCGGTCTTTATCGGTGGTCGGAAGAGCGGATGGATCAGGAGCTGTAGCGCGGTCGCCAAACACAACCGTCACCTGGAGCCCACCAAGAGCCAGGGATGAACCCAGTTCCAGACGGGCCTGGTGCCTTTCGGCGATGTGACTGACGATGGCCAATCCGAGGCCCGCCCCAGGCAGGTGGTGATTGGCATCCGTATTCTGGCGATAGAACCTCTGCAGCACCAACTGCCGGTTTTGTTCTGGAATTCCGGGGCCGCTGTCTTCGACGGTCAGCACTGGCTGGAGGTCGCGGCGACTGAGAGTCACCCGCACAATGCCGCCTGTCGGTGAGTATTTGATGGCGTTACCCACCAGGTTGCGCAGCAGTGTCTTCAGCGCAAACAGATTGCCGCGCAGGAGAATGGGCTCGGCGAAGAGTTCCAGCACCTGATCCTGTGCCTGTGCCAGCTCAAAGGATTCCGCCAATACGTCCTGCGCAACCTGCTCAAGATCGACGGTCTCTGTTTGCTGGAACGCGGTGTCGGGACTGCTGCGATAGAGGTCCAGCAGTTGCTCTACCAACCGGGCCAATTGATCGGCAGCGTGCCGGACCGCCTGCAGTTCGGCGTTGTGCCCGGCCAGGTTGGTTTCCAGGTTGTGAAGGTGAACCTTGAGAATGCTCACGGGGGTACGCAACTCATGGGCGGCGTCGGCGGCGAAATGCTTTTCCCGTTCAAATGCCTGATGCAGGCGCACCAGCAATTCATCCACTGCCTGGACGACCGGCGCCAGTTCAGTGGGCAGCGGCCCTTCTCGTCGCAGCGGTGAAAAATCCGCAGGCTGTTTCTCCTGCAACTGCCGGGAAAGCGCCTTGAGGGGGTGAAGGCCCACCCCGATGATCAGCCAGATCAACACCCCCGCCACTGGAACGCTGATCAGAATGGGTGTGATGGTATGCAGCACCACGGATTCCGCGATACGGTCGCGCTGATATTCAGGTTCCGCCACCCATACCCAGGTATCGCTTTCGCGCTCGTAATGGGTGTAGGTGCGCCAGCGTGTGCGATTGAAATTGCGCTCGGCGAAACCCGGCTGAGAGTCGACAAGGTCCTCAGGTGCATTGCGAGAGCGCTCGAGCAGTTCGCCATTGCGGATCACCTGATAGGCGATAGCGGTCTGGTCGAATTCACCAAGTGGCGAGATCCGCGTTGAGTGCACCGCGAGCAATTTCGCCATGTCACGCAGTTGTTCATCGAGAATGGTCTGCGCCGTATCCAACCCCTTGTCATAGCCCTTCAGCACCGCAACGAAATTGAGCAGGGTGAACGCGGACAGCACCACACCTATCAGGAATGCGCGGATTGACGTCATGATGCGGCGGATTTTTGCACCGTATAGCCGACGCCGCGCACGGTTTTAATGAAATCCGCCCCGAGTTTTTTGCGTAGGTTATGGATGTGCACTTCCAGGGTGTTGCTGGCGACTTCCTCATCCCAGCTGTACAGCCGCGATTCCAGTGCGCTGCGGGTCTGCACTTTGCCGGCGTTTTCCATCAGCGTTTTCAACAGCATGAATTCGCGGCGTGACAGTTCCAGGCTTTCTTCACCGAGCTTGGCCAGATGATGCTGAGGGTAAAGCGCGACCCGGCCGATGGTGATGTGAGAGTCGCTGACGCCGGTGAGACGCCGCTCGATCACCCGCAAGCGGGCGGCGAGTTCGGCCATGTCGAAAGGTTTGGGAAGATAGTCGTCGGCACCGGACTCCAGGCCCTTGACCTTGTCTTCCACCTGGTCGCGCGCGGTGAGGATCAGTATCGGCATATGAGCCTGCAACTTGCGCAGCCGCTGCAGCACCTGCAGGCCGTCCATATCCGGCAGGCCGAGATCCAGCACCACCATATCCGGCGCGGCGGCTTTGACGGTTTCGATGCCGTGCTGACCGGATGCCACATGATTCACCGTGAACCCTTCTTTGGTAAGCGCCACTTTGAGTCCCTGGGCAAGGGCGGTGTTGTCTTCAATCAGGAGAATATGCATGGACGCTCGCCTCAGTTCCGTTGGATCCAGAAGGGAAAACCTTGCCCGGAGAGAAAATGTTCGGCATCTGCACCCTGCAGCATGGCGAAAGTCGCAAGCATGCCGGCAAGGGTGCAACTGGATGCCAGCACTGTGACCGTATGCGGTGCCCCGCGCACGGGCCAGCCGGTTTGCGGATCCAGAATGTGACTCAGGCGCTCACCCTGATAAAGCAGAAATCGATGAGTGTCGCCGCTGGTGGCGATGCCGCCCCGGTAGAGCGGAATCACCACGTCCGCTGCGGAATCATGAACCTGCCGGCCGGTCTTTTCCAGCCCGATACTCCAGGGGATATTGCCGGAGCGGGGGCCGGAGCAGGCGATGTCGCCGCCGTAATTCACCAGCAGGCTGCAGGATGCGGGCATGGCATTGTTTAACAGGTGCACAGTGCGATCCACCGCATACTCCTTGCCTATGCCGCCGAGGTCGATCTCCGCTCCAGCGGGCAGGGTCAGGTGGGGGCGCTGCCAGCTGCATTTCCGCCAGCCGACCTTAGCGAGTATTGCCGCCAGTTGTGCCAGATCCGGGGTAAATTCCTCGCCGCGAAACTTCCAGACATTGCGCAGAGGGCCGGAGGATATATCGAATTTACCTTCTGAGAGATGAAAACACCGGTCCGCGTAATCCAGCAGGTCCGCCGTTTCGCCGTCCACTTCCACCGGCTCGCCAGCACTGGCATGAATGCGGGCGATGATGTTGTCGTTGCGATAGCGGCTGAATTTCTGCTCGATGCGCCAGGCCTCAGTGGCGGCGATATTCACCAGATGGGTCGCCGCCTCTCTGTCGAGTTCAGGGCATTCCAACAGCACTTCACAAGGGCTCGCCATCGCCTGAAAATGACCCGCCCAAAGATGATTGCCTAGATCATCAACGACTGTTGAGAGGCTTCTGCTGGCAATGGTGGCAGGCGACATGGCGGTGATCCTTGACGGTAGCAAATCGCATTTTAGTCGCCCGCCCGCACTCAGAAGGAATAGCCGACCGTAAACATGAGCGCTGTGGTATCCGGGTACAACTCCTGTTGCGCCAGGGCGCCAAAACCCTGGTCACCTTTATTGGTTTGCAGGTAATACTCCAGGCGCAGGCTCATTTCATTGTCACCGGAGAGTTTGCGTCCGTATTTCAAGCCTAGCGTGGTACCGGTGAGTTCGCCCAGCCGATAGTCAGCCGTAGCGTGCTCGAGGGATGAGAGCCCCGCGTTGTACTCGCTCAGCGTCAGATAGCGTTTATAGAAGTCCGCCTCCGATTGCAGGTAGTAGCGCAGGTGCGGTTCCCAATAACTCTTCTCCAGTTCCCAACGGTATTTCACGTCGAAGGTGTGTGAGCTGATTCCCCAATCGTCCGTCATATACCGATAGGAGCCATCCAACACATCGCCATTCTGGAGCATATATTTGGTCTGCCAATAAAGCGCGTGTTTGAGGCGGGAATCCGGGCGGCTTTCATAGATAAAGATCGGCACGCCATCCCCGTCACGGGCGTTGGCACCGTAGCGCTCACCGGCGGTATCGTCGATCACGCTGAGGATCTTGTAGGGATCAGTCAGATAACCATCGGAGCTGCTGGCGGAATAATTAAATTGCATGATGGTGCGCTTGTTAATCACCTGAGTGACGCCAATCAGCAGATCCAGCACCGTTTTGCTGTCGTCACTTTCTCCGCGGCTGGCTGCATAGGCCGCATCGAATCCTTCCATTCGTGGCACGGCCTGACGCGAAAGCGCCAGAGGTTTGCCGCCCACTGGATCAACGCTGTCAGAGGATGCGGAGACACCGAAATTCAATTGGGTATTTTTCAGATTGAAATAGCGCGACACGTTGCCACTCAGCCCAAAGGATTGGTAGTCGTACTCGTTGGAGCCATAAAGCGCGGCGGAGTAGGTCCAGTCCCGATTAATGGGCGAGCTCCACGCCAGCGACAGGGCGACGCGGGTGTCGCGAAATGACGGGTCAAGCGTGTCGTCCCCGGCTTCAATGGTATAAGCGCCGTTGCCGGATGGCTTGGTGTAGGTCAGCGCCTCGCCTGCGGGCGTTGCGCCGCTGGGCGAGGCTCCCGTGAGGGTATCCACCACGAGCTTGGTGTTGAAGGTCTTATCCCCGCCGAAGTAGCGGGTTGCGCTGATCACCGGCTCTATCGCCTGAACACGGCCGTCACTTTCGCCGTAATACAGCACGGCAGTATCGATGCGCCAAGTCCCGGGTTCACCTTCGGCGTGCGCTGCAGGGCCGCCCAATAATGCGCAGGTGGCGGCCGCCAGTGCCATGCCAACGGGTTTGACGCGGGCTTTGTCAGTCTGTTGAAGCGGTGTGTCGGTGGCGGGGGTTTCGCCGGAGTCCATCAGTTGCATCCGCAGCCACCTCCGCCAAAGCCGCGACCGCCACTGGTCGCTTCTTTGCTGAAATAAATGTGGTCATCCAATCCCGCCTCCACTGCATCTGGTACCAGCAACATGCTTTCTTTCGCCAACAGCCCGCGCTGGTGGGGTTTGACCCCGAGGTTGGAGCAGCCGGATAGCCCGGTTAACGCGCATAAAAAAACGGCCGGTAACACTATGTGCCACCGACGCTCAGGATTGGGAGGGGATAAAATTTCAGAGTGCATAGAATTTTCCACGCTGGAGACGCCCGCCGCGCATTAGTCAGAGCGCGGACTTCCGGCGGAGAAACCGCCGGTTGGAATTCAGCTTAACGTGGCATTCTTAAGGCAGGCTTAAGGCTTGATGACCTTTCCTCACAGTCCTAAGAGGCGAGCGGATTTTTGGCGGTGTCTTCCGAACTGTCTCGAACGACCTTCGCACCGGGGCGTACTGGAGCCGTAGAAACTGCAAATTCAGCCGGGCGAATTTCGCGTCCGTAGCGATCAGCATAAATGCGAGTAAATTCCGCCCCGTAAAACAAAATCATCGCGCTGTAGGTTACCCATAACATCACCAAGACTATGCTGCCCGCAGCGCCGTAGGTGGAAGCGGGCGCGCTGTTGGTGAAATAAATACCTAAAGCGTATTTGGCTAGCACGAACAACACTGCAGTAACAAATGCGCCCACCCAGACGTCTTTCCAGCGGACTTCCGCATCAGGTAGGACCTTGAATATGGCTGCAAACAGAGCCGTAACAGCGGCTAGGGAAACCCCTAGATCCAAAATTCGGAAAAGCACTTTGAGCGCGGGAGACACTTGTTCCGCAGCCCAATTGCTAAGGTATGCCAGCGCTGCAGACAGCACTAGTGAGACGAGCAATAAAAATCCTACGGTTAATATCAGGCCGAAGGAAAAAATTCTGTCCATGACCAATTTAAAGAATTTGCGTTTGGGTTCTGGTCTGACTTCCCAGACCATATCAAGCGTCTGTTGCAGCTGATAAAAAACCCCGGTCGCACCAAAAATCAGTGTGGCTATCCCGACCATAGAGGCGGCGGTAAAACCCTCCGCCTCCCATGCGCGAGCTAGAATACCGGCGACATCGCGGGCCGCGTCGGCGCCGATAACACCTTGGATTTCCACCGTCAAACGTTGGGTTACCGCTTCTTTACCAAAGAAGTATCCGACCAGATTAACAATGATTACCAACAAGCCTGGCAGAGAAAAAATCGTGTAATAGGAGATAACCGCACTATTGCGAAACGGATCGCGGGACCACCAGCGGACAGCGGTTTCTTTAAATAGGCCAGCGATGGTTTTGGTGTTGTGCACTATTGCCATAGGATTCTCTCGTGGGCGCGTGGGTTTACGTGTTATCGCCTTGCTATTATCCAGACCGCGTGCACTATGCCCGGAATATAGCCCAACAACGTCAGCAGGATATTTAGCCAAAACGCGCCGCGAAAACCGACTTGAAGGAACACTCCGAGAGGAGGAAGAAGGATAGCGAACAAAACGCGAATAAGGTCCATACTAAATTCTATTGGCAAGGGATGCGCAGCATGAGGTGCAAGATCGAGGCCAGCAACCTAGCCGCCAAACTCGCTGCATCTCTCATCATTCTTAGAGCCCCCGGGGGATTATTTACGTATTTTTTTTGTAATAAATGCAAAGACATTAAGGCTTATTCGCCGTGTGAATTACTCAATGAACTTTGATAAAAGAGAACGGCAGGAAACAGTGCGCTTAAGGCAAGTAATCAGATTGGCGTAATAAATGAATATTCAAACTGGAATTGCGACATGGAATTGACAGGAGGTGTGGCGAACCTTGGCTTACACTTAGAAGAAGGTTGCGCATCGCAAAAGGTAAACAGGTGGGGCTTATGTCGCTAAACGGTTTGATAGTAAAAGGTTTGATAGTATTGATAACGTTTCCGTGTTTCGCTTGTTCAGACGCAAAGGAAAAGAGCGGGGTTATCCCGGAAGCTCATTTGCAGGCGCTGGAGAAAGCTCGCGGAGTGGAGAAACAACAGGAGGAGCTGCGTAAGAAGCTCGATGAGGATTAACCATGCAATCAAGCCCAGCCGATTCTGACAACTTGTCCAACAACGATTATAAAAGTGAGAGTGCGGTGGCACCGCCAAGAGTGCAGCAAGCGCGTGCATTTGCGGTGCGTGCCCATGGCGCGCAAATGTATGGCGACAAACCTTACGTGTTTCATCTGGATCAAGTGGTAGAGTTGTTGAAGAGTTATGGCGAGGAAGCGCAGATCGTTGGCTATCTACACGATTCAGTGGAGGACACTCCTGTAACAGTGAATGAGGTGGCCAATCATTTCGGGCAGTTTGTCGCGGATTGTGTTGACTTGGTTTCCGACAGTCCCGGTCCGGATCGAAAATCCCGCAAAGCAAAAACCTATGCTCGCCTTGCAAAAGTCCACGGTAAACATGAGCTTGCTTTAATAGTGAAGGCTGCCGACCGCCTCGCAAACGTACGCAGTTGTGTTGCAGAGAATAACCACAAGCTGCTTGTGGTTTATAAGCAGGAGCAGCCAGTATTTTTCCGCACCGCTCATAGACCGGGATTGTGTGATGAATTCTGGTCGGAATTGCGGCAACTCCTCAGCTGATATAAATGCTTTCTACCTCTTCACGAGTCACCCTATCTCTTTGCTTTAGTTGATCGGCGTTCGGAACCAAAGCACGTTCCCAATGGATCCTTGCCTGCTAGAATGTCGCCCCTCGAAGCCAAGCCAACAGGAGTGAATATGAATAGGCCATTTCTAAAATTTGCCGCGCTGTCTTCAGCGCTTTGGATGTCTACCGCCTTCGCTGACTGGAAGTTGAAAGGTGATGAATCCAGTCTGCATTTTATTTCCATCAAAAAAGATTCAATTGCGGAAATCCATACATTTTCGCAACTGAGTGGCAGCATAACGGACGCGGGCGAGTTTCAGTTTTCCATTCAACTCAGTGCGGTTGAAACGCAAATTCCCATCCGTAACGAGCGTATGAATGAATTTTTGTTTGAAACCGCAAAATTTCCTCTCGCGATAGGCAAAGGCAAGCTGAATATCGCGGAGATTAAAAAATTAGCTATTGGTGACACTGCGACCATCACTGTGCCTGTCACCATCGAGCTGCATGGTAAATCCGTTAATAAAGATGTACTGTTTAAAGTGGCCAAGTTGAAGGCAGATAAGATCTGGGCTGTTACTCCAGTTCCTTTTGTTCTGAACGCGGCGGATTTTGAGCTCGCTGCGGGTGTGGATAAATTACGTGAGCTGGCGCTATTACCGAATATCGCTCAGGCTGTTCCAGTGAGCGTGAGCCTGACTTTTGTCACCAGTGAGAAAGGTAAGAAATAAGTTGTGTCATTCCCGCCGGTATTGCGCGCCGGCGGAACCCTAACGATCATTGTCTCCGGGGATGGTTGCCAGTACTTTGATCGTATCGTCCACTTCATTTACGTCTAAATAACCCAGCGCACCTGGCGTTGCGGCAATCCACTTTTTCATAATGTCCTCTGAGGCAAATTCGCGGGGAGGACGATTTTGCCCGCTAAAAATAAAACTCGCCCAGTAGGTTTTGATTTGGCTTGGAGACATTTTCAGAACCTGGGTTTCAAATACCCGGCGCGTTTCGGATTGTTTATCGAGAATGGCTACCTTTACTTTGTTGCCGTCTGGAAATTCGTTGGTTTGCTTCAGAAAAATTCGCCTCGCGTCGGCCATTTCGAGTGTGCGTAGGGGATTTTCCGAATGGGTCGCCAATACTATGTCGGCGGACGCCGCAGTACCCCATGCAAGCGAAAACAAAATCAGCCCTAACAGCTTAAACATGGGTTCCGAGGATATATAGGCTGGGCGTTTTATTCTCATCAAAATACCAGTTGAAAACCAAAACGAATGAGATTTGCTTTGATTCTGTTGTGGGACGGTATTTTCGCTCACCTCGAACTTGAAGGCGACGCCGGGATCTAGGTCATAACGCAATCCTGCAGTGATGGTTTCCGATTCCAGTGAAAGTGACTGTGTGAGTTGATGCAGTGCCGCTCTTAGATTAGCCGCTTCCGCCACATTAGGCAGACTGGACGTGAGATTGACTGGTTCATCATTGGCGCGAGCGTAAATCGCATAGAGGGTAATGTCATGCCAATTGGTGCCTGCGCTCACCAGGTGGCGACGTTGTTTTGCTAGCGGACTGTCATTAAATGTCAAAAGTGTGCCTTCGCCGAGCAGGAAAAAATGCGTCCATTGCATACGAATTGCCGCTTCAGAAAATTCTACTGCAACATCGCGCACGTCGAGATGTTCAATCAAAAAATCGGCGTGAGCACCGAGATCATATACCGCGTCGAACGCCATTATGGCGTCGCGTAAACCAGCGATATCGTGCAACGGTGAGGGCAGCGGTAATTCCGCAAAATTATCAATGGTCATGTGGGTGGCCTGATGGAAACTGAGGCGGGCGGTGAGCCAGCCGTAATTCAGTGTGCCGATCACACCCATTTGTTCGCGTAGACGTACCTCGAGCGCAGCATCCTGCCTGGTGAAGTTGAACGTGTCCTGAGATGAGCCAAAATACATCTGGATTTTGCTATCGAGTCTGCCCAAAGACATGCTGTAGCTCAGATCCACGCCGTTCACACTGTCGAATTGCAGTCCGTAAACTTCATCTGGGGCCCGGATCCAATGTTGCGCGTAACCAACGTTGAGGAAATCCGAATACATGAAAAATGGTGCGCGGAATCGCCCCATGCGAAAGCGGGCTGAATCGGAAAGGCGGTAGGTCAGATAGGCCCACGCCGCCTTGGTTTCAAAATCATGCGCGCCTTTAGCAACTAATTGCCCCGTAGCGGTAATTTTCGGCGATATATCCTGACTGATTTGAACGCCGATAGAGCTGTCCTGGTTAAATGTGGCCGTATCGGCTTCATAACCCAATGTCGTTCGTTCTGTGGCATAACCTCCCACCGCATTGATAAAACCTGTCAAATCCGTCTCTGCGTTCACTTGAGATGAATGAGCCACTAAAGTGAGTTGCAGCACCATCAGAATGATCATGCCGCTTACACAAGATAAGATTCTCGGATTCATGGGATAAGAAGACGTTAAATTAAAGATGATCTAAATGGAGGGACGTAGCGGTCTCAAAAATCGCTGTGACTGGCAAACATTTCTCGAGCAAATACAAGAGACTCCTGGAATACCAGGGCACGGGGCTGGTCGCGATTATTGAAATCAAAAATTAGGAAAAATTCCTTGCCGGCTTCCTCCGGTAAAAACGTAATGTGCATAACCGTGCGCGTATAACCGTCCGCATGGCGCGCACCTATAATCAGGCTAGCCTCTCCTTCCGGAGCAGGGAAGCGCGCGAAAAACTGATTGCCTCCCATGTCCGCAAGTGGCACCTCGCCAGTGATCGCCGTCCCGTAGACTTTTGCTTGGACCGGAGCCTCGGAGGAAGTCGTCTGTTCTAAAAGGTGACGTTCTAAATTCTGCAGCTCAGCATTGAGTTGATAGCTATCGGACAACTTGCCGTGTTGGGTGAGAACGGGCTCGCTACCGGAATCGCTTTGCAGAATTTTTTTGACCAAAGGTAGGGGCGCCAACTGCATTGTTGGTGCATCTGTCTGCGCTGCGGTAGTCGCTGTTGGTGTTGATGATTGGGCTTGAGAGTCGGTGCTTAAATTCTGGGGAGGTACAGGTGTATTCTGCTGGTTTTCCACAAGGATTAAGCCTGTTTGCTCGGAGGTTGGGGGCTCCGCGAGAATTTCCTGTTTCGTGTCCGCCAATTCGCTAAGTTTTTTCTGAATGCGCTCGAAGCGAGCCGTTTTGGATTCCACGCTCATCTCTGCCAGCGCCAAGCGTTGTTGCGCGTGATCAAGGGAGTTTGCGCTGATAGGGGTGGTATCGCGATCATGCTGTTCTTTTACAGCCTCATACTCCATCAATTTTTCGGTCGCCGTGAGTTTGGCATCCCGCAATTCAGTGGCTACCTGGGAAAGCTGATCGCGGGTCAGTTGAATTTGATACTCGATTTTTTTCAGATCAGACACCGCAGTAGATGCTTGAGCACTCGGTAGGCTTATCAATATCAAAGCGCTATACGTTACGTAGTGACACAGACGAATCATAAAAGTGACACGTGTTAACGAAACTAAGGATCGCTAGAGCCGATGACTCTTAATGCGATGAATTCAAAAGCTGGATCTGGTGCGTGTGGGAGAAAATGGGTATCGCACCAACTAAATAACGTGTAACAGGGTTAATAACTGTTCGCTATTGTAGAAACTTTTTTATGCAATGTCCAAGCGAAATTTTGCGTGGCCATGCTGGTGCATTGTTCGCTTTTTGGTGCGAACTCGGAGCGCAAATTGGTGCGTGGTGCAGCCCTATTGGATATGAAATCCGCCAGCTATTCGGCTTGCGGAAATTTTAAAGACAATTGGCGGGGCGGGGTAAGCCTGCAATTTTGGCTGCGAGTTTAGGTGGGCTGCCGGGGAACAGGGATAGCAGATAAACCGATTTGCCTTTATCTGCGCCCAGTTTGAGAGCCGCATATTTAACCAGGGGACGCATTGCTGGAGAAAGATCGAACTCGGCATAGTATTGCCTGATCAGGGAGATGATTTCCCAATGCGCTGGTGTCAGTACGATGCCTTCCTGCTCCGCAATCTGCCGGGCAACATCAGGGTTCCAGTCGTCCAAGTTCTTCAGATAGCCTTCGGCGTCGGTGGTGTAGCCGGTCACGTCAGCTCCAGGTTTGCACTGGGTGATGTTGACAGGTTAATTGCACAAAGCCGTCATAATTGAGGGGCTGAATCCATTCGGGGGCCTCAACTCCCCGTGCCCGCACATGTTCAGTCAGCGCAAACACGCTGAGTCCCGAAAAAGTGGCTGGCTCCATTTGAGTTGCATACACGGCGTCTGAAAGTAACACAATGACATCACCGGCCTGGGCAACAGCCAAACATTCGCTCAGTGAGAAACTCTGGTAGG
>JBQGED010000197.1:0-4483 GCA_052039425.1 Sphingobacterium griseoflavum | reverse complement strand
ATTGCTGGATTTTCACATAATTGATTCGTTTAAAGTGGATTCGCTGGAGGACTACGTCACGCCGCTCGCACTTGATCCCTATGAATATGATGGTTGGTTTGATCTGTTCTGGTATGTCGACAGCGATTGGGATTACACCGTGGTGGTCGGTGTCAATGACCGCCCTACTATGAATGGCGCCACGATTGTTGCCGCAGATTTCTGCGGGATAGATTCGCCCTGCAATTCATTGGGGACTTATCTGTGTCGTTATAGTGATGACTTTTATATGGGTTGTGGCTTTGGTGAAATTGAAGCTCGGTCGAATCAAGCTTCTGTTTCGCATCTGCTGAACCCATCTCAGGAGTTGCCACAACGGGTTTATTTGGTATTAGAAGTGTGTGATGCAGACGGTGGTGGCTGTGAGTATGACCCATTGCCGGTATGGCTCTATTAGCATTAGCGCACACGGTAACTCTATTAGCACATACGGTAAAAAGTCACACGTCGTTGTACTTTTTTCAGCCTTACATTTGTTTTAATAATTGCCTTTCTGCCATACAACGAATTCTCTGAATTCGTTGTCATTCAAATTTTTTATTTTTCTTGCGTTTAATGTTAATGCATCAACGCGACAAAATTCCGTCGAACTTTAAAAATCGTATTCAGGGCAACGCTCTCGAGTCAGTTTTATCGCGTGTTTTTCGCATTTTATGTAATTTTTTGTGCCAGCTGGCGCATTAGACAGGGTGGATTACACTTAGAAGCGTGTGCCTACCGGACCACGGATTTCCGTTCCTCATATTCCAAAAATGTAAAAGGACTCCTATGGCGAGCGTTAGCAGGTTATTGAAAACATCAGGCGGCGTTGCTTCGCGTCCGCGCCGCCATCCATTGCTGCCCCACGCCTGAGCGAGTCTTGTTGTTGCCGATGTTCGCGCCCTCTATCAGATCAAAGTCCCGCCCGCTGGCCCGGTTTGCCCTGGTGCTGTTGCTTCTCAGCAGCCTGCTCCCGGCGGCGCTCGCCAGTGCAGGAGGTTTGCGTTTTGAGCATGTGATGACTGAAAGCGGAGTATCCGTCGCCGAAACCAATGCCATAGTCCAGGACCGCCAGGGCTTTATCTGGATCGGCGGCAGCAACGGCCTTGCCCGCTACAACGGCCACAGCTATGACCTGTTCTTGTATAACCCCGAGGACGTGCACAGCCTCAGTAATAACTTCGTATGGGACCTGCTAGTGGATCGCCAGGGTCAGCTCTGGATTGCCACTACCAATGGGTTGAACCGCTTCGTCCCCGAGACGCAGTCTTTTGAGCGCTATCTCAATCACCCGGACCAGCCCGACAGCCTGATCAGTAATGATGTCTACACCCTTATGGAGGATCGCGAAGGCAAGCTCTGGGTGGGCACGCGCCAAGGTCTCGACCGTTTCGATCCGCGCAGCAACACCTTCCAGCATTTCCGTCACGATCCCGGCAATGCCGACTCCCTCAGCAATAACAACATCACCGCGCTATATCAGGAGTCCAGCGGGGTTATCTGGGTGGGCACGCAGCGCGGTCTTAATCTCTTCGATCCGCTCACTCAGAACTTCAGTCCATTCAGCTACGATCAGCAGCCGGGTTTCTATGACCCGAGCCTGAGTGTTCGCGCCTTGGTTGAAGACGCGGAGCACAATCTCTGGGTGGGTACGGACGAAGGGCTCTACCGCTTTAATCAGCGGTCCGGTGTAGTAAGCCATTACCAGAATAAACCGGAGGATGAGACCAGCCTGAGCGATAACCGCGTGTGGAAGCTGCTGGTCGACAGTAAGCAACAGCTTTGGGTAGCGACCGATCACGGCGGCTTGAACCTCTATCAACGCGCTGAGGACGACTTCCTGCGCTATCAACACGATCCCTACGACAGCTCGTCCCTCGCCAGCGATCAGGTGCGGGAAATTTTTGAGGACAGCGCTGGGGATTATTGGGTGGCTCTATTCCCCTCCGGTGTTGATTACGCGGACCATACTGCCAGCATTTTCACCGTTTACACCCACGCTCCAGAGGATGCCGACAGCATCAGTCACGATGCCATCCTCTCAGTGGCTGAGGGACCCGAGCGCAAAGTCTGGGTAGGAACCGAGGGTGGCCTCAATCTCTTCGATCCGACCACTGGCGGGTTCAGTCAATTTCGCCATCAGCCCGGCGACAAAAATAGCCTGGGCGCCAATGAGGTGCTGGCCATCACCCGCGATCGCGACGGGCGCTATTGGTTTGGCACCTGGTCTGGCGGCTTGAACCTGTATCAGCCCAAGACGGGCACCTTCAAACGTTTTATGCCGGATCCCGCGAATCCCAATAGCGTCAGCAGCGCCTACATCTGGTCTCTTCTTGGCGACAGCAAAGGGCGGCTCTGGATTGGTACCGAAGCTGGTGATCTGGATCTCTACGATCCTTCCAAAGGCACCTTCGCGCATTTCACTCCCGATCTGAAAAACCCTAGAGCGCTGAGTGGCGGGTTTATGCGCACCATTATTGAGGACCGCGACGGGGTGATCTGGATTGCGACTCTGCAAGGCCTGAACCGCTTTAACGAAACCGAACAGACCTTCACCCGCTATCAGCACCAGCCCGGCGATCCGGGCAGCATTCCCCACAACAGCGTCGCGACGGTGTTTGAAGACTCTCAGGGCCGTTTATGGGTGGGCACGGAAAGCGGGCTCGCCTTATTGATTGATCGCGACAAAGGCCGCTTCCGCACCTACAGCACGGACCAGGGGCTGCCGAATGGCTCCATCATGGGGTTGCGGGAAGACGCCCAGGGTTATCTCTGGATTAACACCCTCGCCGGCTTAAGCCGCTTTGATCCGGCGACTGAGCGCTTTACCAACTACAACCGTTTGAACGGCTTGGCGGGCAATATCATGAACCGCCCCGCCATTTATTTTTCTCCGCAGGGCGATATGTACGTCGGCAGCACCAAGGGGCTCACCCGTTTCCGCCCGGACGAAGTGCGCGATAACCCACTGGTGCCGCCCATGGTTTTCACCTCCTTCCGGGTATTCAACCAGGAAGTGGCTTTGGGACCGGACTCGCTGCTGGAGAAAAATATCCAGTACACCGACCAGTTGGTGCTCGATTACAAAACGTCGATGTTCTCATTGCATTTCGCCGCGCTGAGCTATCGCAATTCCGCTGCGAATCAGTACGCCTACCGCCTGCAGGGCTTTGACGATCAGTGGATCAATGCCGGCCATAACCACAGCGCGACCTACACCAACCTCAACCCAGGCGACTATGTCTTTACGGTCAAAGGTTCGAATAACAACGGCATCTGGAACGAGGCCGGCCGCTCCATTCGCATCACCATACTGCCGCCGCCATGGCGCACGTGGTGGGCCTACGGCATTTATCTGCTGGCGGTGATGGGCATTATTTACGCCTTCGTACAATCACAGCGCCGCAAAGTAGAGTTCCAAAAACAAAAAGTCGCCCACCTGCGCGCCATCGATAAGCTGAAAGACGAGTTTTTGGCCAACACCTCTCACGAGTTGCGCACACCTCTGAACGGCATCATCGGTCTCACCGAATCCTTAATTGATGACCCCTCGGCGGAAATGTCGGAGAAAGTACGCAATTACCTGAAGATGATCGCGGGCAGCGGTCGCCGTCTTTCGAATCTGATCAACGACATTCTGGATTTCTCCAAGATCAAAAATCACGGCATGGAGCTGCACCTGGCGCCGACGAATTTCGCTAATGTCTGCGATGCGGTGTGCATCATGTCGCAGCCGCTGGCAGACAAAAAATCCATCCGCCTGATCAACGATTTGCCGGACGATATGCCGCCGGTGATGGCGGATGAGGATCGCCTGCAACAGATTCTCTACAACCTGATCGGCAACGCCATAAAGTTCACCTTTACCGGTCACGTGAAAATTTTCACCAAGTGGGACAATGAATTGGTCACGGTTTTTGTGGAGGACACCGGCATTGGTATTCCCGAGTCGGATCTCGGTTCGATTTTTGACTCCTTCACCCAGGCTCGCGGCGACGCCGCGCGGGAATTCGAAGGCACTGGTCTCGGCCTCGCGGTGGCCAAAAATCTGATCGAACTGCACGGCGGAAGCATTTCCGTGCATTCGGAATTGAACAAGGGCTCGACCTTCCGCTTCACCCTGAAAAAATCCGATCAGCCGGTTGCCCATCGCCAGCGCGAAGAGGATTCCGCCGTGCGTTTGAACGCGGTGGTAGAGGTCTATGGCGAAGCCGAAAGCGAAGTGGTGGTGACGGAATCCCCCAACGTGGATTCGTGCAAATTCCATATTCTGGTGGTCGACGATGATCCGATTAACCGGCAGGTGTTGATCGGCCAGTTGTCGCTGCACAATTACCGCATTTCCGAGGCCTCCAACGGCCAGGAAGCGGTAGAGAAAATCAAATCTGACGGCTCCGTCGACTTGGTGCTGCTGGACGTGATGATGCCGCGCATGACCGGCTACGAAGCCGCCATGCAGATTCGC
>JBQGED010000196.1:0-4511 GCA_052039425.1 Sphingobacterium griseoflavum | reverse complement strand
GGGTAGGCCCCAATGCACCTTTACCGTGTCGCCAAACCAAACAGGGCAGGCTTCTGCAGCCGCGCTGTCACAAACGGTCACTACAATATCCGGCTGCTCCATCTCAAAATCATCCCAGGATTGGCTTTTCAGATCTTGGATTGGAATGCCTTTTTCAGCGAGGTACTTTAAGGACAGCGGGTGAACCTGGCCCGCAGGCTGGCTGCCGGCACTGAATGCCTGCAATTTGCCTTGCGACAAATGATTGGTAATCGCCTCGCTCAAAATGCTGCGACAGCGATTATGGGTGCAGATGTAAAGAATTTTCACAAAATGACCTCGGGTGGTTAACAACATTGAGGGCGATTCTTCATCGCCTTCAGGTTTTTTTGCAGGACTTTGATGGAATCGGAATGAGCTCCATGTGCTGCGTGTAGCACTTCCAACGCCCAAGCGGGAAGCGTCTTGGCGACGGAATAAAAGACCCATTGGCCGCGACGAGAATCGTCCAGGATGCCGCAACTGCGCAGCTGCGCCAGATGACGGGAAATCTTGGGTTGACTATCGTTCAGCGCCTCGACCAGTTCGCACACGCAAAGCTCACCTTCCTGATAGATCAAGAGCGTGGCATTCAGACGCGTTTCATCGGACAGGCATTTAAAGAAGTCGGTAGCGTCGAGCATTTTCTTCGTCTTCGTATATATGGATATCCGTATATTACTATGTATCGCATGAAGTTCAACAGCCTGCAGTTTCGGTTTTACGGTTTTCAAATTCAACAGTGCTGCTGCCTTGGCAACACAAAGCGCTGTTGAGATGCTGCGCAAAAATATCCAAGAAGTATTAAATTTTCTTTAAAAACAAACGCTTTTGATTTATTTCTCACAGGGCTGACCCTTGGCCTGATCCTTGCGATAGGCCAGGCACTGTTATTTATCAGGATCAGCTTCATGAATATTGCATTTGGCGAGGCGGTAAAAAATTCTCCATGTGATAGGACGCGGCGCTGCGTATAAAATCGCCGTGGAAACACCCGGATATTCCGGCCGCGTTAAATAACCTACTGGAGATCGTCACCATGACTCGCAAAACTGCCAATGATTTTCACCCCGAGGTACTGCGCCTGTTTGACCGTTATGTCCACGGTGACGTATCGCGACGGGACTTTCTGCTTGGCTCCGCAAAATACGCCGCTCTCAGCGGCGTGAGCGCAACAGCATTGCTGCAGGCGTTGACTCCGCAGTTTGCCGAGGCGCAGCAAATCAAGCCGGATGATGCGCGTATCCATGCGGAATACGTGGAATATCCGTCGCCTAATGGAAATGGCAAATTGCGCGGTTATTTGGTGAAGCCCGCCAAAGCCACCGGCAAATTGCCGACGGTTTTGGTGGTGCACGAAAATCGCGGTTTAAATCCGCATATCGAAGATATTACCCGCCGTATAGCGCTGGATAATTTTATTGCCTTTGCGCCAGACGCGTTATTTACCTTGGGCGGTTATCCAGGAGATGAAGATAAAGCGCGCGAGCTTTTCCAAAAGCTCGATCAAGGGAAAACGGCCGAAGATTTTGTCACCGCTGCGGAGATATTGAAAAAATATCCCGATGGCAACGGCAAAGTCGGTGTGGTGGGCTTTTGTTATGGCGGCGGAATTTCCAATCTGCTTGCCACGCGTATCCCGGACCTTGGCGCCGCCGTGCCATTTTACGGACGCCCTGCGGAAACCGCAGAGGTCAAGAAAATCAAAGCACCATTGCTTATCCATTTTGCCGAAAACGACGAGCGCATCAATGCCACTTGGCCGGAATATGAAGCCGCTTTGAAAGCAGACAAGGTGAATTATCAGGCGCATTTCTATCCGGGTACCCAGCACGGATTCAATAACGACACCACGCCCCGTTTCGATGAGGCTGCGGCCAAACTCGCCTGGGGGCGAACTATCGAGTTTTTCAACCAACACTTGCGCAGTTAGCTGCGCAAGATTTTTTAGCCGTAAGGACCTGCTATGACATTTCGTAAAATCTTTTCCGTGTCTTCTTTGGCTCTGTCAGTGTGTGCTGTGCAAGCCTATGCCCAAGCGCCGCAACCGGAACAGCCCAAACCACCGCTGAGCTTTTTTGTAACCAGCGTGGGGTCGGGTAAAGGCGCCGATTTAGGTGGCCTAGCCGGGGCAGACGCGCATTGTCAGAAATTAGCCTCTGCTGTAGGCGCAGGCAATAAAACCTGGCGCGCTTATCTGAGCACGCAAGCAGCTGATGGCAAGCCCGCCGTTAATGCCCGCGACCGTATCGGCAAAGGCCCTTGGCACAATGCCGCCGGTGCTGTCATTGCCAATGATGTGGCGCATTTGCATGGCGATAACCTGGAGCAGGCGCGTCTCGGCAACAATTTGAGCTTGCGCACTGTACTGACGGAAAAAAATGAGCCAATCAACGGTGGTTTTACGAGACCGAACCAGCATGACATTCTCACCGGCTCACAGGCCGATGGTACGGCTTATCCTTCAGGTGAAGATAAAACCTGCCGCAATTTCACCAGCAGTTCGGATGGCGCGGGTTCGGCGCGCGTAGGTCACTTTGACCGAACCGGCGGCGGCAGCACCTCCTGGAATTCAGTGCATGACAGCCGCGGTTGCAGCCAGGCCAATCTGGAAGCCACCGGCGGTGCCGGCTTTTTCTACTGCTTCGCCGCTAATTAAGCCATTTCGATTCCATTTATTTTGCAAACGCATTCATGCCGCCTATGGACGGCATGAATCGCAATCTATCCCAGCCTGCGGATTTTCCGCATTTCCTCACCCGCATTTCCTCACCCGCAAAGCCTTACACGGCATAGCGCTCTTTGGGCACACCTTGTGCCCTTTTTTTATTCCGGTCGCCGCCAAAATCGATTTTTTATCATCGATAACACTGGAATTCATAATAAGCGTTGCAGAAAAATTCATTAAATACTGGCCCGCGAGTTGCTCTTGTCATTCACAGAAACAGAATGTGGAAAAAAGCTGCTGTTTTTCCACCATAAAAATCGACAATCGCAACAGTTTGTGGAGTCCTTTGATGAAAATTAAAAAGTTATATCTTGCGCTGCTTTTAAGTGTGCCGACGGCCTGGGCCGCCGGGGCGGCAAAAACCGAAAAAGAAGAGCCGGGATACAAGCCAGCGGTTGTTGCGCGCGATTGGGCCTATAAGCCTGTGGCGGAACCGGCAGTGCCCGCGGTTGAGCAGGACAAATGGGTGCGCACTCCCATTGATGCTTTTGTGTTGGAAAGGCTCGAAGCCCACGGATTGACGCCGGCTCCCGATGCAGACCGGGGGACTTTTATCCGTCGCGCCACACTGGACGCCTGGGGTCTGCTGCCCACACCGGAAGAGGTGGCGGAGTTTGAAAATGACCGCTCTCCTGACGCCTATGAAAAACTGGTGGACCGTCTGTTGGCATCACCGCACTTCGGCGAGCGCCAGGCGCGCCGCTGGCTGGATCTGGCGCGTTACGCCGACAGCTCAGGTTTTCAGAATGACGTAACACGCCCGAACAACTGGCGCTATCGCGATTACGTGATTAACGCGTTCAATTCCGACAAGCCGTTCGATCAGTTTATTAGAGAGCAGATCGCCGGCGATGAACTCTGGCCTGACAACCAGGAAGCACAGATTGCCACGGGCTTTTTGGCCGGCTATCCCGACAATGCCAACTCCCGCGACCTGGTGCAGCGCCACTATCAGATAGCCACCGATATCACGGATCTGGTGGGCGAAACCTTCTTGGCATCCACCATTGGTTGCGCTCGTTGCCACAACCATAAAGTCGACAAAATCACCCAGAAGGAATATTTCGAGCTGCAGGCGTATTTCTCGAATGTCGCTTTTAACGAAAGAACACCGATCAAAGCCGGTGCCGAAACGGAATGGGATAAATCCTTCGCCGAGCAGCAGGCCATTTACCAGGATGCCACCAAGGAAATCCGTGCGGCACAAAAAGCCATAGTGGATGAAATTCGTGAGATAGGTCTGCAGTACTACAAAGAGCGTTACCTGACGGATAGCCGCGACGCGATTTTCAAACCTGAATCGCAGTGGACCCCCTTGGACCGCTGGGTGAATTTCCGCCTCAAAGCGGTGGTGAACGAAAACAACATTGCGTCCTACCTGGGTGAAGCCAGTAAAAAAGGTTTCCCGGATTATTCATTGCGCTATGTCGAACTCAAACTCGAGTACGACCGGTTGCGTGAGGAGTTGAAAAAGTACGACAGTCTGAAACCTGCAGGCGGTTCGGCAACTTACACCACCGCATTGGAGCTCGGCCCTGAGCCAGTGCCCATTCACGTGCGCTTTACCGGTATTCATGAGCGTCCGCTTGAAGAAGTGCAACCAGGTCTGCCTGCACTCTGGAGCGGTGATAGCGAGCCGGTTATCACCGCGACGGAAACGTCGACAGGTCGCCGCAGTGCTTTGGCCAATTGGATCGCGAGCGCTGAAAACCCGCTGACGCCCCGCGTTTATGTCAACCGTGTGTGGTCGCAATATTTTGCCCGC
>JBQGED010000195.1:0-2644 GCA_052039425.1 Sphingobacterium griseoflavum | reverse complement strand
CTCGAACTGTTTTTACCTCTTCTGGTAGGCGCCCACATCATTCTGGCTTCGAAGCAGGAGGCGGTGACGCCGGAAGTGCTGCAACACATGGTAAATGAGCGTGGCATCACTGTATTGCAAGCTACTCCCGCCACTTGGCGTATGGTTCTAGGTCACGGCTGGCGGCCGCATCGACCCCTCAAAAAAATTCTCGTGGGAGGAGAGGCGCTCCCGATAGACCTGCGACCGCTGATGCACGCGGTGTCAACCGAACTGTGGAATATGTACGGCCCAACCGAGACCACGGTCTGGTCTACCTGTCAGTTGATTCGGGAAGGCGACAGCAAAATCTATATCGGTCGGCCAATTCGCAATACCACTGTTCACATCGTCGATGACAAACTGGAACCGGTTGCCGATGGCATCGCTGGCGAACTGCTGATCGGTGGGGCAGGTGTCGCCATGGGCTACTATCGCAACCCCGAGCTGACCGCGGAAAAATTTATCGTGAATCCGCGCTTGGAACCTGGGCGCGTCTACCGCACAGGAGATGCGGTGGTTCGCCGCGACGGCGGAGTTTTGGAATACGTCAATCGCATCGACAACCAGATCAAGATCCGGGGTTTCCGTATAGAGCCGTCGGAAATCGAGTATGTGCTTGCCCAATATCCTCAAATTAAGCAGGCGGCCGTTGTCGCGGCGGATTTTAAGGAAGGTGACAAACGCATGCTCGCTTTCTATTTAGGCGATGAAATCGCGGCGGCGGAATTGCAGCGTTTTTGCAGCGAGAATCTGCCAGTACACATGGTGCCGCATCACTTTATTTGGCTCCCCGAATTTCCCATGACCGCCAATTACAAAGTGGATCGCAAAGTTTTGGCCGCTACGGGTAAGGATCGGATCAACGAGCAAAAAGAAATACGGGAATCCGACGCGCGTGATGATTTGGATCGCAGTCTGCTCGCAGTCTGGGAAAAGGCTCTTGGTGTTAATGGCCTGAGTATCGACGACAATTTTTTTGAGTTGGGCGGTCATTCACTCCTGGCTCTGCAGGTTATCAGTGAGATGCACAAAGCCACGGGGCTGACATTCTCATCCACCATGTTTTTTGAGTCGCCGACACTAAGGGCTATGCGCGACAGCCTTGGCGAACAAGCCAACCGCGCTGCAAGCGTGGTGAAACTCAATAACGCGACTGAGGGCGAGCCGGTATTTTGCCTTTGCGGCGTGCAGATCTATCGCGACTTCGCCTCGCAGTTCAACAACGGCCGGCCGGTTTTTGGGGTGTTTGCGGAACAAGAATTCGCGATTATCGAAGCAACCGAACAAATACATTATTCCTTCAACAGTCTTGTGCAATCCTATGTTGATGCCATCCGACGCCAGGGAACCTATTCTTCCCTTACTTTAGTGGGTTTGTCATTTGGCGGACTGGTAGCATTGGAGGCCGCAAATATTTTGCGCAAAGAAGGCGTGCGTATCTATAGCGTCATTTTATTGGACTCATATTTGTCCACCAGCGGTTACCGTTCCATCCGCAAGTTGTTTACGGATATTCAGCACCGCGTCCAGCGTGAAGGCCTCATCTCTCTGCAGCGCGTCATGCAACGTGTGGTGCGAAAACTCAAACAATTTGCTGGCGAAGCTGATGTGCCAGATCCAGATATGGCAATGGTACAAAAAGGGCGGGAAAAGGCCTTTGACCGCGCAGCAGTGCAGTTTGAAGCGTCGGCACATCACTACCCGTTTGATGTGCTGCTGGTGAAAGCGACGAGAACCAATTTCGGTTTTGGTTTTAAAGCAAAACGGGATTACGACCTGAAATCCATTGTTCACGGTGATCTGCAAATCTCTGAGGTAGATGCGAACCATGTGGAAATGATGACAGGAGAGGCGGTTATTCAGGTTTATGAGGAAATGCGACAGTATGAGCAGCGGCGCGCTTGATATGACATCGACGGAAATGAGCGGAGCGGTAACTACCCGAATATTTGCCGGCAAATCTGGATTTGCTGAACTGCAACCCGTATGGGATAAATTAGCGAGTGCCTGTGGTTACCATTTTCTTCACTATCCAGTTTGGTATCACGCAGAGCTGGAGAGTCGAGGAGATACGAAGGAAGTCTTTTTTGTTGCGCTCTATGATGCGGACAAATTATTTGCAGTTTTGCCGCTTGAGCGTGTTTTTCTACGGAAAGGTCGTTTGAGTTTGCCTGTTATGCAACTGTTTTACCCTAATGAGATGGGAGTAAACGATGTGGTTGCAGATCGTGCGCTGGCACCTTATCAAAAACTGCTGCAGACGGCTATGCGACGTGAATTGCCATTTTTCGCTTTTATCCGCTGGCAATGTGTGTTGGAAAATGGATGCGCCATCAGTTTATTGCCGCCGGACAAAAAACCACGCACTACACACGCCTCCAAGTACATCGACTTCTCCCAAGGTTTTACCGCGTTTTGGGACAGCTACAGTAGTAAATTCCGCAAAGGCTTGTTGAAAAAACTGCGCAAGGCGGAAGAGCAGGGTGAATTGCGTCTGGTGTGTGCCACTTCGGCAGAAGAATTACCCCAAGCCTTTGACGACTTTCTTGCCGTGGAAGACTCCGGCTGGAAAGGTGAACGTGGCACCAGTATCAAGAAGCAACCAAAAAAACTCGCTTTTTAT
>JBQGED010000194.1:0-11375 GCA_052039425.1 Sphingobacterium griseoflavum | reverse complement strand
TCTGAACGCTGGTGGTTCCGCTGCCCGGCTTGACGGTATTCAATATCAGGCGGATGCCCACTTTACCGGCGGGCAGACGTACTCCCGCAGTAATGTCGCTATCTCTGGGGCGAGTGAATCCACGATTTACCTCTCGGAGCGCTATGGCGAAGCGGCCTATTCCATTCCCGTGTCCAACGGTAATTACACGGTTGTCTTTAATTTTGCTGAGACTTATCACTCTGCGGCGGGGCAGCGCGTCTTTAATGTGCTTGTCGAAGGGCAGAAGCGCCTAAACAATCTCGACATCTTCAAGATTGTTGGTGCAAATGCGGCCCTGACCGAACGAATCGCCGACATCAATGTTGCCGACGGTAAATTGGATATCCGCTTTGAGGCGATCACGGAAAATCCCAAGGTGTCCGGCATAGTGGTGTATCAGCAGAGCGCTGTTTTGAGCGATGCCGCCAGAGGTCAGCAAATTTTTGAGGCGCAATGCACAAGCTGCCACGCGGCTACCGCTCGTGGCCTGGGCACCAAGGCTGATGAATCCGGCCACAATTTGCAGAGTTTGATCGCCGCCACCAGCACTATGCCCCCAGCGGGTCTCGAAGCGATATACGGCACTTGTGATGCGGAATGCGCCTACTACACCGCGCAATACATCGCCAGCGTCAACCCTTTCTTCGGGCGTCCCAAGCCGGGGCCTGAGCCCGAGATGGCGATGAAGTCCATTGATGCTGCGCCGCCATTGATGGATCGGTTGAGCAGAGATGAATACAACAACACCGTCCGCGATCTGTTCGGCATTACTTCAAATCCTGCGAATGATTTTCCGCAGGATCAATCCGGCACCTTCAGCAACGATAACGCGGCATTATCCGTTTCCAATATTCATGTGGAAATGTTCGATAAAGCCGCGCAAAAAATTGCTGCGGAAGTTGTGAATAAGGCAGCCAACGGTAATCGCAGCGCAATCAGTTGTGATCTCACCAATGCGAATTGTGCGCAAACGGTGATTGCGCAGTTAGGCCTTAAAGTGTGGCGCCGGCCATTATCCAATGAAGAAAGCACGTCACTGAAATCCCTCTATGATCAGGTGCAGTCGGCGACGAATGATCGTAGAGCGTCCATGTCTGCCCTGGTTCGAGCGATGCTGTTATCGCCCAATTTTATTTTCCGCCCCGAATTCGACCGGGATGTGAACTCCAGACAGGCGCAGCCTCTGACGGCGTATGAATTGGCGTCGCGCCTGTCGTATTTCCTGTGGAGCAGCACACCAGATGATCAATTGTTGGCAAAAGCGGCGGATGGCTCCTTGACCAACGACGCCACGCTTAGAGGTGAGGTGCGCAGAATGTTGGCGGACCCCAGATCGGACACGCTGCTGGATAATTTCGTGTGGACCTGGTTGGGGTATGCGGATTATGGCAAACATGAAGTGGATAAAAATCAGTTCCCGCAATATACCGACACCATCGCTCAGGCCTTTTTAAATGAGACCAGAGCGTTTTTGCGGCACATCCTCAAAGAAAATCGGCCGATTTCCGAAATATTAAATGCCGATTACACCTTCCTGAATCAGCCGCTGGCGAATTTCTACGGCGTGCAGGGTGTTTCTGGCAGTCAAATGCAGTTGTACAAATGGCCCACAGGCTCCAAACGCATCGGTTTGTTGGGACATGGTTCATCGCTGACCGCGCATTCGCATCCCAATAAAACCTCACCGGTCAAACGCGGTACCTGGGTGATGGATAAATTAATGTGCGACCGTCCGCCCGAGCCGCCCGGCGATGTGATTTCGCAATTTCCGGATTTGCCGGAGGGCTTGAATCCGAGGGCTGAGTCCGAACTGCATAAGGAGTCTTCGGGGATTTGTGCATCGTGCCACGCCTATGTCGATCCAATCGGTTACGGCATGGAAAATTTCAGCCCCATCGGTCAGTGGCGCGATGAATATCCCAATGGGGATTATGTCGACGCAGCGAGCATGCTGCCATCAGGTGAGAGTTTTTCCAGCTTGGTGGAGCTGGCGGACATATTGGCGGCCAAGCACGAGGTGACTTTGTGCTCCATCAGTTATGCCATGACTTACGCCACCGGCCGCCGGTTCAACACCTTATACGAACAGGGGCAACCATCGGACTATGCCGCCGTTTATGAGGTTTATCAGAAAACAAAAGAGAGTGCGCACAGCATTACGGATGTTTTCACAGAAATTGTTATGAACCCGGCGTTCCGCATGCGCCGCGGCGCAGACTCGCAATAGGAGCAAGCTAATGAGCCAGATTGAATTAAGAAGAAATAAAGCCCCTAAGCTTGGCCGTCGTTCCTTCCTCGCCGGCGCTGGTGTGTGCCTGTCACTCCCTTTATTAGAGGCGATGTTGCCCGGTGGCAAAACCGCCTTTGCGCAAAGCGCTACACCTGGACGAATGCTGATATTTTTCACCGGTAACGGCTGCCATATGCAGACGTTTACACCGGGTTCCGTAGGCGATTTTAGTGAGAGCTTCCGCGGCGCCACCTCACTGAATCCGCTGCGGGATATATGGGCGGATGTCACGACCATCAAAGGCCTGCACAACGATCCTATGCGCGGCCAAACCGGTGACCACGGCAAAGGCAGTGGCGCGTTTATGACATGCGCGGCGGTGGAAAAAAATCGCATCAGCTCGCACACCACCATGGATGTGATTGCTGCGCGGCAAATTGCGGATCAAACGAAATTCGCTAATTTGCATCTCGGCTTGGAGCAGGTGGGTTCAGGTTTTCCGGACAATGGTTACTCCGCCGCTTATATGGGCAATATTTCCTGGGAGAATGCCAGCACTCCGGTGCCAAAAGAAATTGATCCGCAGAGGCTGTTCAACCGAATTTTTGGCGGCGATCTGCCCGCGAACCAACCGGGCACAGGCGCCGACACGATCGCCGCCGTCAACAAATCGATTATTGATGTCGTTTTGGCAGATGTTAATCGCTTGCATAGCAAGCTCGGAGTTACCGACAGGGAGAAGCTGCAAGGTTATCTGGATGGCGTGCGCGAACTTGAGAAGAAAATTGGCGATCCTGATCAGGCACCGGTGTCCAGTGCTTGTGCCAAACCCAATATCGGCAGCACCGGCAATTTTGCAAGAAATAGCCGCTTGATGAACGACCTAATGGTAATGGCATTTACCTGCGATTTAACCAGGGTTATCAGCTACGCCTTTTCCAATGGTATGTCCGGCCGGGTTTACAGCAACCTGGGCATCGGTGGTGGTCACCATAATATTTCTCACCACGGCGGTCGCGAGTCCAATTACGTTGAACTCAGAGCGATTGATCAATACCACATGGAGGAGTTCGCTGATTTGTGTAAAAAGCTGAAGGCGCAGGTGGATGTGCAGGGCCAATCACTGCTCGATAGCTGCATGGTGCTTTATTCGAGCGAAATCGCCGACGGTAATACCCACAGCCATTACGATTTGCCGGTGGTTCTCGTCGGTAAAGGCAACGGCAAAATTCGCCCCGGACGCCACATCAATACCAACAGCGGGAAGATGGCGGATTTGTTTGTTGCCATGATGCAGCATGTCGGCGCTGATGTGAATTCATTTGGTAACAGTACAGGACCGTTGAATCTCGCGTAGAAAATAACGGGGCAGTTCTACTGCCTTTTTTAATCAATTGGTCCTTGGTTGTTCTTGCGAGTTCTCACCGGTGGGGGGAAAGCGGAAACTGTGCCCAAAAATCTAATAACGGAGAAAATAATGAGCGTTGGTATCGGATTCCGCTTTCATAAATATAAAAACCGCGCAACCTTGGCAGCTCTTACGCTCATGCTGGCGTCCTGCGGCGGATCTCAGGTGCCCAGTTCTTCCAGCTCCTCATCCAGCAGCTCAAGTTCATCCAGCAGCTCAAGTTCCTCTTCGAGTTCGTCCAGTTCAAGTTCTGGAACTGTAAACAGAGGTGAAGTGGTCATCGCTATTAATTCCGGCGGTGCCGCGACGACTTACGAGGGTGTTGAATTCAAAGCGGATCAATATTCCACTGGCGGTACCGCTCACAGCACGCAGGACAATATTGCCGGCACGACGGAAGATGCCGTTTTTCAAAGCGAGCGTTACGGTACTTTTTCCTATCAAATTCCCGTTACACCAGGTTCGTATTCAGTGGATCTTTTGTTTGCGGAAATTTACGAAAGTACCGCGGGTGCGCGCTCCTTTAATGTGAAAGTGGAAAATCAAACCGTTATTCGTGAGCTGGATTTATTTTCGGTAGCCGGACATGACGGAGCCTATTCACATCAGACCGATAGTGTGACGGTGAGCGACGGCACTTTGGATATCAGCATTGAATCCATTACCGGCAACGGCAAAATTTCCGGGCTGGTGGTGTATTCCCCTGATGGTAAACTGAATCCACCCCCGTCGGGCACTGGTGGGTTTTTGCCTGTGGTGCCAAGCGCAGGATGTGGAAAGCCACGTCCGACAAACCTCGGTAGCGCAAATAGTCCGATTGCGATTACGCAATACAATGATTTTTATGTGAAGTTGCCTACTAATTACGATCCTAATACACCTTACCGTTTGACATTTGTATTCCACCACAGCTCCAGTGATACTGCAGGCATTATCAGTTGGGGTGAGCGCAGCTCCGGCCTGGAGCGACAGGGCGCATTGGAAACCTCCATTATGGTTTATCCGCGTGCGCGGCAGACCAGCGGTTCTGGCTGGCGCGGTTGGGATGAGCCGATGTTTGAGCCGCTCTACAACAAAGTCACTTCTGAACTTTGTGTCGATAAAAGCCGAGTGTTTGCCTTGGGCTACAGCAGTGGCGGTGACTACACCAGCTTGATCGGCTGTGAACATGGTGACAAATTAACGGCGATTGTCCCCGTTGCCACGAAAGACGTTTCTGGCTTCCCATTAAACGTCAATCAGCGCAATTGTAAGGATAAGGTTGCCGCTATCGTTATTCACGGCGCTAAAGACTCTGCTGTAGGTCCACAAGGTGGTCCGGCGACGACCAATTTTTATCGCACGCTGAACAAATGCAGTGCGGATTCAGACCTGGTGCAAGGCTATACCGATGCACTGAGCAACTGTGTGAAATATCGCGGTTGCCAAGCGGGCGGAGAAGTCTTTTTCTGCAATCACAATAATCCGGAGTACAGCAATACCTATCACGGTTACCCACCGTTTACCGCGAAAATGGCTTGGGATTATTTTAAGAGCTTTTAGTAAGCATGAGCCGGATGAATTATGAAGGCCACAACCGATCACGCTTTAGGCGTACGGAAAAATAAGGGTAGCCGGGCGTAGCGACCATGGGTTGCGCAGCAATAGATCTTTCAAAGCAATATGAACCACATCACGTAAAAATTGAGCGCTATGCCAGTCTATTGATTTAACCCGGTGCAATAACATGTTTAAATGCGGAGCGCCGGGCAGCAGCTCCGGTTTTGCGAAAGCTAAAAAATATAAGAGCCGCAAACGGCAGCAATATAAACAACTGGCAGAGCGCACCTTAATTCATCCAATCCATTTGGAGCTCGAGCCATGAAAAAAATGAATTTATCTCCCACTATCCTCGGGCCGACCCTGTTGGCAGCTATGGTTGCGCTTGTTGGGTGCGGCGGCAATGACGGCCAGCCGTCGAGCAGCTCGTCCTCGTCCAGTAGTTCCAGCAGTTCAAGCTCGAGCAATTCCTCGTCATCAAGTAGCTCCTCGTCCTCATCGAGCTCGTCTTCGAGCAGCTCATCTTCCAGTTCCAGCTCAGGGACCATTCCCAGCACTGCGCAGTTGGTTTACGCCGTCAACGCGGGCGGACAGGCTGTGACCATGGGTGGAGTTGAATATAAAGCCGATCGTTTTGCGTCGAGTGGAATTGCTGGCTCTACCTCTGACCCGATTACGGGTGCGACGCAGCCCTCTGTTTATCAGACTGAGCGCTACGGCACGACCACTTATGACATTCCAGTTACCAACGCGAATTACAGCGTAAAACTGCATTTTGTTGAGATGTTCCAAACCACAGCAGGCTCGCGCCTGTTCAACGTGACGGTTGAAGGGCAACCGGTGCTGCAGAATTTCGATTTGTTTGCGGAAGTAGGGCACGATGTTGCGCACGAGGTGGTGGTGCCGCAGGTGGCGGTGGCTGATGGGACTTTAACCATCCAAGTGACCACAGAAGTCGACAATGCCACCATTTCCGGCTTTGCCATTTTTAGTGATGACGGCGGCGAATTTGTTGTGCCGGAGGAGCCTGAATCGCCACTGCCGCCGGTCAGCGATTATTCGGCCATGGGGCCGTTCCAGGTGGTAACGGAAACTAACACCGGGCCGGATGGCTCTTACACCATCATTCGCCCCAGAACCCTGGGAGAAAACGGCTTCCTGCATGCGCCCATTATTTTCGGGCCGGGAACAGGCATGGAAGTGTCGCAGATGAGCAACTTCCTTCAGCGGATCGCCTCTCACGGTTTTGTGATTATCAGCCGGCAGCTCACCGGCGGTCCTGGCGATGCAGTTACCCGCCAGCGCATGACCAGCGGTTTGGATTGGCTTATCGCGCGTAATACCTTGGCCGGCAGCCCTTATCAGGGCAAGCTCTTAGTGGATAAAGCGGTAGCCATGGGGTATTCCGTGGGCGGTACTGGCTCTATCGAAATTGGCGGGCACCCGGCCATCGCCACCGTTGTCGCCATCCACGGTCACAGCGCCACCGGCGACCTGCATTCGCCCGTGCTGATGCTGGGCGGAACCCAGGACGTGATGAGTGACGGCCGTTCCTGGATGGCGCCGAGCTATGAAGCGTCCAAGGTGCAAACCTTCTTTGGCACAGTTCAGGGTGCTAACCACGGTTATATCCAGGGCTCAGTCAACGGCGTGCAGGGCGGGGTAGAAACGCCGGCGATCATCGCTTGGTTGCGCTATTGGATTTATAACGACCAAGGTGCAAAACATTATTTCTACGGCAATGACTGCGTAATGTGCGTCGCGCCCTGGACCAATCCGCAGAGAAAAAATTGGCAATAAGGTATTTGTTGCCGATTTTTGATGGTCAGGTTTTTATGAAGATAAAAACCTGACTATTTCTGCGCTTTTTACGCGATTAATTTCTCGGATTTTCTTCTACGTAATTCTGCAGCCAAATCATCGCGGGTCGGGGCGAGTTGTCTTCGTTCAATAAATTAACATTCGCGGTAAATTGGTGATTTGCGATATACCCCCAGTAGGTAATGCCTGCTACTGCTGGATGATGATAAAAAATTGGTAATTGTTGTTGCATGATCGTCAGCTGCCGTGTGTCGTCCTCTTCTGCTATGTCCCACTCCGAGATATAGATAGGCAGACCGAGAGCGGCGAGTTTATCCAGATTGGTCGCAATCGTATTCGTGCTGACGTCTTCCGTCCGATGCACCTGCGCACCTATGGCGTCCACAAAACCCGTTGCAATAATGGGTGCCGCCCACTCGATAAACAAATCGGTATCGGTGGTCAAAAGAGAGTAATCATCCAGGATAAGCACGGAATTCGGACAGTATTCCCGCGCCCATTGAAAAGTCTGGGCAACCCAGCCCGGACCCAGGCCATTTGCAAACACACTCGTGGATGAGTGCCCGGGCATAGCGTTGTAAACAACGTTGATCAAAGGAGTGTTTGGATAACGCGCACAATAATCGCGAATCCAGCCCTCAATTTCCTCCGCCAAAAGTGACGGAGACAGATTGCCAAGCCACCGCGGTGCCATTTCTGATGAAATCAGTGTGTGGGCTTTGATGGTGAGACTATATTGCTCCGCAAAGCTGTAAAGCTTATCTAGGTTCTGCCAGTCATATTGGCCGCGAATATTTTCAACGCTGCCCCAAAAACCTTCTACTTCCGGTGTTAACTGATTCCAGTAGAGCATAAAGTCATCGCGGATAAAATTTGTTCTTGCGTGATTGCCGATAAAAAAAGGCGGTAGTTCGACTTCGGTATCCTCTGGAGGATTCTGATCGGCATTGCCACCACAGGACAGCAGGGTGGATGTGAAAAAAGCCGCTAATACATTTCCTTTGGAGAAAATAAAATGCTTATTCGTCATTGCAACTCCTTTTTCGGTATGTGTTATCGGTCACGGCATTTACACTGATTCTGCGGTGATATAGCTGAGTTTGCTTGTACGGTGTCCCGGAAAACGGCTTATGAGGTTTTGATCGGTCGTGCCAGAAGTTTTATAGATAATTGGTAGCCGATAAAAGCGAGCATCCAAGTTATTGCATTCCATTGTATGAATGTTTGCAGCATTAAACCGTAACTATGATCGCAAATAATGTAGGCGTCATAGCACAGTGCCGGGAATGGCTAGAGCCCGTTTCATAACTCGCGAGCGAAGGCGAGACAAGGCAAACACGGCTGAACAAGCGGGCCTTACATGGAGTAAATGAGCATCGTGAGGGCGTTTTTAACACGTATTGAGCGCAGCCGTTATGAAACAGCCTCTAATCAAAGCACAGCACCTATGAGTTATTACTAAGATGAGGGAATAAAAATGCGCAGGTATAAAGCCTTGGCGTCTCTTGGAAGCACTCTTTTCGGATGTATGTTGTTGACGGCTTGTGGTGGCGCCGCACCCCCGGGCAACTCCTCCAGTTTGGGCAGCAGTACTTCCAGCACCAGCAGCTCTTCGAGCAGTTCCTCCTCTTCCTCGTCATCTTCTTCAGGACAAGCGGCCTTCGACCATCCGTTTTTTGTCGGCAATATCACCACTAGCGGGGCGGTTCGCAGTGACTTTATTCAATATTGGAACCAAATAACGCCCGAAAATGAAGGCAAGTGGGGTTCGGTTGAGTGGACTAGGGACGAGTACAACTGGGCACCGCTTGATAGGGCCTACAGTTATGCGAAACAAAACGGTCTTTTGTTTAAGCAGTACACATTGGTTTGGGGTGCCGCGGTCCATAGTTGGATAGGTAACCTATCGTCAGCCGAGCTGGCAGAGGAATTTGAAGAGTGGATAGGGGAGTACTGCAATCGCTATCCGGACACTGATCTGATCGATGTCGTGAACGAGGCACTTCCAGGGCATAACCCCGCCCGTCACGCGCAGCGCGCATTCGGCAGCGACTGGATTACCCGATCGTTTCAACTGGCGAGACAGTATTGCCCTAATTCGATATTGATTTTGAACGATTACGACGTCATTCGATGGGAAACGGAAGAATTTATCGAAATGGCTCGCCCTGTCATTGCATCCGGTTATGTGGATGCCATCGGCCTGCAGGCGCATGGTTTGGAGGGGTACCCTGCTGCCTCAATTCAACAAAAGATGGATTATCTGTGGAAGCAATTGCAGGTGCCCATCTATATCAGCGAGTACGACGTAAACTTGTCCGATGATGCAGAACAGCTAAAAACGTATCAAGAGCAATTTCCCGTGTTTTACAACCACCCGCATGTCAAAGGTATCACCATCTGGGGATACGTATATGGCAGAACCTGGATCTCAAGTTCTGGCCTGATACACGAGGATGGTAGACATCGTCCGGCAATGACTTGGCTGATGGAGTATATTCGGGATAATCCGCGGTAATTTCTCGCGTTATCAATTAAATATCTCTGGATGCGCGCTCGCGAATTTTGTATGCAGCGCTGTGGCCAAATATATAGCATAAGGAACACTGATGTGTTCTGCATCGCTGTACATTATCAAGTCGTTGTACACCGTTACGCATGTTTCTGACGTGCAAAAATAATTCGTCATGTCGACCGTTTTAATCTTGTCAAAGCCTTCAACTATTGGTTGAGCTGGATCATCCGCTAATAATATTTGTGACTTTGCTAATGAGCAGTTAAGTGGATTGAGCTTGTTTCGTGCGATGCAATCTGCCGGATCAAAAGAAAACCGCGGATTATCGCGAATGCCGATCATCGGAATATTCCGTTTTTCAAGGGCTTTCCACTGTTCAACGTAGGTTCCAGGGACGTGTTCCGGCATGTCTTCTTCGGCGGCCCGGGTTGAGTTGGTGACCACCACTGCTGGCTTTAACTCTGCCAAGTGATCGATCACATTTTTATTCCACTCCTCGCAGGAAGGATCCGAATCCTCTAGATGCCCAAAAGGGCAGACACTTTTAGTGATGTTGACGATTTTATAGCCCTTCGTTTTTCCTATGACGTCCAGGGTCGGCAACCATTGCAGCGCGTGGGAGCCCCCAACTAAAGCTATGATCTTATCCGATGATGTATCTCCGTAAGCGCAGGTGATGACTTTGGGTGATGCGGGATTTTGATTGCATCCTTCTATATACGCTTGTGGATACAATCTTTTAGCGAGCAGAAACTGCTGATAATGAACTGTGGTGGCGCTGGTTTGGACGCTCACCACCGGACCTTCAAATTGAAAGTTATGGTCGGCACGATAATCTTTAATCATTAAGAAAAAGAACAACTTCACAGTAAAGGCAATCAATACGACAGGCGCCGCAAATTTAAAGCCCAGAAAGAATGCGGAAAACGCGGAGCTTGAAGCCCGTGTGCCATCTTGTGGCTTGCTTCTGAGTGGAGTTTCAACATAGCGGGTTGTTAAATATGCCAGCGTAATAGCAAGAGCCATAATGCCCAGACCTGGTAGCAAGCCGATATTCGTAGCACCTGTTGCTTCTTTATAAAAAATCAGTAAAGGCCAATGCCATAGATAAATGGTGAAGGAAATACTTCCCAAAAAGGCAAGTACCGGATGCATCAAAAAGCGTCCTACCCAATTGGAGAGGCCCTGGGGGTTGGAAAGGAGAAGAAATACAGCCGCAAGCACCGGCATAGCGGCGACATATCCTGGAAATGGCGCCGTCTTCGGTATGACGAATCCGGTAAGAAGGACTGCAGTAAGTCCGATATAACTCAAAACTTGCCGAATTTTGGTGGGCACGGTTATCAGCGGGATTAATAACGCTGAAAGAACTCCGCAGAAAAATTCCCAGCTGCGAGTCAGAGGACTGAAATAGGCGGTCTCGGGAGAGCGATAAGTTGCGACGACGGAATAGATAAACGAGGCTGCTGCTAGGCATGCAAATACGGCAACTATTGGGATGACAGACCGCCGCCATCGCGCAAGTGCAACGCCTAAGAAAAATACCGCTGGCAGCACCAAATAAAATTGCATCTGAATGGACATTGCCCAAAATTGCTGGACCGCACTGGCGGGCTCGTTGCGGGCAAAGTAGTCCACCGACGTTTTCATCAGCTGGAGATTTTCCAGGTGAAGCGCGCTGGCAATCGTTTCGTCAACGACTCGAACCCACTGGGTTTCAGGGATAAATAGGTAGGAGAATGCCAATGTTGCCAGCAGCACCGTGTAGGCAGAGGGCGCAATACGTTTAATGATCTTCCCCCAGAAATCGATGGGAGCAATGTCTCCTTGTCTGGCGAGGC
>JBQGED010000193.1:0-7830 GCA_052039425.1 Sphingobacterium griseoflavum | reverse complement strand
GCTGGTAATGGCCATGGGAATTGCCGCCTCCAGCAGCATTCTGATCGCCCAACACTACGGCGCGGGCAATCTGACTCAATGCCAGCGCACCCTCACCATCGCGCTGTATTGGGGAAGTCTGATCACCTTGCCGTCGGTGGTTATCTTTCTCCTTGGCGCCTATTGGCTCGGCTGGATCAATCCGGACCCGGAAGTCGTGCGCTTGGCCACCGTGTATCTGCTGATCACCGCGCCCGCGCTTTTATTGACGCAATATATCGCCGTGTATGAAGCCGCGTTGCGGGCGACTGGCAATGCGATTATGCCGTTGGTGGTGGGCGCGGGCGCTGTTCTCAGCAATGTGTTTTTCAACTATGTACTGATTTTTGGCCATTTTGGGTTCCCCGCACTTGGTGTCGAGGGCGCTGCTTGGGGAACGCTGATTTCCCGCTTTTTGCAATTGTTGGCGATCATGGGGTGGTTGCGTTTCTCCCACCATTTGTTCGCCGCGCGCACCACACATTTGGCGTGTCTGCGGGACAAGGCCGCCATGCGTTATTTTCTGCGTTTTTCCTTTCCAGTCATGCTCAACCATGCCCTATGGGCAGTCGGCAATTCCACCTATCACATAGCCACGGGTTTTGCCGGTACTGAAGCGCTGGCGGTGATGGGTGTGATGGTCCCGATTGAAAGCGCCTTTTTTGCTTTGTTTATCGGCTTCGCCAGTGCGGCGGCGGTGATGGTTGGACAGGCTTTGGGCGCTGACGATCAAAAGCAGGCGCAGCAGCTATTTCGCTTATTCAACCGCATGGTTCTGATTGTAGTGGTGGTCTTTGCCGGTATTGTCTGGCTGCTGCGGTCGTGGATTTTGACGCTTTTTGGCGGATTGGACGAAGCCACAGCGACGCTGCTGACCCAAACCCTTGGTCTATTCTGCGTTGGCGTGTGGGTCAAAGTACTGAATATGCTGCGCATACTCGGTATTCTGCGCGCCGGTGGCGATACCCATTTTTGCCTGCTCACCGACACCATCGTTATGTGGGGCGTGGGCGTTCCGGTATTTATTCTTGCCGTCTGGTTCGGGGCACCTTTTTTGGTGCTCTACGGATTGATGTACGTGGAGGATTTTCTTAAATGGATCCCCGTCAAACGGCGCATCGATCGTGGCATCTGGTTGCGCAACCTCACGGTCGAGAACACGAAATGAATCATTCCGTCCAACATAAGGTGATCCAATGGCTTTGAATTTCCATCCGGTAAAACGACTGTCGCGGCAAGTACTGACATTCCTGATGCTGGCGTCAGCGGCGGCGCAGGCGGCTGCCGCGGGCAATGCGGAGCAGATGTACAACAGCTTTTGCGCTAGCTGTCACGGACCGGACTTGTCCGGCGGCCTCGGCCCTGCGCTCAATAACGGTCAGTGGAAACATGGCGGTAGCGATGAGGATATTGTCCGCGTTATTAAAAAGGGTGTTCCCAAAGCCGGCATGCCCGCCTGGGAAAAAAGCCTTTCGGACGAAGATATCCGCGCTCTCGTTATTCTTATCCGCGAACGCACTGATCAGAAAAAGAGCAGCGTCTCTAATACCGCTCCTGCAGCGGATGTAACGGCGGCTGGCTACACCTTCTCTCTGGAAAAAGTGGCGGAGGCTCCGGGTGAACTTTGGGCGATGGATTTTCTCGCCGACGGCCGCATGATCGCCACTCAAAAAAGCGGCAAACTCTGGGTATTCGATAAAGAGGGTAAAGCCCAGGAAATTACCGGAATTCCCAAGGTGTGGGATAAAGGGCAGGGCGGATTGCTGCAAGTGCGGCGCCACCCGGATACCGCCAGCGGCTGGATTTACCTGACCTTATCGGACCCTTCCAGCAAGGGCGCCATGACCAAAGTGGTGCGCGGCAAACTCGACGGCAACCGCTGGGTGGATGAGCAAACCATCTACAGCGCAGACGCCGGCTTTTATACGGATGCTGGTGTGCACTTCGGCTCGCGCATGGTGTTCCAGGATGACTATGTGTTTTTCAGCATCGGCGACCGGGGCCAGCAGGATCTCGCCCAGGATTTGAGCCGTCCCAACGGCAAAATTCATCGCCTGCATGCCGATGGCCGGGTGCCGGCGGACAATCCCTTCATCAAAGAAAAAAACGCCCTGCCGACGATCTGGAGTTACGGCCACCGCACTCCCCAAGGGCTTGCGCTGCAGCCGGAAACCGGGTCTCTCTGGGATGCCGAACACGGGCCGCGCGGCGGTGATGAGATCAACCGCGTCAGCAAAGGCGCGAACTACGGCTGGCCGGTGATCACTTACGGCATGAACTACAACGGCACCCCTATTACCGGCGAAACGCACAAGTCCGGAATGGAACAGCCGCAGCATTATTGGGTGCCGTCCATCGCCGTATCCGCCATCAACTTTTACACCGGCGATCGTTTCCCCAATTGGCGCAATCATCTGTTGGTGGGCAGCTTGGCAAAAGAGCAATTGCGCTTGCTGCGCATAGACGGCGACAAAGTGGTAGCGGATGAACTGCTGCTGCAGGGGCGCGGGCGTATCCGCGATCTGGTGGTCGGGCCGGATGGTTATCCCTACCTAGTAGTGTTCAACTCCACCGGCATCATCTATCGCTTAACGCCGAAATCATGAGGGTGTAGGGATGTTGTGGAAGGGATTTTTCTTATTCATCTGCTTTTCCTGCGCGGCCGCCGCAGGGGCGGAGCGTTTGCAGACGGCTGCGGAGCGTTTGCAAACAATTGTTGTGTATGGCGAGCGCAGCCAGCGTTTGCTGAGTGAAACCGCATCGCTCAGTCATGTGGTGGACCGGGAAACGCTGGAGCATCCGGGCGTTGAGCACGCCAGCCAGATTCTCTCTGCTACACCAGGGGTTTGGGTCAGCCGGGGCAGTGGTCAGGAACAATTGGTCGCCATCCGCTCGCCGGTGTTCACCGGCTCCGGCGCCTGCGGCGCATTTTGGTTGGCCGAAGATGGCATCGCTCTGCGCGCCACCGGGTTTTGCAACGCCAACGAATTTTTCGATAGCCACTATGAGGCGGCGGAGCAGATCGAAGTCTTCAAAGGCCCGCACGCTTCCATCGTCGGCGGCAATGCCCAGTACGGCGCGCTCAATGTGCGCATGCCGCGCGCGTCCGAAATCGACAAGGAAGTTGCCGTGCTCGCCAATTCCCTAGGTTACCGCCGGCTGCATTTTTCCGCAGGGCAGGAGGGAATACGCCACAGCCTCGGCATGCTGCTCACTGGTATAGAAGACGATTCCTTCCGCGCCGATTCCGACTTCAAACAGCAGAAGGTTTCTCTGCGCCATGAGTGGCAGGGCAATTCCTGGGTCAGTGCGGAAAGCGGTTTGACGCTGATGCATCTGGAGCAGGAGACCGCAGGCTATGTGGAAGGCCGGGACAGTTACCGCGATAAACAACAAGTGCGCGGCAATTTATTTCCGGAGGCGTATCGCGATGCGGATGCCTTGCGCGCCTACAGCCGCTGGAATTGGCGCAAGGTCGATACCCAATGGACGTTCACGCCCTACGTGCGCGCTAATGAAATGAATTTTCTGATGCACTACGTCCCCTGGCAGCCAACCGAGAGCAACAGCCATGAATCCATTGGCTGGCAACTGCAGTGGCGGCGCTTCCTCGCTCGCGGCACGGAGTTGTATTGGAGCCAAGAATTCGAGCAGACCTGGGGCGACCTGCGGGAAACCCAGGCGCGACCTGCGCCTTTTGCTCAAGCGCAGATTCCCCAGGGCGATCATTACGATTTCAGCGTATCCGCCCGCACTGCCGCGCTCAACGCTGGCGCCTTCTGGCAGGCGACTCACACCTTGGCATTGGATCTCGCATTGCGCTGGGATTACACCTCCTACGACTACACCAATCACCTCGCTGCCGGCAGTGCCTGCGCTGAGGGTGTCACCGGCTGCCGTTTCTATCGGCCGGAATCCCAAACCATTGACTTCGGTGAGCCGTCGCTGCACGCCGGGTTTGTGTTCCAGTGGCGCAACGGCCTCTACAGCTTCGGCAAGCTCGCCAACGGTTTCCGTATTCCGCAGACCGCCGAACTTTATCGCGCGCAATCGCCGACTCCCGCCGATATAGACGCCGAGCAGATCCGCTCGGCGGAATTGGGTTTGCGCGGTGAAAGCGGCGGCTGGTTTGCCCAGGGTGCGCTCTATTGGATGGAGAACAAGGACGGCATTTTTCAGAACAGCGACCGTTTGTACGTCAACGGCGTGGACACTCTACACCGGGGTTTTGAGTACGAAGTGGGTTATCGCAGCGAAGTACTGTCGGCGCAACTCGGCGGCCAGATCGCCCGCCATACTCAGGAAAACAATCCCAACCTGATGGGCGCGCCACTGCGGTTGGAGGGGCTGGAAGTCGATACCGCGCCTCGGCATATGCACCAGGCCACGCTGCAATGGCGCTTGGCGCCGCGAGTCGATTTTGGTCTGCAGGCGCGCTATATGGGCCGCTATTACATGGATGTGGGCAATCAGTTTGAGTATCCGGGGCACACCCTGGTGGATCTGGATTTCACCACGCGACTCAGCTCTGAGCTGGAATTGCGCTTTGCGGTGATGAACGTATTCGATCGCGCCTACGCCGAGCGCGCCGATATCGCCAATACCGACACTCATCGCTATTTCCCAGGCCTGGAACGCCGGCTTAGCACCAGCGTGCGCTATTTCTTTTAGCGCCGGGATCGCCATTTCAGCTTGAGCTGCCGGCTCAGGCTGATAACCTGTTCGCCACTTTATCCAAGCGGAGACTTGCTATGCCCCGGTTGTTACGCCTGGTACTTGCGCTCACCCTGCTGTGCACAACGGCATGCGCCCGTCAGCCGATTCTCGAAGAGTCACCATCGTCCTACGCCGCCGTTTTTGGCGATAACCGCGGTGCGGTTGCCAGCGTGAATCCGCTTGCGACTCAGGCGGGGCTTGCGGCTTTTGCGGCCGGCGGCAATGCGATAGATGCCGCGCTTGCCATGGCATTTACCCTCGGTGTGGTGGATGGGCATAACTCCGGCATTGGCGGTGGTTGTTTTGCGCTGGTGCGTCTGGCAGATGGCCGCGTGTTGGCCATAGATGGCCGTGAAACGGCGCCGGCAGCGGTGGCGCGGGAGACCTATCTGGAAAACGGCAAAGTCAAACCTAGCTTGAGCAAAACCGGCGCGCTGGCAGTGGGCATTCCAGGCTCAGTGGCCGCCTATCATCAGCTGCAACAAATGGGCGGTCGCCTGACGTGGCGCCAAGTGATATTGCCTGCAGCGGAATTGGCGGAGCGCGGTTTCGCCATCGACCGCACCCTCGCCCTGCGTTTGCAGGGCGCGAAAGATGGCATAGCGCAGTTTCCCGCAAGCGCCGCCATTTACTTGCTTCCTAATGGGGAAGTGCCAGCCGCCGGCCATGTGTTGCGCCAGCCGGATCTTGCCGGTAGTTATCGCGCCTTGGCGGCGCAGGGGCCGGACTGGTTTTATCGCGGCGATTTTGCTGCGCGCACCGAGGAGTGGATGCGCGGCAACGGTGGTTTGATTACCCGCGCGGATTTCGCCAATTACACCACCCGAACGCGCGAGCCTTTAATTACCCGCTTTAAAGGCTACGAGGTTTATGGTTTCCCTACGCCGAGCTCGGGCGGCACCCATGTGGCGCAGATGCTCTCCATGCTGGAGTCGCAACCCCTCGATGAACTGGCACCCGTGGATTTTTATCACCGCCTCGCGGAGTCCATGCGCTTGGCCTTTGCCGACCGGGCTCATTGGCTCGGTGATTCCGATCATGCGCCGGTGCCCGCTGGTTTGCTCGACAGCTCGTATCTGCGCGAGCGCGCTGCGCTGATCAATCCGGAGCGCGCTGCTACCGAGGTCATTCATGGCATTCCGGCAGATGCGGAAGCTCTGTTCGACAAACACACTACTCATATCGCCACGGCGGACGCAGAAGGCAATTGGGTGGCGATCACCACCACCGTCAATACCAGTTTTGGCAGCAAAGTGGTGATCCCGGGCACGGGCGTGCTGCTGAACAATCAGATGGACGACTTTTCTCTCGATCCGGGTATTCCCAACGCCTTCGGGCTGATTGGGGCGCACGCTAACAATGTGGCGCCGGGTAAGCGGCCTTTATCGAGCATGAGCCCGACTTTGGTGACCCGCGACGGCAAGCCGGTGATGACACTTGGGGCGGCGGGCGGTCCGACGATCATTTCCCAAGTCACGCAGGTGCTGCTGCGTTATTTAGCCATGGGACATAGCCTGGACCATGCGATGGAAGCGGTGCGCATCCATCATCAATGGAGTCCCAATCTGCTGTTTGTGGAAAGCAACATGCCCGAGGATGTGCGCGAAGGTCTGCGCGCCAAAGGCCATACCCTCAAGGATATGGGCTCCTTTGGCGGCACTCAGGCGATCGTGCTGGAGGACGGAAAATTCACGCCTATGGCGGAACCGCGGGTGATCCGGCGCAACCGCGAAGCTGCGCCTTAAGCGGCCAAATCGCGGGCGGCGATTACAGCGGATTCGATGACAAGGGGGTCGCGGCTCTTTTTGATGGCTTCGAACAATTGTCCCGCCTGAGCGTATTGTCGCTGCAGATACATCAGCCATTGCTTGAGGCGGTTGCCGCAGAATTGCAGGGGATAGGAGAGGGTGGTTTGCCGCTGAAATCCCAGCAGCAAATCGCAGATGGCAGACCAGTTGAGTGGAGTGAACTCCATGTTGGCTAAATCTGCTCTGATTGCCAACGCGAGGTCGGGGCGCGATAGCAGACCGCGTCCCAGCATCACATGGGTGCAACCGGATTCTTCTCTGCAGCGGCGATAGTCCTCCGGCGACCAGATATCGCCATTGGCAATCACCGGAATCGCCAGGTGTTCGCGAATGCGGCCAATGCAATCCCAATAGGCCGGCGGCCGGTAGCCATCCGCTTTGGAGCGTCCGTGCACCACCAGTTCGGCGATACCTCCTTCGGCCAATGCCAAAGCATTTTCCACATACCGCGTGCGGCTCTCATAGCCGAGACGGATTTTTGCCGTAACCGGCGTGGCGGCCGGTACGGCCTCGCGCACTTGTCGAGCTATATCGAAGAGCAACTCCGGCTCGTTGAGCAGGCAGGCACCGCCGCGATTTTTATTCACCGTCTTGGCTGGACAACCGAAATTCAAATCGATACCGGACGCCCCCAGGAGCGCTGCTCTGCGGGCGTTGAGGGCGAGCATCTCGGGGTCGCTGCCAAGCAATTGAATGCGTACGGGTACGGGTAGCGGTTCCGCTAATTCGGGGCAGTAGCGGCGAAATACCTTCTCGGGGAGGCGGGTGTGGGTGATGCGCACGAATTCAGTGACGCACAGATCTATGCCGCCGATTTCGGAGTAGAGGCGGCGCAGGTGATGATCGACAACACCCTCCATTGGCGCCATGTAAATTCGCATAAGGTACATCGGACAAAAATAGCGGGGCGCAATGGTAGCACCTCGACAACGTTGGGCAAGGGCAGAGTGCTTTATCTGTTGGCGTTTTGGGTGTCGCTGCCGTTGCTGTTCTGCGACAGATTCCCGGAAATGGGCATAAATGGTTGTAAGTGACTGAATCTTAATCCAGTATTCCGCACCTTCAAAAATCGCCCTGCGGATGTATCGACACAGGCAATCCCCCGCAACAAGGTATTCCTGCCAGCGATGGAGCGAGTCTGAAATCTTTTATGTACGGTTGCAGCGGCGACCTGTGGTTGTGATGAGGAGAGACCATGCAAGAGTCACTATTAGCCCAGGGATTCGATCTGATGGTGTACGGTATGGGCACCGTGTTTGTGTTCCTGGGGCTGTTAATTGCCGTGACT
>JBQGED010000192.1:0-6948 GCA_052039425.1 Sphingobacterium griseoflavum | reverse complement strand
CGATACGTCACAACAGAAAGCGGAAAACTCATACCATTTGAGACCCGCATCTATTGCAGCGCAGCAATCCCCGCTGGCGACTTTCGGCTCGGAGTATGCCGATGAATCATGAAAATAAAAAGTAGCCATGCAAAAAATTTTCGGCCGTTTTAAGAACCGTTTTTTCTGAGTTTTTCAACGCTCCTAATGCTTTGTTTTAACCGCTGGAAACGCCAACTCCTTGACGCAGAACAGGTGGTTAAAGTGTGAAGTGAGTTCGAGACATGGACCTCTTGCCCCCTCCCAGCTAGAAGCCTGGTTAGGGGCGAGGTAAAGCCGGAATGCTGCCTACCGCCAATCAAAACCCCGCCAATGCCTCCAAGTCATACCCTTCCTCCCGCAACCGCGCGAGCTTGTAACGCAGAGTGCGCGGGCTGATGCCGAGACGTTCGGCGGTGTTTTTCTTGCTGCCGCGTTCGCGTCGCAGGGTTTCCGCGATGATTTCAAATTCGCGCTGGCGCAGGTCACTGCCGAGCAGGTCCGATTCACTTTTGTCGCCAACCCGCGGAGCAAACGCCGCGGCGGAAATGGCGGTGTCGGCTTCGGCCCAGCGGTCGTCGCTGAAATAATTCGCCGCAGGTGCGGTTGCACGGGGCGCTTCATATACAGGTGTTGCGTACTGCCCTTCTATCAATGACGGTTTGGCGCTGAAGGTTTGCTGTGCCTGCAAGCCCAGGTCCGCGGCGCGGATCAAATTGCCCGGTTGCAGAATCAACGCGCGCTGCATGACGTTGTCCAGCTCGCGCACATTGCCTGGCCAGTTGTATTGGTACAGCGCCGCTTTGGCTTCGTCAGCGAGACGGATGCCCACGCGATGCTGTTTGACCGCGTGGCGTTCGAGCAAGCGTTTAGCCAGCGGCAGAATATCCTCGCGTCTGTCGCGCAGGGGTGCCCACTGCAGCGGTAAAACACTGAGGCGGAAATACAAGTCTTCGCGGAATTTGCCCGCCGCAACCTGGCCGCGCATATCGCGGTTGGAGGTGGCGATAACGCGCACATCCAGTTGAATACTCTTGCGACCGCCTAGGCGTTCCACTTCGCGCTCCTGCAACACACGCAGTAATTTTGCCTGCAGACCGAGATCCATTTCGGAAATTTCATCGAGCAATAAAGTGCCGCCATTGGCCTGTTCGAATTTACCCGGCGCGGAACTGTAAGCGCCGGTATAAGCGCCTTTTTCATGGCCGAACAGCATAGCTTCCAGCATATTTTCCGGAATCGCAGCGCAGTTAATCGCTACAAAAGGCTGATTTGCCCGCGGCGAGCGGTTGTGAATATAACGCGCCAGTACTTCTTTACCGGTACCGGATTCGCCGACCAATAACACCGTGGAATCCGATTGTGCGACGCGCGAAGCGAGCTGCAGCAATTGGCGGCTGCTCTCGGCGAATGCCACAGGTTCGTCGTGGCTGACATTACCGGTGCCGATGAATTTTTTCACTGCTTCGATCAATACATTCGGCTCAAAAGGTTTGACCAGATAATCCACCGCGCCTTCACGCATCGCCTTAACCGATTCACTAATACTGGCGTAAGCGGTAATTAACAGCACCGGAATATGGGCGTAATTCGTGCGCACAAAATGCAATAAATCGTGGCCGGAAAGCTGTCCCATATTCACATCGGAAATCACCATGGCGATGTCCCTATGGTCGTCGAGCATTTCCAACGCGCGCTCCGCGCAGTCCGCTTCCAGCACGTCGAATTCCGCCAGCTGCAAGGTGTCCACCAGCGCTTCCCGCAGGTCCGGATCATCCTCTACCACCAGGAGTTTTGCCGATGTCAGTGGGTTTTGTTGCGTCATGAATTGTCTCCCATAGTCAAACGCTCGCGCCCGGCAGGCCGGAATTAACGCGTGGATTCATAAGATTCCGTCAGGGGAATGGTGAGTACGCCACAGGTGCCAACGCCCTGGCGCGACTGCAGCCGGAACTGGCCGCCGTGTGCCAGCGTTACGGATTTCACCACCGCAAGACCAAGGCCGGTGCCCTGGGGTTTGGTGGTGTAAAACACGTCCTGCGCGGAGGTGAGTTGTTCCGGCGACATGCCCGGACCGGCGTCGGCAATCGCGATAGCAACAGCGGCCTCGCCCTTGAGCGCGGTGCGGCAGAAAGACACTTTCATTTTCGCGCCCTGTGGGCTCGCCTGAATGGCATTATTGACCAGGTTAAGCAATGCGCCGATGAGCGCCTCGCGGTTGCAGCGCAACTGCGCCTGCGGAATCACGTTCTGCCACATGCAGCGGCTTTTACTGGTGGCGAGCGGCACTTCCATAGCGGCGCGCAAGCCCATTTCCAAATCGTGTAAGGAAACCACATCATTGAGCGGCAGTTCGTTGCGCACGAACAACAACATATCCTTAACTTGTTCCGCCATATGATTAAGCCGACCGAGTAATTTGCCGGCAAACACTTTGCGACGCTCTTCGGTAATGGAATCGGCGCACAAATGGTTTGCATACAAAATCGCGGCGGAGAGCGGCGTGCGAATCTGGTGAGCCAACGCGGAAACCATTTTGCCCATGGACGACAATTTATCCTGGCGATTGGCCTGCTGTTGCAGGCGGCGAGTTTCCGTCTGATCGGTGAGCAGAATAATCTGCCCTTCCTCGTCTAAAGACGCGGTGGCCAAACTGATGCGGCGACCGTCGACAGTGGAAACATCCAGGCCGTCATCACTGCGCGGGGCAAAACATTTGCTAATGATGTTGCGCCACAGCTCGCCGTCGAGGGAATGATTTAACACGCTGCGCGCTGCGGGATTGCTCTGCACCACCACACCGCGGGCGTCCAGCACTATGACGCCGCCGGGTAAAAAGTCGAGCAGCGCCTGCATACGGCTGGCGAGGCGATTTTTCTTTTCCAGCTCTTCGTCTTTTTGCGCGGACACCACATCCAGCTCACGCGACAGCTGCGCGACTTTACCCTGAAGCAAACTGTAGGACTGGGTTAACTGGCGGGAGGTGCGCTGGAAAAAATCCATGGCCGCTTCCATATTGCGCGGCGCAACCGCCTCAGGCAGTTGCGGCTGAGCATTGGAAAATGCGCTGACTTCAGTGTTTAAAGGCGCAGCCTCGGACATGGGTGTCTCCTGTCGAAATTCCGCTGTTAGACGGTTTTGCATCACTGAGAGGCGCAAATGCAAAGCCGGTGCCACATAAAATTCCGCTTAGAAATCAACCCAATACGATTGCTAAAAAAATAAAAGTCAAAGATTTGGCTGTTTATCCAGGTGTTTGTGAAACGCAGGTGCTTATGTCGCCTAACAAACGTTTTGCAGCGCACAAATTGCCTATGATTGGCGCCATCGAGCCCTACCAGCCATTGTCAACCACGTGGAAACCAGCAGGCTGGCACATAGGAAACCAACGAGGAATTCACATGATCGGACCCCATTCGAGAGGTACCTTATTAAGCGTCGGCTTGCTCTGCGCCAGTGTATTGCTGCAGGCGTGCGACTCGAGCAGCAACAAAAACTCCGGCGGCAATTCCAGCCCGCCTCCCGTTTCAAGTTCCAGCTCGTCCAGTTCCAGCAACTCATCGACAAGCTCTAGCGGTGCCTCCTCGAGTTCCTCATCCAGCTCCAGCGGCGTCGTTGCGAGCTCATCGAGTTCCAGCTCTTCATCCAGCAGCGCGGCTTCATCAAGTTCCAGTTCGAGTTCATCGTCGGGCGTGGTGATTTCCAGTTCATCCAGTTCCAGCAGCTCCAGTTCGTCTTCCAGCGGCTCCAGTTCGTCTTCCAGCAGCTCCAGCTCGTCTTCCAGCAGCTCGTCCTCGTCCAGCTCGAGTTCGTCATCATCGAGCAGCAGCTCGTCGAGTTCATCGTCCAGCGGTATTCCGGTCACCGCAGGGCTGGTCCTCGCGCTGGATGCGGGTGAATTACCTGCCGGTCCTTTGGCGGAATGGCCGGCAGCGGATGGCACTGCCCTCGCCGAACAGAGCGAGCCCACCAAACAACCCACGGTAGTGGCCGACGCGATCAACGATCGCGCCGCCGTGCGCTTTGACGGCAGCGACGACCGCCTGGTGCTGGCCGATAACCTCTTTGCCAATGCCGCGACACCGCGCACCCTCTTTGTCGTATTTAATTCGGATGATTATCAGGGCCACCTGATCGGGACCGGCGCCGACACTGCCGGACAATTTATGTCCCGCGGCTTTGGTGTGGGCGTCGCGGCGAATAAGCCGTTTGTGAAAGCGCGCAGCAGCAGTAACGGTGTGTGGTTGTTGTCGCCGGAAAATGTGCAAAACCGCGGCCCGCAACTTCTCTCCGCGAGCGTCGCCAGCACCGGCAGCGAAATCCGCACCGGCTGTCATATCACCAGCATCACCACCACACCTGCGCCAGCGGTGTATCCCGCAGCCCATATCGGCGGCACTGTTGATGGAGCCGAATCTTTCGCTGGGGATATTGCCGAGATTTTAATTTATGAACGCAGTCTATCCGCAGACGAACACGCCAGCGTGTGGAATTACCTCGCCGACAAATACGACATCGAAATACCCGCCGCCGTCGATACTGATAGCAACGGCGTATTCGACGCATGCGACACGGGAGCGGTTTATTTGAAAGCGCCGGACATCAGCGTCGCCCTGGTACCAGCCACCGTGCTGCACCAAGGAGAAATAGCCAACATCATTGACGCCCCCTCCCCCACCGCCGCCGATCCACACAGCGACGCCACCCATGTGTGGGTGAAGGGTGCCGCCGAGCTGTTATTTGATCTGAAAGCCGATTACCAGCTCGAAACCATCCACTTCTGGAATTACAACACCGAAGGTTTCGACGTCGACAGCATCGCCTTTGAATTTCTCAACGCAGAGCAAGAAACGATTTCGGAAATCACCGTCACGCCGCAAACCGGTTTTGAAAATATTCTGGCGGAGGATTTTCCCATCGAGGTGAGCGGCGTCCGCTACGTGCGCGCGATTTTGACGGCGACGAATAATGAGGTGGAATTTCAGAACATCGGCTTTAGTGGAATACCAGAGGCCGAATAAAACATCAGATAACGTGACATCAGATAACGTGACATCAGATAATGTGACTTAAAAATAATGCGCGGTATTAGCCGCGCATTATTTATCAATCTTTTCGTCTAACTTTTAACGTCAACGGCCACACTATCCCTTACCTATCCTCTACCCCCTCTCACAAATCTCCTTCAACTTCTCCAACCCAGCACGCCAGCTCTCAGTCATATGACGCTCATACTGCTCGGTAACATCCTGGTCGATCACAACCCGGGTGCCGGTGGGAATGGTGATGAAGGTGTAATTTTCGTAGGCGGGTGCCCATTCGCGTACAGCGGGGCTGGTGGTGTCTTCTTTGCCATTCTGGATAAAGCCTATATGGCGAATGGAGACAAATTCATTCGGTATCAATTCGGCGATCTCTGAGAGCATGCCTTCGTCACCGGAAGGCCCCAGAAAACGGATTTTCTCACCCTGCTGCCATTTACCTTCGTAATAGGAGCCCGCCATAAATGCGGATGTCCACTCCTTGTAGCTCTCCGGTGCCAGCATGATGTTGAAAACATCTTCCACTGGTGCGTTGATTTCTGTAATGAATTGAAGTCGTTTAACAGTCATAGGATCGTCCTCTCGATTATTAAGTCGTCTGTTGATCACAGTTCCCCGAATCTTTAACTGTAACTGTCCGCTATTACTAACCGCTGTCGGTTATCGCTCTTTAGATATTGGCGCATACTGGAGCCGTATCTTATGTTCATTATAAACATAAGCTTATATGACGTTTAAAAAAGAGCGCGATGGAAAAAGAAACGAATCCACACAATAAAAAGACATAGGTGTGCCGCAGCGAAATTAAAAAAATAGAAAAAATCAATTTTTACCGGAATTTCCAGCACTTTATCCATGCTGATAAATCCCACAAATCGAGTAAATTTCCGCACAAATAAATCGGATTAATTCTATTTAACATTATATTCATATTGAAAATAAGACTAATTTCGGTCACAAATTTCCGTACTTTATAAACATAAGGCTGAAGATTTTTTATCCACTCCGGGAAAATATGATCCAGATAACATATATGGGGTGCATTTCCTCATGGGTGGTGCTGTGTGTGGATGCTAGGGTGCTTAAGTGGCTTGAGCTGTATCGATTAAAACCACATTTTTGCAGCTGCGCATGGGGAGCGGATTTTCATAATAAATCCCCAGCGCCTGCACCAGACGCAACAAACCATACAGGGCACCATCATGATTATAAATTTGAAAAAGCAGACATTCCTTCTCGGCGGGGTGGTACTGCTGGCGCTTGGGTTGACGGCCTGCGGCGGGGATAATTCATCCTCCGGAACAGGTTCTAGTTCATCATCAAGTTCCAGCTCCAGCTCTTCCAATTCATCTTCAGGCACTAATTCTTCCAGTTCATCGTCGAGCACGAGCTCATCATCAAGCACAAGCTCATCATCCAGCACCTCTTCGTCCAGCGGCAGTGTGTCATCCAATAATCCGGGCTTCCCAATGGGTTATTCCATATTGCCTAACGGAAACGGCGGCGTTAATTACGAGGCGACAGTTCTTGATGTAGAGGGCCTCGGTTATGACATGGAAGTGTCCAAAGCCGCGTTTGAAACAACACTCTATTCGTTCCTGCGTGAAAGCGGCTGTCAGCGCTGCCACAACTCCGCCATCGGTGAAGAATTTGGCGGCAATCAGGCACCGATGCACTCCGATAATGATGTCGCGCTTGCGCACGAGTACGCGTTGACGCGTATGGATTTCAAACATCTGGAGCAATCGAAATTTTACGTGCGAATGAAAATCGACCGGCACAACTGCCCCGGCACAAGTTGCGCAACTGCAGCAACGCAAATGCTTGCGGCACTTACTCAGTGGAAAGAAAAAGTAGCGCATATGCTACCGGAAACACCGCGTGGCGT
>JBQGED010000191.1:0-5121 GCA_052039425.1 Sphingobacterium griseoflavum | reverse complement strand
TCCGACTTCGACGTCCGGAACGGTTGCGCGAGCGTTCATGTTGGGCTATCCATGTTTCAACGATCGTTGAGATATTGAGATGATATTGGAAGAACCGCAGGCCCTGAATGCATTCGGCGCCCTCAGCCAGGAAACGCGTCTTCGTATGGTTCGCATTCTGGTGCAGGCCGGACCGGAGGGCATGTCGGCCGGCGCCATCGGCGAAGCTGTCGATGCCTCATCCTCAGGGGCATCCTTTCATCTCGCCCATCTCGAACGAGCAGGCTTGATCCAGTCCCGCCGCGAGAGCCGCTCGATCATCTACAGCGCCAATTTCGAGGGCCTGTCCGGCCTTGTCGAATTCCTCATGCGTGACTGCTGCTCGGGACACCCTGAGGTTTGCCTACCCGCCGCTGCCGTCGCCGCCGAATGCTGCCATCCCGTCACGAAGGAGAACGCCTGTGCCTGCTGACCGCGTCTACAACGTCCTGTTCCTGTGCACTGGGAACTCCGCTCGCTCAATCCTCGGCGAAGCCCTCATCAATCACATCGGCGATGGTCGCTTCCTCCACCGCCAGGGCGCGGCTGTATTGCGCGCCGGCGATCAGCAAAACACCGGCGAACAGTCGACTGGCGAAACTCAGGCTCCTACGAACAATGTGGTTCAGTCGGGTCATAAATCGAATCTGGTTGTGCGAGAGACGGGAGGGGAACACTTATCTATTGCTCCTTCTAAGACGCGCCGGTCGGGACAGCCCCCACCAGCGCAGCAGCGCTGTAATCAACCTTCCGGCAGCACCAATGCGCGGGTCATTTCCACCGCCACCGGAACGCCTTTGTGCGTCGGCGGGCTGTAGCGCCACCGGCGTACGGCCTTCAACACCGGCTCAGCAAGAGCGGCGTCTTGCACTTCCGCCAACACCGGCACGCGCACCCGTCCTTCCTGATCCACCACAAAATTCAACATCAAGGGTTTACCGCCATGGCGGCGTAAAGCCGTTTTGGGAACAGCAGGCATGGGAGCGGCCAGCCGCTCGGGTTCGCGGTCGAGTTGTTCCAGAGGAACCGTATGCAGTGCGGGTGGGGCTTGGCCTTTAAAGGCTTCGAGAGCGGCTTCGCGATGGCTGAGGGTGGAGACAGCGCCGGAGCGTTTAAAACGGAATTGCAGAACTTCGCGGCGCGGCCAAGTGTCGCTGTCGCGCGCCGGAAATACCCATTCGCGCACCGCATCATTCGCGGCGCGGGCGAATGCTTCATGGGTCGCCTCCAGTGCCACCATATCCAGGGCACGCCCTTCGCTGTCCACCGTCACCGCCAGCACCACGTCACCGTCGCCGGCTTTGGCGCCGATCAGCTCAGCCGGGAAGCGCGGCATGGGTTGCTGGGCTGAGGACGCAGCAATCGACTGCTGCGCCGACGCGGCAGTAGCCATCAGGAATGGCACCAATAAGAGCGCTCGGATAAACACGGGTTACCTCCCCATGCAGATGGTTGGAGCTTTGGCTAGGGCACCTCGATCACATCACCCGCTAGCAAAGGTGTGTGCACCGGTACCCGGATCGCGTTGGTGGCTTGTTCAAAGCTGTATCCCAGAGCGAGCAATTTGGGCTCGCTGAAGGCCGGTCCGAAAAACGAAATGCCCACGGGCAGATCATCACTGGTAAAACCCGCCGGCACGATCAGGTCGGGAAAGCCACTGAGGTTGGCGAAGTTGGTGGCAGACGGAACGGTTTCCGGCACATTGCTCACCGGCGCCGCTATCTGCGCCGGCCGGCGCGGCGAGGTCGGGTAGACAATGGCGTCCAGCTTGTTGCTGGTGATGATGCCCATCAGCGCGGCGCGCACCAGCGGTAATCCCTGGTCGCGCACAGCGAGATAGTTGTAATCGTCGAGTCCAAGCGTGGCCTTCTCCCGCTTCATCAGATTCCAGCGGCGCGGATTGGGGCCGGCGCCGTCCGGACGCACAGAGCGGAAGCCGTCGGCGCGGGAGATTAAGTCGCCGATGTTTTTCGGATATTGTGGGCCGGTAGCGGCGAGATAGTCGCCAATCTGCGCGGCGAATTCCGGATAGCGGATAGCGCTGTAGAACTCGGTCTTGGCGTCGAGCAGCCATTTGGGATAGCGCACATCCACCACGGTCGCGCCGGCTGCACGCATGGCAGCAAGTGCGGATTCGATCACCCAATCCACGTCCTCATCCGCGCCGAGAAAATCCCGGGCGATGCCGATGCGGGCGCCTTTCAGCGCGTCCTTTTTCAGGAACTTGGTGTAATCCTTCTCAAACTTGCCGGCGCTTTTCTGGGTGGCGGCATCGGCTTTGTCCACGCCGACGGTGTAGTTCAACGAAACCGCTATGTCGTACACGCTGCGGGTCATGGGGCCGCCGGTATCAAACGTCAACGCCAGGGGGATAATGCCGTCGCGGCTGAGCAGACCGTGGGAGGGTTTCAACCCGACTATGCCATTGGACGTAGACGGCCCGCGAATGGAACCGCCCGTATCCGTGCCGTAACCCAAGGGCGCGAAAACGGCGGCAATGGCGGCGCCGGTGCCCCCGGACGACCCGGCAGGCGTGCGGGTGAGGTCGTGGGGGTTGAGGGTTTGCCCGCCGAGCGAACTGTGGGCGCCGCCCGAGGCGAACTCGGACAGATTGACCTTAGCCAGAATGATCGCACCGGCATCGCGTAGTTTTTTCACCAGGAAGGCGTCGTCCGGCGGAACCCAGCTTTCCAACAGAACGGAGGCGCCGGTGGTGGGCATATCCGCAGTATCAAAATTATCTTTGAGCAGCACCGGAATACCGTGCAGTGGCGAGCGCGGACCTTTGCTTTTGCGCTCCGCATCCAACGCGCGCGCCTGTTCCAGAGCTTTGCTGTTCAACGTGATGACCGTATTGATCTTCGGCCCCTGAGCGTCATAGGCCTCTATGCGCTTTAGGTACAAGTGCACCAGTTGCTCTGAGGTGAGAGTGCCAGCTTTGAACGCGGCGTTGAAATCGGCAATGGTGGCGGAATCCAAAGGAATCTGCGCCGCACTGGCTGCGACAGCGCCAAAGCTCAGCGCACCACTTAACAAAATTCCCGCCAGCAGCGGTTTCAATCGTGCCATTGCTTCGCTCTCCAGGTTATGCTTTCCGCCCCGAAAGACGAGGCGGACGCAAAGCCACCCTACCGGACGCGCCGCGCAACCTCAGAAAGAAAAACAAGGACAGTGAACATATGCAGGACGTGAAACTCAAATCCTCCAAACCAATGCCAATTGGGCACACCCCCACCATTCAAAGGCACAGGGGCAACTCTATGTACAAGATCGGTTACAGCTTGGTTCTGGCCATCGCCCTGGCTGCAGTCTCGGGCTGCGACAGCAAATCCGATCACAACAACGGCCTCTCCATTTCCCAACCACCCCGTGAAGAAATTCCACCACCCCGAGACATACCGGACGAATCCCTGCCGTTTGATGAAAACGAACTCAATGTCACTGCGGCATTTCCCGGCCCAGGCGAAATCCGCGTAGCGCTGGTCAGCCCTATCAGTGTGGAATTCGACGGTGAATTACTGGCCGGGCAGGATCTCGCCCAGGCAATCCAGGTCACCACCAGCAACGGCAGCGCGTTTCCCGGCTCGATCAGCCAAAGCGCCGCCGACACGCTTCTTTTCCGCCCCACCGGTCTTTGGGCGGCGAATACCCGTTATACGATTGCCATTGATTCGGCGCTTATGTCCAGCGAAGGACTCAATGTCGCCACCGATCTGCGCTGGAGTTTTACGACCATTGGCGATGTGCACACCACCCCGCAAAGTGTGATTGATCTGTGCATGTCCGACGACGACGTGGCAATGCTGGCCGAGGTCAATCGCGTACGCACCCGCGCACGCGACTGCCGCGGCGTGCCCTACCCCGCCACCGGCAAACTCACCTGGAATTGCCTACTGCAACAAGCCGCCGTCACCCACTCGCTGGACATGGCAACCAATGACTTTTTCGAGCACGCCGGCAGCGACGGCTCCAGACATATGCAACGCATAGAGCGCACCGGCTATCAAGCCGGCGCCACCGGTGAAAATCTCGCCGCGGGATATAGAACCATGGAAGACGCCATCCAAGGGCTCCTCGCCAGCATTGACGGCCACTGCGAAATTCTCATGGAAGATATCTTCACCGAATTTGGCTCCGGCTATGCGGTGAATCCGGATTCGGAATATCAGCGCTATTGGACGCAGAATTTTGCGCGGCCGCGGTAAGAAAATTGTTGATCTTGCTGAATGACGTTAAAAATCCGCGAGAGAGCAAAACAGAGACTGGTTATTAATTGAAGGATGGAATTCAACAAAAAAAGGGGCGAAGAATTTCGCCCCGGTGTGATATCAATTACTGTACAGGCCGCTTAAACATATACAAAGAATTACCGCCGGCCAAAATGGTTTCGCTGTCGCCGACACGTCCGAATACCAACGAGTCGTTTTCACCCAGAGAGTCGCTGACTTGCTCAGACTGCCAGACCACCTCGTTTGAATCGAGCAAGTACAGTCCCAGTTTTTGCTCGCAAACAAATGCCAACTGATTATCACTAACCGCTGTCAACGCCTTGACCTGGCTGTTACACAAGTTGGCCAGTGGCTCTACGCCACCATCAGCGCTAACGGCCTTAAGTTCGCCGCTGTCGTTAGCCGCAAATAAATCATCACCTATCGCTGCGAGAGATTTGAAGGATTCACGTGTCGCCACCACGGAATTAACAGTGGGATTCAGTAGATAAATTTTATCTTTAAGCGCCGCTATACGAGAGCCACTCGCAGTCACCTCCAGCGCCGCGATGTCGCCGAATCCTGCCGTCAAACGAGGCAGCGAGTGTTCCAGTGAAAAGGTCACGCCGTCGATGATATGGACTCTAGTACCAGATGACCCACTATGAGCAACGCCCGCGCCTGCTATGATTTCGACATCCCCATCACCATCGATATCAGCCAGCACAATTTTAAGTACCGGAGATCCTTCCTCCAAAACCAATACCTGCTCGCTAAGCGCTCCGGTTGCGCCATCCAGACGATAAATACGTCCGTCATAAAGGTAATCCGAACCCACTAAAACTTCAGCGGCACCGTCGCCATCGACATCACCCACAGTCAAAGCACCAATACC
>JBQGED010000190.1:0-6922 GCA_052039425.1 Sphingobacterium griseoflavum | reverse complement strand
TTGCCCAGTCGTCATCGATCAGCGCAATTTTGGCGTGCAGCGGGCGTTCGAGATATTCAAACACTTATATTCCGCCGCCAGTCAGTTCATCGTAGAGGCAGCGGGCCGCGCGCAGGGCGAGCGGAATATCGGGTTCGCCCTGCAAAATAATCACGACTTCCACGCCACGCTTGGCCGCATTCCGCAAAGCCCTAAGTATACGGAAGCTGGGGAAGAAGTAGGCGTTGGCGATTACAATACGTTTACGCGCCTTGCGGATTCCGATCAGATAGGCTTTTTCAATATCGTTGCGAAAGCGGCGGTTATCCCGGGCGACAAAGGCAACTGCTGCATCACCGACCTTTTCCGGTTGGCGAATATTACGCACTAGTTCACCAAGGTTTTTATCGTTGGCAGATGGCACATAGGCTTTGCACAAATCGCGAATGATAGGAACCACCGGGCCTTCGATCTCGACGGCATAATCCTGTTTTGCGGTAGGTCCGTGTTCGGTCATATGCTCATGGCTGAGATTGATGCCACCGATAAAAGCATAGCGACCGTCAATCACTGCCAGCTTGCGGTGTAGGCGGCGGAATAGGTTAGGGCGGGATTTAAGCCAGCTTGGCTGCGGATCAAAGATTTGAAATATCACTCCCGCTTCCGTCAACGTCTTGATATATTCGGCATCCAGATAGAAGGTGCCGTAGCTATCTGTGGTAACACTGATCCAGACACCGCGCTTAGCTGCAGCTACCAGAGCTTTTTGCAACGCCTTGCCAACCCTGTCTTCCTCAAGAATAAAGGTTTCAATAAAAATTTCTTTCTCAGCGCGGTTGATGCGACGAAGTAGCTGTGGAAAAAATGTCTCGCCGTTTTCTAAGAGTTCGACGCGGTTTCCATCAGTGAACCGTTTTTTACCTTTATAAAGTTCAAACATGGCCAAATCCTCAAAAATTGATTTCAGCGAGTAGGGGTTTGTGATCGGACAAATGCGACCAGGGTTTATTAGGTAATACCACTGGCGTGACGGAGCGCGCCGAGCGGGAATAAATTCGGTCCAGGCGCAGCACTGGAAAATTCGCAGGAAATGTTCGCGCAGGCTTACAGCCGCTGAAACTAAAGACTTCCGACAAACCGATTTCCTGTTCGATGTATCCGTGCCCGCGCATGCGCCAGTCATTGAAATCACCAGCGACGATCAAAGGACAGCTCTGCGGAATATCAGCGACCAGCGACTTGAGCATACGCAACTGTTGTTGGCGATGGCTTTCCCGCAAACTTAAATGGACACATATGGTGTGCAACTGCTGTTCGGCTTCCGGCAGGTCCAATATGCAATGCAACAACCCGCGCCGCTCAATCCCATTAAGGGAAATATCTTTATTCTCCCACGTAAGAATTGGATATTTGCTCAACAATGCGTTGCCGTGATGTCCTTCGGGGTAAACCGCATTGCGGCCATAAGCATAGGAATGCCAGATGGCATCGGCGAGAAACTCGTATTGGGGTCGATGCGGCCAGCGCTCTGTGTGGCGTTTCGACCACGCGTGGTGTTCGCCCAAAACTTCTTGTAAAAACACTATGTCTGCCGACAAGGTGCGTACGGCATTGCGGAGTTCTGGCAGGATGAATCTGCGATTAAAGGTGGTAAATCCTTTGTGCGTGTTGACTGTCATCACTTTAATCGAGAAATGTTTTTTTTTATCCACCATCGTTACTGCTTCTCCTGCAGTTTTTACAAGTTGAAAGACATAGACTCCACCGCTAAGCGGTTTTGCCTATACATAGAGGCGAACTTCGCTTCGTTTGCATAATTAATGCCGTTTAGAAACTTAAGTAAGAATGGGAAAAGCGGATGGGAAAAGCGGATAATCGCACTGTTTAAAATGATAAAAAAATTAAAGCCGAACGAGTCGGCTTTAATTTTTGTCTGCTATCTTCCTTGAGTTTATCTGCCATCTTCCCTGAATTAAATGATGAGGAAACGCTATATCCTTGGCCCACGTCGACCTGCAACCGCGAAGACGATGGCAAGAATAATACCGACGACAAACAGGATCCAGGCGATATTGGTAGCGGTTCCGGCGATTCCGGTGAAGCCGAAAACAGCAGCGATGAGGCCGATCACTAAGAATGTAAGTGCCCAACTAAACATATAGATATCCTCCAGGAATTTGATGTTTATGTATGACAGGTCTGCTAGCTGCCATAACCGAGGCTTTGCACTTAGTGTGCCATTTTTGTATTTACGGCTTTTCTGGCGATTATTTGCCCGGAAAATGCATAAAGGGCACTTCGCCAGGGGCGGTTTTCCCTGTCTTCACTGGCGCTCAGCGTGACGACTGCGAGCATAATTACAATCAGGTCCAAAGTTTTTAGTAAAAACTACAGTTCTACATTAGAAGAGGGGAGAAGGCGTGAAACTATTATTACTCGCGATGGCAATGTTATTAACGTCCTGCGTCAGCGTGCCAAAAGGGATCGAGCCGATACAAGACTTTTCTTTGGATCGCTATCTCGGCACATGGTACGAGGTTGCTCGCTTAGACCACAGTTTCGAGCGGGGCCTTTCCCATGTCAGCGCCGAGTATTCATTACGTGATGACGGAGGGGTGCGGGTCAAAAATATTGGCTATTCAGCTGCAAAGGATCGATGGCAAGAAGCGGTCGGGAAAGCTTACTTCGTCAAAGGTGAGAATACGGGACACCTCAAGGTTACCTTTCAATGGCCATTTTATAGCTCCTATGTTGTGTTCAAGCTGGACGACGATTATCAACATTCCTATGTAACAGGCAACGATCTTAATACGCTCTGGTTACTCTCTCGAACACCCACGGTAGATGATCGTGTACTCCAGGCTTTTAAAACAGAGGCGTCACAACGCGGATTCGATGTGACGTCGCTCCGAATGGTTAACCAAACCCCATTGGATTAATGGTTTAAGGCCGCCACTGCGTGGCGGCCATTGCAATCTTTACAAGAAACTTGTTTGATTTTTTCCTCGCGATCCAGGTCTATCCCGGGGCTTTTCGCCTTTTCTAGGCTTCGTTACGCTTTATTTTTAATGAGTAGTCTTCTGGCACATTTTTTGAGTTGAATATCTGACAGCTTGGCGGATTCCGTTTTGAATAAGAACAATTATTAGGGCCGGGGTTGTTGTCGTCGACCAGAGGATACAAGGTATGAAACGTTTTTTTGGGGAAATTTATTCTAAATATGGACAAGTTTTTCCTGTCGGACTCATTTTTGAAAAAGGTTATTTTTCGAGGTCTTTTGACCCGGGACTGAAAAATTTGCTGATGCTGTACTGTCCCGGAAATCCCGTAGCGTTTAGCCAAATTTACCCATTCTTTTTTTACGAAAAACAGATAGCGGAACAGTTTGGTATCAGCATCCGGGCGTTGCCCGTTGATCAGTACGCATCCGAATTGGTACGCAAGGCTGACGTAATTGGTGTGCAAACCAATTTTTCTGCCGATAGCGAATATATTGAAAAGTTGTTTGCTAAAATTCGGCAGCATAACGCGGAGGCGAAGATCGTATATTTTGACTGGTGCGCGCCTCTTGATCTGCGCTTGGCCGAAAAGGTAAATCCTCATGTAGACCTTTATGTAAAACGGCAGGTGTTTCGTGATCCCCGACGTTACCTTTCCTCAACTCTAGGCGATACTAATTTGGTGGACTATTACAGTCGCCTTTTTAATCTGGTGGACCGCGAGCAACACTTTGCGATCCCCACTGAGTTTTTTTCAAAAGTTCTTTTGGGGCCAGGATTGTTAACCGGTCCCTATTTGCTAAATGCTTTTTCGGGTCGTCGAAATTGTAGTCAGAAAAAAACTATAACTGTGCACGCTCGTTTCAGTTGTTCGGGAACACCCTGGTATTCAGCAATGCGTGATAGTGCACTTCAGGCATGCAAGAATTTACGGCCCGGAGAAGCAGTTTATGGTAATGGGGTGTCGCGCAAAGAATTTTTAAATGAATTGGCGCAGTCTAAAATGTGCTTCAGTCCTTTTGGCTATGGAGAAGTGTGTTGGCGAGATTATGAGGCCGCACTATATGGCGCGCTCTTGCTGAAGCCGGATATGGATCATCTCAAAACCGCGCCAGATATCTTTATAAAGAATGAGACCTATGTGCCTATTGCGTGGGATTATTCTGATCTGCGAGAAAAAGTGGAGTTTTATGCCAATGATGAGCACGAGAGGCAGCGTATCGTCGAAAACGCGAGACACGTCTTAAATGCTTATGTAAACGAGGGTGGATTTGTCCGTCAGATGACACCGGTTTTCCAATTGGCACAAGGCGCAGTCGTACAAAATGACTGGAATTTGGCGTATTCCTCAGAAACTATACATCCAGGTGAGTATAAAAGAGCGCAGGAATTGGAAGAAGCGGTTTAGGGAAGTGAAGGCCCGCCAAGCGGGCCTAAGGTCGAGCGTGTCGACGGAGTTAGACTTTTGTGAATGTTACAGGGAGACAGTCAAAAACTGCTTAATTTTTGCACCTGGGATCTGGTGTCCAAGCCGCTCCAATGATCTTCTCTCGCTTCCCTCCACCCATTCATCCAGATCACTCTCGCTTTGCCCGACTCAAATGGACATGCGGCCCAAGATTTACCCGACATAGCCGCTTGGTATCCCTTGGCAAAGGCTTTTTCTATCGGGTTGCGTTTTTGGCTTCTCATTGGTCTTGCACCTCTCTATCGTTGGGTGAGAACTCGATAACAGTTATGGACCTGATCACTCAGGGAGTTATCGAGTGGCTTTTGCGGCGTCAAGCGGCTCATTACCTCCAAAATTGAGTGTGACGCTGTTGGCTATCGGTGTCTTGCAGCGGAAGCACCGCTGATGTTCCGGTTTAGCTGATCAAACCGGAAATTGAAATTAAGGCAAATTGAATAACTGCAGTTGGCTGTAAGCTGTTGAACATATAGGAGTATAATCTCGCGCTATTGTTCCGCTGTGTCTTATACATTGCGTCGCTTCGGCCGGTAATTGCGATGGAATGTGAAGAAGTAGACAAGATCCCCTACCTGGGCGCATGTGAAAATCCGCTTTTGGAGCGGCGCCCGGACTCTAGTTAAACAAAGCCTTGGCGCTGTGTGAACGAATTTATATTTCTAGCGCCGCCGATTCATATTGCCAGAACTTATTACGAATTAATGACAATGATTTCCGCGACTTTTCATTTTTCCGCCACTTGTCCAAAAGGGCTGGAGGATTTGCTTGTACGTGAACTTGAAGCGCTTTCTGCAAAGCAAGTGCAGACTACGATCGGCGCTGTCTATTTTGTTGGGCCGCTTAATGTCGCGTACGGATTGTGCATGGGGTCGCGAGTAGCCAATCGGGTATTGCTTTTATTGAACAATGCTGAGAATTCCCCCCCTATTGCCACTGAATTGGCACTTTATTCTGCAGCGGCCGAAATCCCCTGGGAGCAGCACATGATGGGTGATGCGACCTTTGCGGTGGACTTTGTCGGCACCAATAAAGCGATTACGAACACTCAATACGGGGCCGTTCGGGTGAAAGACGCCGTTGTCGACCGAATGCGAGCCAAGGTTGGTCATAGACCGGATGTTGATAAATCCCTGCCGCAGTTGCGCATTCAAGCGCGCCTCGCAAAAGGACAGATCCAGCTGGCGCTGGATTTGTCGGGAGGGAGCTTGCATCAGCGCGGCTATAGGCTGGAGCAGGGTGCTGCGCCGCTTAAGGAAAATCTCGCAGCGGGCATCTTGTTGCGGTTGGGGTGGCCTGAGATGGCGGGGGCGGGAGCCTTTTTGATCGATCCCATGTGCGGATCAGGGACGTTACTCATCGAGGCGGCGATGATTGCCAGTGATATCGCGCCGGGTTTACTGCGCACGCGCAATGGCGGCAATTGGGGCTTTGTGCATTGGCTCGGTCACGACCCGCAAATCTGGAAAGACCTACTGGCAGAGGCCGAAACCAGGGCGTTAAAAGGCGCGCAAACGGCAGGGCAGCTGCGGTTATGGGGAGCCGACCAGAATCCGCGGATGTTGCAGTACGCCAAGGCCAACGCCGACCGGGCTGGTGTTAGCGGGATGATTGGCTTCAGCAAAAGCGATATTCAACATTTTGAAAAGCCCGAAGCGTTCACTGGTAACGGTTTGATGCTGTGCAATCCGCCATACGGCGAGCGCCTGGGGGAAGTGGAGGAGCTCAAAGGAACCTATCTGGCTCTCGCGGACATGAGCAAGCGCCAGTGCCCCGGTTGGATGTTGGGAGTATTTACCGGCAACCCGGAACTTGCCAAGGAAATGCGGTTGCGGCCGAAAAAGGTAAACAAGTTCTTTAATGGGCCGCTACCCTGCGAATTGTATGTCTATGAACTGCTCTCAGTTGAACAGGCCACCTTGCGGCGAGACCGGGATTCGGTGCAGGAAGAACATCTCAGCGAGGGCGCCTTGATGGTCGCCAACCGGATCAAGAAAAATCTGCGCAAGCTCACCCCGTGGCTAAAAACTGCAGAGACCAATGCTTATCGGGTGTACGACGCCGACCTGCCGGAATATGCCGCCGCTGTGGATCTTTATGACGGCCGGCTGCATGTGCAGGAATATGCAGCGCCCAAGACGATTCCCGAAGATGTCACCCAGCGACGTCTGCGGGAATTATTGTCCGCCGTCGCCCATGTGTTCTCCGTTCCGCAAAAAAACATTGCGTTGAAAACCCGTCAGCGCAACAAAGGCACGCAGCAGTACGAAAAATTAAATGAAAGTCGCGAATATTTTGTGGTCAATGAAGGTCAAGGCAAGTTCTGGGTCAATTTGCGCGACTATTTGGATACGGGTTTAGTTCTGGATCATAGGCCATTGCGCAAGCGCGTGTATGCGGAGGCGGGCGGCAAGCGTTTTTTAAATTTATTTTGTTATACCGCTAGCGGCACGGTACACGCGGCACTGGGTGGTGCTGT
>JBQGED010000189.1:0-24678 GCA_052039425.1 Sphingobacterium griseoflavum | reverse complement strand
CACGGCTTAGAAGGCCGTTGCTCTATCCGGCTGAGCTACGGGCGCTCGTGTTGCTTTCCTTCTGGCCCGAGCTGGACAGCAGGCCGCATGGACCGCAGACAAACATCTCAGGAATGGTCGGAGTGGAGGGATTCGAACCCCCGACATTCTGCTCCCAAAGCAGACGCGCTACCAGACTGCGCTACACTCCGCCGACACGAAAGGCCGTATTGAAAACCCGAGAGGGGCCGCCATTCGAGAGGTGCGCATCATACCCATGACCCGATAGCTCGTCAACGATCAATTTGGCTGTTGCCAAACCTCCATACAACGCGATGCAAATGCGGGATGCGCCGAGTTAATAATCCATAAAAAGATGCGGCTGGTCGTTGGCGGAAGGCCGACCCTGTGGGAAAATGCGCGGCCTTCATACTCTGCGAAAAACCTGGACTCTAGATCATGGCGGCACTCATCCTCGACGGCAAAGCACTGGCGCAAAAAACCGAAACAGAATTGGCGGCGCGGGTTGCCGCGATCAAAGCCTCTAGCGGTGTTACACCTATTCTCGCCACCATCCTGGTCGGCGACGACCCCGCCTCTGCGACCTACGTCAAAATGAAGGGCAATGCCTGCACCCGCATCGGCATGGATTCCCTCAAAGTGGAGCTGCCCAAAGAAACCACCACGGAACAACTTCTCGCGAAAATCCAAGAACTCAATGCCAATCCCGCCGTGCACGGCATATTGCTGCAGCACCCTGTTCCGCACCAAATAGACGAGCGCGCCTGCTTCGATGCCATCGCACTTAATAAAGATGTCGATGGGGTAACCTGCCTAGGCTTTGGCCGCATGGCGATGGGCGAGGAAGCCTATGGCTGCGCCACCCCAAAAGGCATCATGCGACTGCTCGAAGCCTATGAAATACCTCTGGCAGGAAAACACGCTGTGGTCGTCGGCCGCAGCCCCATTCTCGGCAAGCCTATGGCACTGATGCTGCTGAACGCGAATGCCACCGTCACCATTTGCCACTCCAGAACGGTGGGATTGGAAGAGCATATCCGCCGCGCGGACGTAGTGGTGGGCGCTGTGGGCAAACCGGAATTTATTCGCGCTGAATGGATCAAGGACGGCGCGGTGGTGGTGGACGCCGGTTATCATCCGGGCGGCGTTGGCGATATAGAACTCGGCCCCCTGGGCGACCGAGTTAGCGCTATTACTCCAGTTCCCGGCGGCGTAGGACCAATGACGATCAATACCTTGATTTTCCAGACCGTCGACGCGGGAGAAAAAAGTCTCCTCACCCCATGAGACTGGATGGTTTTATTGCTCACGCTACAGGAGCCTCGCGACGCGAGGCTCAGCGATATATAAAAGAAGGCAGAGTCGCCGTGGGCGGTGCAATTGCCTGCAACTCCAACATAAATATCCAGGATCATGACATCACATTAGATGGTCAGCCCATTGCCCTCCCGGCACCGGTCTACGTGATGCTGCACAAACCGGCCGGTTATCTTTGCGCCAATGCCGATAGCCAACATCCAACCGTACTGGATCTCATCTCGGAGAAGCTGCACCCAACAGAACCCCTGCAGATCGTCGGTCGGCTGGATCTGGATACCACCGGCCTGTTGCTACTGACAACCGACGGCGCGTGGAACCATCGCATCACCGCACCGAACAGCCGCTGCACCAAGGTTTATTGCGCAGAACTTGCTGAGCCTATCTCCGCGGAAGCTATCGCCACGCTAGAGGATGGCGTCATGCTGCACTCCGAAACCAAACCCACTCTGCCCTGCACAGTGCAGGCAATGTCGCCACGGCAGATAAAAATCACTCTGCAGGAGGGGCGCTATCATCAGGTTAAGAGGATGTTCGCCGCTGTCGGCAATCGGGTGGTCAGCCTGCATCGGGAACAAGTCGGCGAGCTTAAACTCGACCCGCAATTGCAACCGGGTGAATATCGCCATCTCACCAATATTGAGGTGACTTCCGCATGCCCTTGATTGATGCCAGCACGGCACACCTGCTCCGGCAATTGCACAAAGGCACACGCAGCCTCTGGTTCGCCGATGAAAACAGTGGAAATGTATGGCCAACCCTCGCTGGGTACGCTCCGCAACTGGAAGTTCTGAGCAATCGTTTTGATCTTGTCCAAGCCGCACAAAATAGCGACATCCCGTCAGTGTTCAGTGATTGGGAATTAGTGGACAACGACGTTCGATTTGATGCTGTATTTCTGCGCATCTGTAAAGAAAAAGCCATCAATCTGCATTTAATCCGACTGGCATGTGCGCACCTGAATACCGGCGGCATACTGCATCTTGCCGGTGAAAAAAATGAAGGGGTTAAAACCATCTGGGAGCACGCATGCGATATTTTTCGCTGCTCTGCACGCCTGAAAAAAAATGGTCAAGTTTATGCCGGCGCACTGGAGAAAGCGTCCGAAAACATCTCAATCAATGCTGACACCTATCGCCAGATACAAATTATTGGCGAGTGGGAAAGTCAGTCCGTTTTCAGCAAACCCGGGGTCTATGGTTGGGACAAGATTGATATCGGCAGCGCACTGCTGATCGAACAGCTCCATGCAGAAAAATCCATTTGGCAGAACGCTGAAAGCATGCTGGATCTAGGTTGTGGTTACGGCTTTTTGACCCTAAGCAGCACCTGGCTGCCCTGCACCCGCCGGGTGGCCACGGACAATAATGCCGCAGCGCTCATATGCATGGAGAAAAACGCCAACGAGCGACAGCTCTTGGTGGAAATTGTGTCGGGAGATAAAGGCAATCAGGTAAACGGTAAATTTGATCTGGTGTTATGCAACCCACCGTTTCATCGCGGCTTCGATGTAGATGGTGATCTGACGCGGGATTTCCTGCTGGCAGCGAAAAATAAACTCACCGCACAGGGGACAGCGGTATTTGTTGTCAACAGTTTTATTCCCTTGGAGAAAAAACTGAGCGGCATATTTAACCGGGCCAAACTTCTGGCGGACACCCGTCAATTTAAAGTTCTGGCCCTCCAGCGGTGACGGCGAATTTCAGGGTATATCTTCGCCTTGCGCTTTGCGCGCTAATAAATCCTCATAACCACCTTCATTGATTACATTCGCGTAACCTATCCCCTTCAAGGTATCCATCGCAACGCCAGAGCGGCGCCCGGAACGACAGTACACCCTGATATCACTATCCACATCGCGACTGATACTGCTGATTTCCTGGCCAATAATTTCGTATGGAATATTGATCGACCCGGCAATGTGCCCTTGGGCAAACTCTTCCGGTGTACGAACATCGATCCAAATTGTCATCTTTTCCCCCGTTACTCGATCGTTAGCGAAAATTGGTGCGCATGATAATGCGAACAGCAGACAAAGCAAAAAGCGCATTTCCATCACCTCTCACTTAGGAACCCTGGTGAGACACTCTCTCACCAGGAAAACATAACGCCGATTTATCCTGCCATTGCGCTGCCAGCTCCTCCGGGGTCGCGGACAAAAACCACGGTATTAACTGCTGACCGCATCCCCCCATAAAAAATTCCGCATGGGAGTTTTGCTCTTGCACCAGCAAGTGGCCGTGCGGCAGCCAGTCCATTAACGTGCGGGCGTGCGCCTCAGTAGTGATAGGATCAAGCGCACCGACCGCCATCAAAACCGGGCCAGCGAAGGACTGCATCTGCGGCAGCTGACCGCTGCGAAACATTCGGGATCGGCATACGCTGTATTGCCAATCACTGGCGAAATAGGAGCGCCACGGTCCTGCTCTCTCTAACGCGTGCTCATAAGCGATCTGATCAATCAGAACGTTATCGTTGCACTCCGTCGCCCAATAAATGGCACTGTTAAAACGGCTGTCGAATGCCTGATTGAAAAACACCTCCAGGATTTCCGTCAGCTCGCCCTTTTGTCCACGTGTATATTGATCCAATGCAGATGCCACATTATTCGCCATCTCCGTACGGTAAAAGGCGGTATAGATCGCAGCGGCCAAGCGGCCATCGTTCAGCAGCCATTGCTCGTTGCGTCCGGTACTCCAATTCTCCACGTCCACCCAGACGGGTCGTTCGCGAAGATCAGCCATAAGCCGCCAGAAACGTTCTTCGTCGAACGGGCAAGAAGACTGTTCGCAGCGCCGCCAAAAACCCGCGAAAGCCTCCACCCATAACACAAGCGCGTCATCCATTGATCCTCGCTCCAGCGGATAGGGAGAGTCCAAAACAACCCGACGCACCTCCGGTTGCTGCATGGCGGCCAGCAGCGCCACACGTGTTCCGTAGGACACCGCCAGATAATTCCACTCGCGATAGCCTAGATTGCGCAACACAACGCCCAGATCCCGTGCATTGAGCTCGCTGGAAAAAGCGTCCAAAGTCGCAACAGGGCCGCTGCGTTTGCGCAACTCGTTTTGCCATCGCGTCAAACATTCTTCCAGCACCGGTGCAAGCAGCGCCCCCTCTTCCGCAAAGGTGAGCGGGCGATTGAGAAGGTCGCGGGATACTTTTGTGTAGTCATCGCAACGCCAAGCTGGCTCACTTGGACTGAGTCCCCTGGGATCCAGCAGGACAAAGTCCCGCGCGATAGCAACTCGATCCAACCATTCATCCCAAATGGAAAGACTGTCTCTGCCAGTGCTGCCCTCTTCTCCAGGCCCGCCGGCGAGATAAACCAAAGGATCTGCAGCTCCGTCTGCGCCTTTACGAAAAACGGCCACAGCCAAACGCGCCCGTACACCCGCTTCACCTATATTCGCCCAATAGCAATCAATTTGATGACCGTAGCGGGACGAAAAATCACAATCGCGTTCTTGAATTACCGACAGTTCTGGGTCAGTTGACGGCTGCGACTCCGTCATTCGCTGGCGCAGCACTCCTATTGCTAGGGCGACGGCGAGCACACCGAAGGAAATCAGAATGCGAGCGCGCATCAGGCATCCAAACGCCAGAGTTCGTGGGTGGAAATTTCTTGCAGCAAAGTCTGTAGCACCGCCGAGCCAAACAATTCCCCTGGACTTGGCGGCGCGACGTAAGTCAATAAACGGCCACCGAATTCAAATTCCAAACGCCATGCATGCAGATACATTCGGTCCGACGAAGCACTGCCATAACGCTCATCACCCAGAATAGGCGCACCGAGCGATTTCAGAGCGACGCGCAGCTGGTGGGTTTTTCCAGTGAAAGGGCGGAGAACAAAAAGGCGCAGGTCATTTTCCAGACGGTAGCTTTGGAAGGCGGTGCGGGCAGGGTTCTCCCTGGTGCGGCAGAGGCGATAACTGCCGCCGCGGCTTTTCTCCATATCGCCGATAATCCAGCCCTGTTTTTTTGATGGCTTTTTTGCGCTGATAGCCAAATAGCACTTCGTGACCTGATGAGACTGAAACGCCTGCGAGAGAACTCGATTGGCATCCGGTGTTTTAGCTGTCACCACTACCCCAGATGTCCCCATATCCAGGCGATGCACCGGGAATAGCTGCCCCAACTGCAAATCGCGGCGCACATGCTCCAGAACAGAAGGCGCATTTGGATCCCCCTGCACCGCAACCCCCGGCGCCTTGTTGATAATCAGGAATTCGTCCTGGTGATCCAGAATGGTATAGAAGCTGGAAATAACACACCCCTCTAGTGACGGTGGAGGTCCGGCAGAATACCGAACTCTCTGGCTACCCGGTAGCCGCAACTACCGGGCGCCATGCATAAATTTGGCGTGAGATTTCAGCAGTTTTAATGTCGACTCATCCTGACTGAAGATGGAGTTCAATCCCTGGGGTTCTTGCGGCGGATCACCGGTAAATGGATCTCCAGCGCGCCAGATAAAGTCGACGGACTGCGCCCGCCCCAAACCACCCCAAGCCCAGAAGTTGGTGCCCATCAACGGCGAATCCAGTTTTACCTGAGTTTCAATAAAACCAAAAAGCTCACGGAAAAATCGGTCGCGCTGCTCGGTCGTGGAGGCGAGACTGTAGTCGCCTTTATCACGCTCTATACCAAACTCCTCCAGCACTTGCGGCTTGCCCAACTCCTCTGCTACCTGCAAATGCTGCAGGATATAGGCTTTCGAATTGGCGACGGCCTGAGCATAAGTATCTTCAGGACGGGTAACGTCAAACCAGCTCCAATTTTTCGGCCACATATGGAAGGTCAGATAATCCACTTCCGCAATGTCATGGGCCTCTTTGTACAAACTCAGATCGCGCAAGGTACCCATAGAACCTTCACTGCCGGTGCTCACCAAGTGGTTGCTGTCCAGGGATTTGATAAAGCGAGCAGTTTCCTGAATCCAGGTCTTGTAATGCGGTAAAAACGGACGGCCTTCGGTATCACTTCCAGGTCGCGGCTCATTCGCCAACTGCCAGGACATAATGGTCGGGTCGTCCACATAGGCTTGGCCGGTCACGCTGTTGGTTCGAGAGATCAGCAGGCGAATCAGATTCCGGTACCACTCCTGTGCCTGCTCGCTACGGTAAAACGCGGCAGAATTTTGCATGAATCCACTCCAATCTCCGGTGACGTCCGGATCCAAAGCCTGCTTGCCGGTCAACCACGACATGTATTGCCCCATGCCACCGGACCACTGCCAGAAATTATTCAGATAGAGCACCGCCACCATATCCCGCTTGCCCATCTCTGCGAGCAGCACATCAAGGCCAATCAGCAAATCCTGGTTGTAGCTGCCTGGGGATAGATGCATGGCCGGTCGCACCGCCATGGTCAAATCGGTTTGTTCGGCAGCGGCAAGCACTCGCAAATTGTCTATGCCAGCAGCCTTCAATTGATCCAGCTCCTGGCGTAGCCGCGCTCTACCCTCTTCAGTCGCACCGAGATAGGCGCCATACCAAAAATTAGCACCGACGAAACGATAGGTTTTGCCGTGCTGCATTAGGCGAGTTCCGTCCACCGATACAAAGGGACTTCCATGTGTTTCGGTCTTATTCACGGTCACGAACTCTTCTTTACGAAGAGATTGTGCGCAGGCCACCAGCATCAGCAGAGACGAAAGAATCAAGAAAGGCAAAATCGTAAGACGCATGTCTTTTCCGAAGATAGAAATAAAACCGTTTTGACTCGCCAGAACGCCTGGCCAAAACCCAATGCCCGTTATCGGCGTGAAAGAATTCTGCTGGCAATAACGGCAGCTTCGAAAAGACTGACCAAGGTCTCGACCGAACCAGTGGGTTCTTCCGAATTGAACTCATCGGTAAACATCCCAGGAACACTCTGCGACACGTGATTATCCACTAAGCGGCGCAGGTAGGGCGAAATGGAGTCTTCATACCCTCCACCGGCTTCGCAGAGTGCTAACCCAGCCCCGACCACCTCTGCCAACATCGCGCCGGATGATGCGAAGGCGTCGACATCAAGGAGGGCCTGCTGATACAACCTCTCGGCGAAGGTTATCTTTGGCTGCAGTTGGCATTCGTACTGACATAGCGTGCGTACCCATGCGAATCTCTGCACTAGGGTCACTTTGTCCCCTTCGCTTGAAGACTTGTCACTATTGATAGCGAAGAAGAACTGCTCCAAACAATATTGATAAAGATCTTTCGCCCGCTGCTTCCATACCGGCTTATGCGTCACGTCGGCAAGATAGACAAATACTTGCAGCATCAACCTATGGAGCTCGACCGAACCGCGCGTCTTTTGATCGACCCCCAACCATGCCACGCCATCGGTAAAGTAGATTTTCAGCCAGTCCAGAATATTGTGGATACGACGCAAATCCAGAGATTCGCTGTAAGCTGCAAAACACGCCGTATTGGCCAAAATAAACCAAGCGTGATCTGCTGGATCGTGAGTGCCGTCTAATACTGTCAATGACGGCTGCAACGACCGTACAAAGCCGTCACTACGACAAGGCAAAGTGCCATGTCTGGCGGCGAAGTCGATGGTGTTGCGTACTACCTTGCGCCTGCCGCCAAGCCAGCCAATCTGCTCCGCGCGCGAAATGACATAAATCATCTGCGCCTGACTGACAAGACGGATTTCTTCTCCAGCAACTGTTTCGCCCATTGCGGACAGTTGACTGGCAAACCAGTCGCCTGGAATATGCAGCCCCCGCTCCAACCACATGGGTAGCGCATCTTTTCTCACCCAAGTGACAAGGCGCGACAGAGCGTCGGCGACATCCGGTTTCATGATTTTTATGCCTGTTCGATCTATATAGGTTTTTATACAAAAGTTGTCTGGCAACTTCCGGCTCCGTCGGCCAATGGGCGCGAATATAACGAGGTTGACCTTAAGTTGGTAGCCCGCACATTAGTGACAACTCACAAGACAACAAATGTTTGCCAAAGATTTTAAAAAAAGCGATACTGCGCGCGCTTTTTTGACCCACCCCGCAAAAATAGAGCTTCTTGCAGCAGCAACGAAGGCTATACAGACGTCGGAGAGTAGCTCAGCTTGGTAGAGCACTGCCTTCGGGAGGCAGGGGCCGCAGGTTCGAATCCTGTCTCTCCGACCAGATTCATGACACGTTCATGAACTAACATCTATCATTACTGCTCCGCGACTCAGCCGGACAACTCGCAAACATTTCAGTAGAATGTCGCGTATAAGCCTGCGGCCACTTGGCCGTTTAGGCACAAACCGAACACAAACTGCCAGTGATATCCATGAATAATTCTCTTTCAGTCGACAACATCAATGTCGTTTCCCAAGAGGTGCTTATCTCTCCCGCCGAGCTAAAGCGGGAACTGCCGATTAGCGAAAAAGCCTCAGAAACAGTTAGACAAGGCCGGGACACCGTAAGGCGTATTCTCGATCGAGAGGATCATCGCTTATTGGTCGTTATAGGCCCATGCTCTATTCACGATCCCAAAGCGGCTATCGATTACGCCAACCGCCTTAAAAAACTGGCCGAGGAAGTCTCGGATACGCTGTTTATTGTAATGCGCGTGTATTTTGAAAAACCGCGAACCACGGTGGGCTGGAAAGGTCTCATCAACGACCCATACCTCAATGACTCATTCAAAATCCAAGATGGCCTGCATGTGGGACGCCGCCTGCTTCTGGATATCGCGGAATTGGGGCTGCCGTCGGCAACAGAGGCACTTGATCCCATCTCTCCACAGTACCTGCAGGATCTGATTTCCTGGTCAGCTATTGGTGCACGCACGACAGAGTCGCAAACCCATCGCGAAATGGCGAGCGGCCTGTCTTGCGCAGTTGGTTTCAAAAACGGCACCGACGGAAGCCTCTCGGTTGCCATCAACGCCCTGCAGTCCGTGTCGAATCCCCACCGCTTTCTGGGCATAAACGGGGAAGGCCAAGTCTCCATCATTCACACTAAAGGCAACCCCTATGGGCATGTGGTGCTGCGCGGCGGCAATGGCAAACCGAATTACGATTCCGTCAGCGTGACCATCTGCGAAAAAGAACTCGCAGAAGCCGGGGTACCGACCAACATCATGGTTGATTGTAGTCATGCGAATTCGAACAAAAATCACGAACTGCAACCCCTGGTGCTGGATAACATTGCCAATCAAATTATTGAGGGAAATAAATCCATCATCGGAGTGATGATAGAGAGCAATATCGGCGCAGGCAGCCAGAAAATCCCAACAGACTTGAAAGAACTCAAATACGGCGTATCCGTAACCGACGCATGCATTGATTGGGGCACAACGGAAATCGCTCTTCGCTCTATCAGAGACAAAATTAAAACCACCCTCCCCCAAAGAAATTAATCCGTCAACATCGAGTGTGAAGCCATTTCACACTCGATGGCTCCACCCTCAGCATCCATCCTCTCCATAAAATTTTTTGGGCGTATTACCAGCTCACGCTTGATGATGGATTTACCACACAAAAGTGAAGATTGGACGAATTGAAACTGGATTTTTGCATGAGGCACTGGTAGTTTCCCCTATACCACGCCGACGAAGTTTGATCGCGATTTCCAAAATAAGGATCAGGTTAGCTGAGCTAACGTACGGATAGCCATTCTTTCACTATCTGGCATTGCCACATGAATTTGTATCCGACCGCATTCCATCCAATGAATCAGGACGGCGCGCTTGAGCGCTTTATTGGAGAGCTGGGAGATCGAGGCTCTCTCTGGTACGATCTGCGGGTTGCAGAGATGTCCGGCTACGATTACGTATTTGCCCCTGATGCGGTTTGCCGACAACTCAACAGCAGACGCGCGATCAGTGGATTTCTTAATAATATTCAGACAATTCTCGGCTCTTCAAAGGTCCGCACATTACTTATCAGCTATTGGCACGATCGCTATCGCGAGCAACATTTCGAAAAATATTGTGTGGATTGGGTGGACGGTGTTGCAGTGGGCTGGCGCAGAGAGCTGCTCGACGGCAGCCCCCAACTTGATTTCATTAAGATGTTATTTGAACACAGCGAAAAGCTGATTATCGATAGGTAGCTTATATTAATAGTATGCTTGTGATGTATCACTGTGATCAGTGGCATCACGCAAGCCTTTCAATTCAGGAATTTTACTCAACAGAGTTTTTTCCACGCCTTCTTTCAGAGTGAGATCGACTGCGCTACACCCCTGGCAGCCACCGCCAAATTTCAACACCGCATAACCATCCTCTGTCACCTGCACCAAACTCACATTGCCGCCGTGAGCTGCCAGACCAGGATTCACGTCGTTGAACAGGACATAATTGATCTTGTCTTCGATTGGACTGTCATCGTTGATCTTAGGCATCTTGGAATTCGGCGCACGAATAGTGAGCTGCCCACCCATACGATCAGGCGCGTAATCAACTTTGGCATCCTCCAAATAGGGCAAGCTTTTCGCTTCAAACCAGGCATTAAAGCCCTTCAAAGGCACAGCTACGTCACCCTCCTTTTCCTCGCCTGGACGCTGATACGCAATGCAGGTCTCCGCTTGGGGCGTGCCGGGACTGGCAACAAACATACGGATGCCTATCCCTTCGCAGTTCTGTTTGCTAAGCAACTGCGCGAGATACTCCTGCGCGGAATCCGTGATAACGACATTCGGGACCCATTTTTCCACTTGTGACATAAGAAGCTCTCTGGATACAGCGGAAGATAAAACCTAGTAAATTAGTCAGGTATTTTAGACGATAGCGGGGGCAATGAAAACAGCCAGAAAAGAACGATTCTGTTACAATTTCAACTCTGCATCAAAAAATTTTGATATAGGTTGTCTCAGTGGAACAAACCAGCCGATTTTCTCTTCTTCGTCATCGCCTAAACCGGCAAATTCTTATTCTGGATGGCGCCATGGGCACCATGATCCAAAGCTATAAGCTTAAGGAAGCGGATTATCGCGGAGAAAGGTTTGCTCAACACCCAATAGATCTGGGTGGTAATAATGATCTTTTATGCCTAACCCAGCCAGATATTATTGCCAAAATCCACAGAGCCTATCTCTCTGCCGGCGCGGACATCTTAGAGACCAACACCTTCAACAGCACTGCTGTCTCCCAGTCGGACTACGGCTTAGAAGAGATTGTATTCGAGTTAAATTTTGCCGCCGCTCGCTTGGCTCGTGAGATCGCCGACGAATTTTCTGCAAAAAATCCGGAAAAGCCTCGCTTCGTCGCCGGTGTACTAGGTCCAACCAGCCGCACATGCTCCATTTCCCCTGACGTTAATGATCCAGGCGCACGCAATATTACTTTTGACGCATTGGCTCAGGATTACACCGTGGCGATCGATGGATTGGTGAAGGGCGGTGCCGACATTCTGTTGATTGAAACCATTTTCGATACGCTAAATGCCAAAGCGGCGATATTCTCTATTTTTGATTATTTCGAGCGCAACGATTGCGAGCTTCCCATTATGATTTCAGGCACCATCACGGATGCCTCTGGCCGGACTCTTTCCGGCCAGACCACTGAAGCCTTTTACAACTCGCTAGCGCATGCTAAGCCCATTGCCATCGGCCTTAATTGCGCATTAGGGGCCGCCGAGCTGCGACCTTATCTACAGGAGCTATCCCGAGTCGCCAATTGTTTTGTATCCGCACACCCCAATGCGGGGCTCCCTAATGAGTTTGGTGAATACGATCAGTCCGCCGATGAGATGGCGGTGATTGTTGAAGATTTTGCAGCAAGTGGCTTCGTCAATATTATCGGTGGCTGCTGCGGAACCACTCCTGCGCATATCGCAGCAATTGCCGCCGCAGTCGCTCGCCATAAACCCAGAACCCTGCCACCCTATGAGCCTGCCTGCCGGCTTTCAGGGCTGGAGCCATTCAATATCCGCCGCGATTCTCTTTTCGTGAATGTCGGTGAACGCTGTAACGTCACCGGCTCCGCACGCTTCAAGAAACTGATTATTGATGAGGATTACACCACCGCTCTTGAAGTAGCACTAGAGCAGGTTGAGAACGGTGCGCAGATTATCGACATCAATATGGACGAAGGGATGTTGGATGCAGAAAAAGCCATGGTGCGATTTCTCAACCTGCTCGCAGGAGAGCCGGATATTGCCAAAGTGCCCATTATGGTGGACTCATCTAAATGGCCAGTCATTGAGGCCGGACTTAAATGCATTCAGGGCAAGCCAATCGTCAACTCCATCAGTCTCAAAGGTGGAGAAAAAGAATTTATCGAACAAGCTACCCTGTGTCGGCGCTACGGTGCGGCAGTTGTGGTCATGGCCTTCGATGAAACCGGTCAAGCGGATACGGCGGCGAGAAAAAGAGAAATTTGTCAACGCAGCTATCAGATACTGACCAAGGTTGTGGGAATCCCCCCGGAAGACATTATTTTCGATCCCAACATATTCGCTGTTGCAACAGGGATCGATGAACACAACAACTACGCAGTGGATTTCATAGAAGCGGCGCAATGGATCCGCAAGAACTTGCCTCATGCCTCCGTTTCAGGAGGTGTCAGTAACGTTTCTTTCTCATTCCGCGGCAATAATCCGGTCCGCGAGGCCATTCATTCGGTTTTTCTTTATCACGCAATTAAAGCCGGAATGAACATGGGCATTGTTAACGCCGGCCAATTGGCGATTTATGACGACCTGCCGGCGGAACTGAGGAATTGTGTTGAAGACGTCATTTTGAATCGCACCCCAGCTGCGACAGAGGCTCTTGTAGAAATCGCAGAAAAATATAAAGAAGGTGGCAGCAGCGGAAATAAAAAAGAAGACCAAGCTTGGCGCGAACTACCGGTTAATAAGCGCCTCGAATACGCTCTGATCAAAGGTATCACCTCGCATATTATCGAGGATACCGAAGAGGCCCGCCTGCAGGCGAATCGACCACTTGATGTCATCGAAGGACCACTAATGGATGGCATGAATGTGGTGGGCGATCTCTTTGGCGCAGGCAAAATGTTTCTTCCGCAAGTGGTTAAATCCGCGCGGGTCATGAAACAAGCAGTTGCGTATTTGCAACCATTTATCGAAAAAGAAAAAAGTGCTGCGGCCAAGCCTCAGGGACGGATTCTGATGGCCACCGTTAAAGGAGATGTGCACGATATTGGCAAAAATATTGTAGGAGTTGTCCTGCAATGTAATAACTTTGAAGTGGTCGACCTGGGCGTGATGGTTTCTTGCGAAAAAATATTGGAAACCGCCCGGGAAAAATTCTGCGACATCATCGGACTTTCTGGTCTTATTACGCCCTCTCTGGACGAAATGGTAACAGTCGCAAAGGAAATGCAGCGTCAGAATTTTACCCTGCCATTGATGATCGGGGGCGCCACCACATCGAAGGCACATACCGCGGTCAAAATAGAGCCGCAATATCGCAACAACCAGGTCGTTTATGTAGCAGATGCGTCCCGGGCCGTGGGCGTCGCCTCCCAGTTACTATCAGACGATCACCGGGAAAAATTTATTAGCGAAGTGCGCGCCGATTATGAAAAAGTCAGAGAGCGCACAGCTAACCGCCAACGCCGGGCACTGATTCCTTATGCAGAAGCCGTGCAACGCCGCCCGCCCATTGACTGGTCCAGGTACAGTCCACCCAAACCCAAATTCACTGGTGTTAAAGTTTTCGAGCAGTATTCCCTGAGGGAGCTCGTGGATTACATCGATTGGACACCCTTTTTTATGAGCTGGGATCTTGCAGGAAAATACCCACAAATTCTCACCGACGAAGTTGTCGGCGAAGCAGCCTCACAGCTCTATCAGGACGCTCGGCGATTGCTCGATGAGATCATCGAGCAAAGCGCCATATCCGCGCGCGGCGCAATAGGGTTCTGGCCCGCGAACTCAGTGGGTCATGACGACATTCTGATTTATCGGGATGATGGCAATCTAACTCTCCATCACCTGCGTCAGCAGCAAGACAAAAATACCGCGGATGGCCATTTATATTCTCTCGCGGATTTTGTCGCGCCATCTGAGGCGGGTATAACCGACTATATTGGGGCCTTCGTGGTGACGGCGGGCATAGGCGCTGAAGAGTTGGCTGCGTCCTACGCCCGCAAAGGAGACGACTATAATTCCATTATGGTTAAAGCGTTAGCGGATCGTTTGGCCGAAGCATTCGCAGAAAGGATGCACGAACGGGTCCGAAAGGAGTTCTGGGGATATGCCGAAAGCGAATCTCTTGATGGCGAGGCTCTTATTAAGGAAAAATACCAAGGCATTCGCCCTGCTCCCGGTTATCCCGCCTGTCCAGACCATACGGAAAAGGCAACCTTGTTCCAGCTTCTGGATGCAACCCATAACACGGAAGTGCAATTAACCGAGCATTTTGCCATGTACCCAACCGCCGCTGTGTCTGGCTGGTATTTCGCGCATCCGCAAGCGAAATACTTTGGCGTTGGAAAAATTGGTGAGGACCAAGTAGTACACTTCGCCGAAAGAAAGGGATGGAGCAAGGAGGAAGCGGAGAAGTGGCTGCAGCCGAACCTGGATTATGAGCCAAAATCAACCTGAAGAATAAGAATTCTCATGAACAACGAAAAGAAAAAATCGACTTGGGGAAGAGTGGTGTTTAGCACGATCGCTGCTTTCGTCGGCGTTCAAAGCGAGAAAAACCGCGCCCATGATTTTCAGCAAAGCAGCATTCTACCCTTCCTGATAGTGGGTCTGATATTAGCCAGCGTCTTCATAGTTGGTTTGATATTTATCGCGAGACACTTGGCGCCTTAAGTGGTACCAGCGTCTCGCAAAGGGTCAGCTTATTGGCCGCTGATCCAAAAGATGCATGTGCCCACAAATACGGCAATCAATACTACCGCCGTGATTGCGTCCGCCATGCTGTCGCCTTGATGCTGCATTTCGGTTTCTTGTGAAGTCATACTTGTTCCTGATCGTTATTGTTTATTTGTTAAAACAGGTCTTATCGCGTCGCGAGTATCTACCAACCTTTCTCTAGGGCCAGAGCCGATCACATTCGGCACGAGGCTGCATTCAACCCCACTTTTACAGATTAATCAAGCGTCAAGCAGCCCCAAAAACCCGTTCTGCGGTAACCTGCAAGGTACTGCAAATTGTTGAGGATATTCCACGCCAACCAAGTACAGGCCGTGAGGTGCAGCCGTTGGTGCGGCGGCGTTGCGATCCTTTAAAGTCAACAACTCTGCTATCCATTCTGGTGGTTTTACACCTCGCCCCACTTCATACAAAGATCCCATAATATTACGGACCATATGATGCAAAAAGGCATTGGCCTTGACTTCCATCACAATGAACGAAGAAGTATTTGAAAACCTAATGGTCTCGATACGTCGCACCGGACTGCGTGCCTGACATTGGCTGGCCCGGAACGAAGAGAAGTCATGCTCCCCCAGCAAATGCGACGCAGCCATCTGCATGGCCTCCACGTTTAGCTCTCCGCGCAACCAAGTAGCATTAAAAGGTAAGAAAGCCGACCGCACTCTGTCCGTATAAGTGAAATAGCGATAAGTCCTACTAAGCGCGGCAAAACGCGCGTGAAATTCGCCCTCAACCTCTCGCGCCCACCGCACTCGTATGGATTCCGGTAGTTTGGTATTAACTCCTTCGATCCAGGCTCTTTCACCCCGTTCTGCAGTACTATCAAAATGAATGACTTGATGGGCTGCATGCACGCCGGCGTCCGTTCTACCGGCACACACCAGAGTGATTGGGTGTGCCGCGACCACAGACAAAGCCTTTTCCAACTCCCCTTGGACTGTTTTCCGCGCACTGGCCTGCCGCTGAAAACCCTGATATTCAGTCCCGTCGTACTCTGCAACCAACGCGTAACGCCGGACACCTTCGGGAAGCATCATCCCAGGTTTGATTTCACAATTTGGCGTATATAACTGCATAGGCAATAACTAAATGAACAAGGCTTTGCGTTTGTCGCGCAAAGCCTTGAAATATGAGGACGGAGTTTTGGATTAACCAATTCGTGCTAACAGCGACTCGGCCTCCTGCTTCTGTTGATCATTCCCCTCATCCAAAATCTCATCAAGAATATCCTTCGCGCCATCCGCATCACCCATATCGATATAAGCGCGAGCCAAATCCAGCTTGGTAGCAGTTTCATCATTTTCGGAAAGGAAGTCCAGATTGCTGTCATCATCGTTTTCGGGATCAAAATCTGGTATTTCGAAATCCAACCCCGAGTTCGCAGCTTCATATGCTGCAGCGGAATTTCTCTCCGCGACATCATCAACAGCAACAGCTTTGTCGTCTTCAGCGAACAAATCATCCAGATCCTGTTCCAGTGAAGTGTCGCGCTCACCAAATTCGGAACCGCTCTCTGTGGAAATGTCATCATCGAAATCTAATACTGGCTCTTCCATTTCCGCACTTGTGCTACCGAAATCCGATGCCAGTGCATCGAGTTCGTGGTCGAGCTCATCGAGATTGACTTCCTTATCCAGATCAAAATCCATATCAAAATCAGTCGCGCTGTCTGAGCCACGATTTGACACCAGCTCAGGCTGAGGGGCGTCTTCCGTGTCCAATTTTTCCAGATCATCAAACTCAAAATCACCCAGCTCTGTTGCCGCATTTTCAGTGGCACTGGACAAAACTGGAGGCTCGTCAGCAGTACCTGACTGTGCATCAGCGACATCCTGGTCAAAATCAAAATTCACTACTTCCGAGGTGCTTCTGGATACGAGTTCCAAATCCTGCCCAGGCTCTGTCAGGTCGAGATCAGCAAAGTCAAACGAGTCATCGTCCTTTGGCGCGACTCGCTCAGCCACTAAATCGTCCGCAAATTCTTCGGTGAATCGTTCTTTTTCAAATTCCAGGTCAAAATCCGCCGCAAAACTGTCTTCTGATTTCGCATCTTCGGCAACCGCAAGATCTTCGTCGGGCAATTCGAAATCGATGTCTCCATAGGAGGTCGAGGATTCGCCAAAACCTACTTCAGTATTGTGCTTGTCGGGTCTGGTAATTGGCTCGTCCAAATCACCAAAATCCAATTCCGCTGCTACTTCATCGCCGCCGTCGGATGTACTAGCAAATCTGGAAGGAGAAATTTGCGTTACATCGTCTTCATCATCCAGTGTCAGATCGAAATCCAGCGAATCGGCTTCCAATTCACCTTGGTCAGTTGCTGTAGATGCAGATGAATCCACCAACTCGTCTACATCATCAAAATCAAAATTGAGTGTATCGTCGCCAAGCGAATCGTTTGTGGCAAAAGAGTCTTCCTGATAGGGCGCATAGCCACTTTCATGAGTGCTCGCCAGCTCCGCAGGTTCGTAAAGACCGGGATCGAAAGGTCCAACTCCTTCGATGGAATCGCGGATGACCGCAGCTCTATCGATGGCATTGGCATCGCCTTGGGCTCGCAAGCGGGCGTAGTGCTGGTCAAAACTGTCGGCGTCGCCCTGGATTGCAAAAACTTCTAAAAGCTTGAGTCGCACAGCGGTATTGGCAGGATCTTTTTCCAGCGCACGCAGAAGTTTTTCTTCAGCCTGATCGTACTGGCCGTAGGCGATATGAATATCGCACTCACCAACCACATCTTCCGTCTCTGCTTCCGCCAGTGCGCGCTCTTCCTGCTCTGATTCAATATCATCAAAGTCGCTCAACGGAACTGTCTTGTCATCATGGGCGTCGATATCGCCGAACGCGCCCAGTTCCACATCACCCTCATTTTCATAATCATCGTATTCGTCGTATTCATCGCGGCGCTTGCGTTTGAAGAGATAAACAGCAAAAGCGAGAATCAAAACGCCGAGTCCAATTCCGATATACAGGATGTTGTCGAGTACGAAATCCATCCAGGATTTTTGAGTCTGTACCGGTTGTGCTGGCGGCACTGGCTTCGATTCTGGCTGCGGTGAAGACTGAGCAACTTGCTCGCTAGCTGCTTGCTCTGTAGAAATATCGACATCATCTGTTGGTTGGACTTCTTCAGATGAAGTATCAGTAACCGGCGCTTCGGTAGGTTGCTCCTGATTGGTCTGTTGCGCCGCCAATTCCAGTGCGCGCATTTCCGCGCTGCTGACCTCTACCAAGCGCTCCATTGTTTGAATCTGCTCTTCCATGGCTTGTATACGCGACTTCAGGTCAGTGTTTTCCCTATCAGCTGCATCAAGTTCCTCTTGCGCCTGACTCAGCGCCTCAGTAACACGAGCGCCATCGCCCTTCCCTTCGGCGCCAGCGCCTTGGCCTGTGGTGTCGGATGATGGTGAGGATAATTTAACGCGTCCTTCTACTGACGAAGGCTCTGTGCGAGTTTGAGTGAAATTTTTACTACCTTCCAACTGCGCTCGCTCCGGCGCTCTGTCATTCCAACTTCTGTTTTGAGTCGCAACTTGCTGAATTGCGTCGCGATTAGAAAGCTGTTGAATTTCATCTTTGTCTGGAATGCGCAATACCTGGCCACGGCGCAAGAGATTGATATTTCCATTAATAAAGGCTTCCGGATTCATTCGCTGAATTGCCAGCATGGTCTGCTGTACGGACACAGAAGAATCTGGTTTTACACGTGAAGCAATCGACCATAAGGTTTCGTTAGCGCCGACCGGGCCATAGCTATCACCAGAAAACGAGCTTCTACCAGTAGAGCTAGTAGACCGGCTCGGCTCTGTTCTTTGTGTTGGTGGTGTGGTGCGCGGAGCGGTTTGGGGACTTTGCGCCTGAGTAGTCTCAGAGGGAGATGCTTGAGATGGTCGCTGATTCGCAGCTTGAACTGGTGCTGCCTGATTCCCACTGAAAACCGGCAAATCCACTAGCAACGTATATTCGCGCAACAACTTACCGCTGGGCCAGCGCGCTGAAACGATAAAGTTTAGAAATGGCTCTCTCACCGGACTATTGCTCGTGACACGAACAACTGGGCCTGATGGTGCATTCAGATCCAGGGTGAACTTCAGATCCGTCACGAAAAAGTTGCGGTCTACGCCAGCTCTTGTGAACTCTTCTGGAGAGGCAATGGCGATGCGGATTTCACTCGCGGTCAGATCACGAACGTGGAGCAGTTGGATTTCGGCATTTAACGGCTGATTCAGCGCTGAATTCAGTTTGATCTCACCAAGACCAAGCGCTGCGGCCATTGGCGAAACGACCGCCAAAAACACGCCGATAAAATACGCTTTTGTGCGAAGCCCCATAGGAGAATCCTTAATCTTGTTTGGCGACTTGGCTAAAGACAAACCCTAGAACTGTAACTGGCGATGGGATGCTTGCGGCCAAAACCTAGAATAGTCTTTCACTTATCGCTGTAAGTATTCATTATAAGTAGCTTTTTATCAACTTAAGGTCTGTCGGAAGGCCTTAATACAGCAACATTGGTTATTGAAATATTGATTGCTCGGGCGTTTTTACCAATTTTTGTCGCGAGCAGCCAGCGAAAACTCGCGCCACATCAATAACTATAGCAGGCAGAAAAAGAACAGCCCCTGCAAATTGAGGGGCTGTTATGTGGATGGGTGATGGGATCAATGTTGCTGCAGAATTCTCAACATACGTCGCAGCGGTTCCGCCGCTCCCCAGAGAAGCTGGTCGCCAACGGTAAAAGCAGACAGATACTGCGGCCCCATGTTCATTTTGCGCAACCGCCCAACCGGAATCGACAACGTGCCAGTCACTTTAGTCGGCGTCAGCTCTTGCAAGGATGCTTCTCGAGTATTGGGGATAACTTTCACCCACTCGTTGGCGCCCGCGATAATCTGTTCGATTTCTTCCAAAGGAAGATCACGAGTTAGCTTTATGGTGAGCGCTTGGCTGTGGCAACGCATTGCGCCGATTCTCACGCAGATACCATCCATAGGAATTGGCGTGGAGCTGCCAAGAATCTTGTTGGTCTCCGCCTGAGCTTTCCACTCTTCGCGGCTCTGACCGTTGTCCAGCTGCTTATCTATATAAGGAAGCAGGCTACCGGCAAGAGGAGCGCCAAAGTTAGCTGTGGGGAAATCGTCCGAGCGCATAGCTTCCGCTACTTGGCGATCGATCTCTAGAATGGCGCTGGCGGGATCGGCAAGTTTATCTGCAACGGCGGAATGCACCTGCCCCATCTGGCTGATCAGTTCGCGCATGTTCTGTGCACCCGCACCACTGGCGGCTTGATAGGTCATTGAGCTAACCCATTCAACCAGACCTTGCTCGAACAAACCACCGAGAGCCAACAGCATCAAGCTGACTGTGCAGTTGCCGCCGATGTAATTTTTAATACCGTTTTTCAGGCCCTGGCGAATAACGCGATCATTCACAGGATCCAAGATGATGATGGCATCGTCTTTCATACGCAGCGAAGAGGCCGCGTCAATCCAGTAGCCTTGCCAGCCTGCAGCGCGCAATTTGTCGATAACCGCAGTCGTGTAATCGCCGCCCTGACAGGAAATAATCGCGTCCATAGTTTTCAGCGACTCTATGTCATAGGCATCTTTCAGCGGTGCGACGGGCTTGCCAACATCCGGGCCGGCACCACCGACATTAGAAGTCGTGAAAAACACCGGCTCGATCTCGGCGAAATCGTTTTCTTCGCGCATCCGCCCCATCAGGACAGAACCCACCATTCCGCGCCAACCAACAAAACCTACTTGCATCATGTTCGTAACCCTATATTTGCTGAATCAGTTTTCCAATGCCGCAACTACGGCATCGCCCATGGCAACAGTCCCCACCTTGCGCATACCTTCGCTGTAGATATCCGCTGTGCGATATCCCTGGTCGAGCACCTTGCCCACTGCCGCGTCAATCGCATCGGCGGCTTGTTTTTGTCCGAGCGAATAGCGCAGCAACATGGAGGCGGACAAAATCGTGGCGAGCGGATTGGCGATACCCTGCCCTGCGATATCAGGAGCTGAGCCGTGCACGGGCTCATACAGGCCGCGGCTTTCTTTGTTAAGCGAAGCGGATGGCAGCATGCCGATGGAACCGGTCAGCATGGCCGCAGCGTCCGACAAAATATCGCCGAACATGTTACCGGTGACGATCACATCAAACTGCTTGGGCGCGCGCACCAATTGCATGGCCGCGTTATCTACATACATGTGAGACAACTGCACGTCCGGATATTCCGGCGCTAAACGATCCATCACTTCGCGCCACAAGACCGTAACTTCCAGCACATTGGCTTTGTCCACTGAACAAAGTTTGGATCCGCGCTTACGCGCCATCTCAAATGCTGTGCGGCCGATGCGTTCGATCTCGTGTTCAGCATAGACGTATGTGTTGAAGCCCTGACGCTCGCCGTTTTCCAAGGTGCGAATACCGCGCGGCTGGCCGAAATAAATACCGCCAGTCAATTCCCGCACGATCAAAATATCCAGACCCGCCACCACTTCTTTTTTCAACGTGGAAGCATCAGCCAATTGCGGGTACAGAATCGCCGGGCGCAAGTTGGCGTAAAGTCCCAGATCGTAGCGCAGACGCAGCAGGCCCTTTTCTGGACGACGCGCCGATTCAAAATGATCCCACTTGGGACCGCCGACGGACCCCATCAAAATGGCGTCGGCAGAGCGGCAGCGCTCGAGGGTCGAATCCGCCAGCGGCACACCGTATTCATCCAGAGCGTTACCGCCAATCAGGTCGTTTTCAAATACCAGATCAAGCCCAAACAGCACGTCCGCTTTTTCCAATACCTTGCGCGCTTCGGCCACAATTTCCGGGCCTATACCATCGCCCGGCAACAAGATAATTTTTTTCGCCATGAGTCGTGTTATCTCCAATTATTCAACTGTGCCGAAGAGCCAGGGGGCGCTCTGCCGCCGTTTGGCCTCGTAAGCCTTAATGTGTTCTGCATCTTGCAGAGTCAGCCCGATGTCATCCAAACCATTCAAGAGACAGTGCTTACGGAATGCATCCACTTCGAAGGAGTGGCTCTTGCCGTTGGGTCTGATGACCTGCTGCTGCTCCAAATCCACGGTCAACTGATAGCCCTCATTTGCGTACATTTCCGCGAACAACTCCGAAACGACGTCTGCAGGCAAAATTACCGGCAGCAAACCGTTTTTAAAGCAGTTATTGAAAAAGATGTCGGCGAAGCTCGGGGCGATGATGCAGCGGAAGCCGTATTCATCCAGCGCCCAGGGCGCGTGCTCACGGCTGGAACCGCAGCCAAAATTCTCCCGCGCCAGCAGAATTGTCGCCCCTTGATAACGGGGGAAATTCAGCGGGAATTCGGGATTGAGCGGGCGCGAGCTGTTGTCTTTGCCCGGCTCGCCTTTGTCCAGGTAACGCAGTTCATCAAACGCATTGGCACCAAAGCCAGTGCGCGCGATGGACTTCAGAAACTGTTTGGGAATGATCAAATCCGTATCGACGTTGGCGCGATCCATGGGCGCGGCAAGACCGGTGACGCGTGTAAAACTCTTCATAACCTGTTCCTCACTGAGCTTCGGCAAACTGCCGGACATCGACAAAATGCCCCGCGATCGCCGCGCCTGCCGCCATTGCCGGACTCACCAAATGGGTGCGTCCGCCATAGCCTTGCCGGCCTTCAAAATTGCGATTCGATGTGGACGCACAACGCTCACCCGGCTCAAGTCGATCCGCATTCATTGCCAAGCACATGGAGCAGCCGGGTTCGCGCCACTCGAAGCCGGCCTCACGAAAAATCGCATCTAAACCTTCCGCTTCCGCTTGCGCTTTCACCTCTCCCGAACCCGGCACCACCATGGCGAGGGCCACTGACGGCGCCTTGCGCCGACCGCGCACGACTTCAGCAGCACTGCGGATATCCTCAATACGGGAATTGGTGCAGGAGCCAATAAATACTTTATCGACTGGAATTTCGGTTATAGGTTGGCCAGCGCGCAACCCCATGTAATCCAATGCCCGCTCGATACTGGATTTTTTTACGGGGTCGGATTCTTTTGCAGGATCTGGCACATCGCCCGATACCGGCAGAACCATTTCTGGAGAAGTCCCCCAGGTCACTTGTGGTTGAATATCGGCGCCATTGATGCGTACAACACGATCAAATTGCGCATCCGCGTCACTGTGCAGGCCGCGCCATTCGGCCACTGCCTGATCCCAAACAGCTCCCTTGGGCGCAAACGGTTTGTCTTTGACATAAGCAAGGGTAATGTCATCGACCGCCACCATGCCGGCACGGGCGCCCGCTTCGATGGCCATGTTGCAAACGGTCAAACGACCCTCCATGGACATATTGCGAAAGACTTCGCCACCAAATTCAATGGCGTACCCCGTACCGCCGGCAGTGCCGATTTCACCGATGATGGCCAATACCACGTCCTTCGGCGTCACGCCTGCGCCGAGCTTGCCGTCAACCTGGACCAGCATGTTTTTCATTTTTTTGGCAACCAGGCACTGAGTCGCCATCACGTGTTCCACTTCACTGGTGCCTATACCAAACGCCAGAGCGCCCAGCGCACCGTTGGTGGAAGTGTGGGAGTCACCGCAGACGATCGTCATGCCGGGCAGGCAGGCACCGGTTTCAGGGCCAATGACGTGGACGATGCCCTGACGGCGGTCGTTGATTTTGAATTCGAGGATGCCGAGTTCGTCGCAGTTGTCATCCAGTGTCTGGACTTGGATTTTGGATATGGGATCGGCGATGCCATCCACGCCCGAGGCGCGTTCAGTGCGGGTGGTCGGAACATTGTGATCGGGCGTGGCCACGATACTGTCGATCCGCCAGGGCTTGCGGCCGGCCAAGCGCAAACCTTCAAATGCCTGAGGTGAAGTCACCTCATGCACTATGTGACGATCAATATAAATAAGCGCCGACCCATCGTCGCGCTCGAGCACGAGGTGGTTACGCCACAACTTGTCATAAAGGGTCAATCCGGCCATGCGGCATCTCTCCAGCAAACAAAAACTTTCGACAAATTTATATCCTTATCTAGAATAACTCCAATTCATTATTTTTATTTTTTGAATTCCATATGGGAATGGAAGGTAAAATGGAACTGGATAACCTCAAAGCTTTTATCAGCGTCGCCCGCAGGCGGTCTTTTTCTCTGGCCTCCGAAGATTTGTTTATCACTCAGCCAGCCGTGAGCAAGCGAGTCGCGGCGCTTGAAACGCAAATTGGCGCCGCGCTGTTTGACCGAATTGGCAAGAACATCCAACTGACCCAAGCTGGGAAAATACTACTGCCGCGAGCTGAGCAGATCGTTCGACAGCTAGAAGAGGCCCGGCAAGTGATCGCCGACCTCTCCGGCGATGTGCGCGGGGAACTCCGGGTGGCGACAAGCCACCACTTGGGACTGCATAAACTGCCACCAGTATTGCGGGCTTTTGCCTCCACCTACCCTAACGTCAATTTAAAATTCGAGTTTCTGGACTCCGAAGTCGCACTGGAGCGAGTCCAGCGCGGTTTATGCGAACTCGCAGTGGTTACTCTCCCACCGGACCCGGTCGAACAACTGGAATTTGAAGTACTGTGGCAGGATCAATTGA
>JBQGED010000188.1:0-2263 GCA_052039425.1 Sphingobacterium griseoflavum | reverse complement strand
AAGTCTTGCCACATCGCCTTTGTATTTTTTCAAAGCCAACGCTTGTATCAATCCTCCTTCGCCCGCGATTCCAAAATCTGCACCGCAGGCAGTGCTTTGCCTTCGACATATTCCAGGAAGGCGCCGCCGCCGGTGGAGATGTAGGAGATCTGGTCCGCCAAGCCGTATTTGTCGATAGCCGCCAGGGTGTCGCCGCCGCCGGCAATGGAAAACGCATCACTTTCTGCAATTGCGCGTGCGATGGTTTCGGTACCTTTGGCGAAGGCGTCGAATTCGAATACGCCGCAGGGGCCGTTCCACATTATGGTTTTGGCGTTTTTCAGAATTTCAGCGACTTTGGCAGCGGTTTTTGGGCCGTAGTCGATGATTTCTTCATCCGGCGCGATTTCGTTGACGTTTTTTACTTGGGTCGCGGAATCGTGTTTCCACTCCTTGAAACCCACTTTGGTCACAGTAACGTCTTCGGCAAATACCACTTGGGTGGCGGCGCGCAGACGCTGGGCTTCGGGGATCAGGTCTTTCTCGTGGAGGGATTTGCCCACTTCATTGCCAGCGGACGCGACGAAGGTGTTGGAGATGCCGCCGCCGACAACCAGAACGTCAGCGATTTTTGACAGAGCGTCCAGGACCAGCAATTTGCTCGATACTTTGGAGCCGCCGACCAGGGCCACCATCGGGCGTGCCGGTTTTGCCAGGGCTTTTTCCAGAGCTTCCAGCTCGCTGGCGAGCAGCGGACCGGCGCAGGCAACGGGCGCGAATTTGGCGACGCCGTGAGTAGAGGCCTGGGCGCGGTGAGCGGTCCCGAAAGCATCCATCACGAAAATATCACACAGGTTGGCGTAGGCTTTGGCTAGGCCCTCATCGTCCGAGGTTTCGCCCAAGTTGAAGCGCACGTTTTCCAGCAGCACCAGATCACCGTCCTTCATGGTGAGGCCACTTTTCCAGTCGCGCTCAACAGGGACTTCTTTGCCGAGCAATTGGCCCAGATAGGCGGCGACGGGTTTGAGGGAGTATTGCTCTTCGTACTCACCTTCGGTGGGGCGGCCCAGGTGGGACATCACGATCACTTTGGCGCCGGCTTTCAGAGCCAGTTCGATGGTCGGCAGAGAAGCGCGGATACGGACATCAGAGGTGATTTTGCCGTCCATGATCGGCACGTTCAGGTCTTCGCGGATCAGCACGCGCTTGCCTTTGAGATCCAGTTCGGACATCAGTTTAACGTTCATGGGTGTACTCCGTGGGGAAGTGTTAGAAATGAAAGCCGCCCCAAAAGGGGCGGCTGAGGAAACTTCATGGGGTTGCCGGGGCGGCGGTGGTGCCGGTCAGTCCAGCAGCTCCTTGGCGGTATTGGCGATATTCTCTACGGTGAAACCGAAATAGTCCATGAGAACATCACCGGGGGCGGATTCGCCGAAGGTGGTCATGCACACCATGCGGCCGTCGATGCCCACGTATTTGTACCAGTAGTCCGCATGAGCTGCTTCCACCGCGACTCGGGCGGTGACTTCCAGCGGCAGAACCGCTTGTCGATAAGCGGCGTCCTGTTCGTCGAACACGTTGGTGCAGGGCATGGAGACCACGCGCACTTTGGTGCCTTCGCTGGCGAGTTTTTCCGCGGCCTTCACGGTGACACCCACTTCTGAACCGGTGGCGATCAGGATGACATCCGGTGTGCCGTCACAGTCGCGCAGGATGTAACCTCCCTTGGCGATGTTGCTCACTTGTGCGTCATCGCGGCTCATAGGGTCTACGTTCTGGCGAGTGAACACCAGAGCGCTGGGACCACTGCGGCGCTCCAAAGCGGATTTCCAAGCAACGGCTGTTTCCGTTGCGTCACAGGGACGCCAAGTGTGCAGGTTGGGCGTCATGCGCAGGTTGGCGACCTGTTCGATGGGCTGGTGGGTCGGGCCGTCTTCGCCCTGACCGATGGAGTCGTGGGTGTAGACAAAAATGTTTTGCACGCCCATCAACGCGGACATACGCACCGCGTTGCGGGCGTATTCCATAAACATCAGGAAGGTTGCGCCGTAATTGACGAAACCGCCGTGCAGGGCCAAGCCGTTCATCAGGCCGCTCATGCCAAATTCGCGCACACCGTAATAAATGTAGTTGCCGCTGGCGTCTTCTTTGGTGACGGGTTTAGAGCCGGACCACAGAGTCAGGTTGGAGCCGGCCAAGTCAGCGGAGCCGCCGAGCAGTTCGGGCAGCAGCTCACCGTAAGCGGCTATGGCGTTTTGCGAGGCTTTACGGGTGGCGATCTTCT
>JBQGED010000187.1:0-2691 GCA_052039425.1 Sphingobacterium griseoflavum | reverse complement strand
AACCACGTATTTTCATAGTAGGCTCCGATTAATTAAAAACTTCGATTTCAACGCGGCGGTTTCTGGCTCGACCATCCGCAGTGGTGATGTCCGACACATGGTCAGACGCTGAGACGTAGTTGAGGTATATCTTCTCCGGGGAGATACCTTTGGCTACAAGAAGATTGCGCGCGGATATAGCCCTATCCTTGGCAATCGTTTCATCGCCTGCTGATGGCCGTAAGGCATCGGTTCGGCCACGCACTACGATTTTGGAACCACTCTTTGCCAGCGGCAGGAGTGCAACTAGTTCGTCCATACCAGGTGTGAACGTTGAAGATCCATATTCGAAATGAAACACGAACACCCTCGACGTCTCGGGGGTAAAAACCGGCAATTCAACCGTTTCCGTTGTTGCCGGCGCCGTGCTTCTATCGATCTTGCCGGAGCCGATGACTATCGCGATGGGCGCGGTGTTGATGGGAATTCGCTTCGAAGGGCTGTCTGAGATAGATGGCGGTTTAGACGATGCACAACCAGTCGCAATGGTCAGCACCGACGCCAAGAGATACACTCGCATATATTCACCTTTTTACTTTATATTCAATTACTTACATAAGTGCGCATAATCCGCATTATGTTAAATTATGTTATAATTTCTGTTCGTTTTTAGATCTCGAATGCATAAATACCGGTTGGCATATCAGTTCTCCGACTCACTTCCGACTGCCTGGGAGTTGCGCCGCAGCGCGTAGCCCCACCTTTCTTCAATCTCACTATCACTAGGCCGCTCGCTATCATCGAAGCTGATCGTTCCATCTGAATACACAAACAAGAAACCCCATTCGCCGCTCGCAATACTTGTATAAAACTCAATTGGGAACTGTGGCCATGGCTCACACGAAACAATTGATCGCTCGTTGTTTGGGGGTTTTTGTTTATCATCCATTTGAATGTGCCTCCTGATTGTCAGCAGCTTGCTTTCGAATCTGTTTGTTAACCGTGCGTACAAAGGAATTGATGTCAGCGGTGCACCGATGAACGATGCTTTTTTTAATCTCTGAATCAGAGGGAACAGAAAAACCGCTGTTGCGGAGAGTTGAAAGCAGCTCCCCAATTTCAAGCGAATAGAGAAACTGATAGGCATCTATCAGTTTCCCCTTCTGCAATTGTGCAAACAAAGCGTCAACGTATTCACTTTCTGGACGGTTCATCGCGGCAACCTCATAAACAATCCCTCAGCTAATCCAAAACATAATGTTTTGGTGTCCATAATATATAGTATTGGAGAATTCAGCACAACAGAAACCGGGCTGAATTCCCCCTTTTCTAGCGCGTGCGTTCCATAGTTGGCGCACGCGATTGTGACTTCTCAACTTCACGTTGCTCTTTGGGCGGTGCCTTCAAGTCATAAATCGGAACAGAGAATTTTTTCCCCTCCTGCCTCTCAGCAATTCGCCCCAGAATAAGCTGCTGCGTCGCGGGATTAGATACGCGGTCCTTGACCACGGCTTCAGCCACCGCTTTCAACACAGGCTCCACCACCCCACCCTGCCGCTCCTGCCGCTCACTAACCGGAGGCTTCTCAAGACGTTGCTTTGCGTCCATCCGCTCCTTCAGCGCAGCAAGGTCATGATCATTCGGGGTGTGACCCTTCACCTCCAATCCCCGCGACTTGGCTTCCAGCCAGACATTACGACGGAAGTCAGGATGACCTGAAACCTTGATTTCATTCCACCCCTTGGCTTGAGCCATGGCTGCAACCGCGAACGCTACTTTCTGATCGTTCTCCTGCGTGACCAGTTTCGACCCGGTGTCTTGAAACGCCAATTGATCGTGCCCGCGAGCATCGGACTTGTAGTACCGGCCCCCCACCCCTCTGAAATCACGGTTGATCTGAGCGAGGATTTTTGAGCGCAGCTCTTTCTCTTTATCGCCATCTACCAAAGCTGGCTTACCAGCAAATTCCAAGTCCTTCTCCGCCGAATTCCGCAAGGGTTTTGCCAGTTTGGCGGAGCCATTGACGGTAGGGGCGGCGCTCTCACCAGAGCGGTCGACAATTTGATCCACTCTCGGCCCTTCTTCCTTCCGTCTTTGCTCCGACTCTCGAAGCTGGGCGACCCTGGATCTCACTTCAACGACTTCTACCCCGCGAGCATGGCTTTGCAACAACTCCGGATGCTTCTTAGGGTCGAAACGCTTCGAGTCCTCACCCTGCTTCCCACTTTCGAAGGCGAGCGCTAGAGCCTTGCTACGATGCTTCTCAGCAAGTTCGTGGTTCTCACTCACCTCAGCACGCTTTGCATTCCGCAATGCGTCCTTGGCCTGGTCTGACAAGCTCTTTACTGGCGCAGGCTTCGTGCTTGCGTCCGTACTCGAAGCCGAACGCTCACGTTCGGCAGAAGCTTCGTGATTTGCCGATTTGTCTTTAGATTTTTCGGTAAGCATGTCCTTCGTAACTTCTGGATGGCTAACCGTCCACGCATTACGCATAGCTTCCTTTTTCTCATAGGAGACAATATTGCCTGCTGCATCTTTCACCGGCTCATCTACAGTGACGGCCCTTTGCCCGTCCCTCTGCAACCGAACCAAATCACCCTTTTGGGCTTTCGCTTCGTTAACTGCTCGCTGTAGGTCAACACCCCAAACAACTTTCTCTTTGTTCTGGCCGTCAGAAAGCTTGACGTAATAGTTCGTAGGTGACTCCTTCTC
>JBQGED010000186.1:0-11544 GCA_052039425.1 Sphingobacterium griseoflavum | reverse complement strand
AAAATCGACAAGGCGTTCGTAGATGCGCTGGAGACCAGCGCCCATGAACCGCTGGTGGAATCGATGATTGCCATCGGTCGCAATATGGGACTGCAGGTGGTCGCGGAGGGCGTGGAAACGGAGGTGCAACTGGAACGGTTGAAGGCCCTGGGCTGCAATGTGTTCCAGGGCTATCTATTTTCACGGCCACTGCCCGAGGCAGACTTCCAGCAGTGGCTGCTGCAATACCGCAATAACCGCCAGCCGGCGTCGGTACAGCAGCTGCCCTGAGCGCGCTATTTTTGCTTGAGTTTGTGGTCGAGATAGCCCATGGCGAAAGCGGAAGCGACAAAGGTGACATGCAGCACCGTGTACCAATAGATGTGTGCTTCGTCGGTGTTCGCCACGTTCATAAAGACTTTCAACAGGTGAATTGAGGAAATGGCGACGATGGATGCGGCGATTTTGCCCTTCAATGAGGACGAATCCATCTTGCCCAGCCAGTTGAGCTTTTCCTTTTCACCTTCGAGATCCAGCTGCGAAACGAAGTTTTCGTAGCCGCTCATCATCACCATCACAATCAGCCCGCCCACCATCGCCAGATCGATCAGAGTCAACAGGCTGAGGATCATTTTGGCTTCGCTCATATGCACGACATCCAGGATCAGGTGGATCGATTCCTGGAAGAACTTGATGATCAGTGCGATCAACCCGACCGCAAGACCGAGGTAGATAGGGGCAAGCAACCAGCGCGAGCGGTACAACGATTTTTCAATAAAACTTTCCATGGGACCGTTACTTCAGGTGGAGGGGTGAATGCGCCAAGGCGCGGGAGCGCGATTTTAGAGTCCAACGGAATGGAGTTCAAACCTCGTGACTGCTGAGGATTCACACGTCGTCGTACAGCTCCACCTGCAGACTCGGTCTTTTGTCCACCTCCGCCTCGCGGGAATAAAACGTTACCTGCGCGCGGCCGGAGGTGCGCTGCAGACGCATTTCCAAAGTGATCTGGCGCAAGTTGGCGTCCATCAGCTTCTGCACCAGAGGCAATACGTCGATTTCATAATTCTTCTGGTTGTCCTGGTCGCTGCCCGGCACGGCGATACTCGGCAGGCTGCGCACAGCGGTCGGGGTGTAATTGTTCGCGTCGAAAAAGCTCTCCCAGGTAGCAGTGTTCTCGTCGAAGTTGTTATGCACGGGCTTGAGGTAAAAACCGTTGTCGCCGCCTTTGGCGGAGTGGCCGGGAGCCTCCTGATTGGTCACTCCCTGGCCGTAGAGCTTGTCATCGGCGTTGGCGTAGAGCAGCAGGGTGGCGCGCAGCAGCTTTTTCTGTGGATTGCGGTGCATCTCCTCCAGCAGCGGGCCGACTTCAAAGCGCATCACACTGACATTCTGATAGCTGGTGCCGCCCTGGCTCCACTGGCCGGCGGAGAGCGCGGTGGAGAGGCCGAGAGGCTGGGTTTGATTTTGCCGCAACAGGGCGTCGGCTTCCGGCTGGAAGATAAACTGATTGCCGTTCTGCTGAGTGACCTGCGCCACCTCATCTATACGCTGCGCCTTTTCATCGGCGTAGCGCTTGTCGCTGAAGTGGACATTGCCCTTGGCGTCCACCCATTTGTAAATCTCTGCCTGTCCAATCAGCGGCAGCGCCGCAAGGCAGATCCAGAGCAGCCAGCGTTGCAGGGCATCCATTGTCATACTAATGATTCTCGCGAACTTAACAGCGTGAGCAGTTTAGCTTGGCTTCGAATTCGTGAATAACGACAGGTTCAAGTTCACACAATTAACGTTTTACGTGACTTTACGTATTCACCTCGCACGCTGGGAATCTAACAATGGCGCAGTTGCATGACGGAAGACGAGTGTGTGGATGATTTAGGCCTGCAGTTGATTGGCGCCCTTCGGCAGACGATCGAAATGATCGGCGTCGTGGTCATTCCTGTGGAAATCATTCTGCTGATATGGATCCGTCGGCAGCTGTTTCAGGGGGAAGTGCTGGTCAATCTCGCCTGCGGTGGCGCCATGTTCCTGCTGTTCCGGGTGTGGAACCTGGGCTTCGGGCTGCAGGTGCTGCATCTGGCCCATGTGCAGGCACTGGTGAATTTGCGCGAATTATTGCCGGATTACGCCTGGGTGGGGCTGCATGTGCTGGTGGGCGATTTGTGTTTTTACGTATTTCACCGTTTGGCGCACACCCGCTTGTTTTTTCTGCTCGATCATTCGGTGCATCACTCTTCCACAGAATTCAATTTCACCACCAATTTGCGCGTCAGCATTTTTGCGCCGCTGTATTCCTGGAGTCCGCTGCTGGTGCCGGTGTTACTTGGTTTCGATCCTGTGCTGCTGTTCGCCTGTTTTGGTTTGGCGAATGCAGTACCCTTTTTTCTTCACAATGAACACATCAAAAAACTCGGCTGGCTGGAAACTGTGTTCAATACACCGTCCCATCACCGCGTCCACCACGGCAGTAATCCCTGCTATATCGATAAAAATTTTGGCGGCATGCTGATTATTTGGGACCGCCTGTTCGGCACCTACGCAGATGAAATCGAGCCAGTCACCTTCGGCGTGCGCCATTGGGAGCCTTCCACCAATCCAGTGAAAGTGATGTTTCGCGGCTGGTGGGAGTTGGCGCGCCCACTGCGCCGGTGGAGCCGCGATTTTCGCCTGCACCCGGCCTCAAGTTCGTCAGGCTATTGCGTACCTTGCCCACTGCATATACCGGCGCATTTGTATGCGTCGCTGTATGTTCATTCCTCTTCCGCTATGGTGGTTCCGGGGCAAGGCTCTGCTCCTTCGTCATCCCTGCGACGGAGCCATATGTAAACGGTCATTATCGTTCCGCTCCCGCGTCACCCTCACCCCCTCCCGCGTCACTCTCGCCCCCTCCGTCGTCACTCTCGCGCAGCGGGAGTCCATATCTCCGTGTCCGCAGTCTATAGATCCCCGCTGAGCGAGGATGACGGCATTAAATTTCATGCATCACATTGGATTAAGAAGCATAGGCGGGCGAGAAATAATTCCGTGTCATAAATCGCCGCCCTTGATAAACCGCGCGCAGGTTTGCCGCGAGGGCGTGTTAGCGCAAACAAGTTGCGCACTGAGTCGTCGTTCTACGACCGCTGTGGGAGGTGCGCAGGGGGCGTGGAAAATTATCCAAACGACTCATCAATGTGTAGAGGCGGCGCTCCGCAGCTATGGTGTCGCGCTCGTGCAAATGCGGGTACAGATGTTCACCCATGCCGCCCTGGGCGATAAAGGCATCGGGGTTGGTCAGGATGGCGTGTACGTGCAGAAGTTCGTGCAGAAATACGTCCGCTGGCGCGGCAAAACAATAGGGAATCTTATCGGCGCAGGCATTGCGAAACTGAAATTGGGCGCCGGCGCGGGAATCAAAACGAATCTGCAGGGAGCGCACTTGCAGGCGTGAACCTTCCACCCGTGTTTCCGCCTGATGTTCGCCGTGCTGCCAGTGCCAGCGTTTGCCTGCCACGGCGGCGAACAGCTCGCGCACCGTTGGATAGCGGGCGAAATAATCCGCCATCACCGCCATATCGTGCAGCAGGTAATTGGGGTCGCCGGAGTCTGGTCGGTGATGTTGCCGCAAAATTGTGTAGATTTTGTCGCGCCAGAAAATGCCCTCGGCATCGAGAATCAAGGTGGCGCTGCGCAGATCGTAGGGAGCGGGTGCAGAGACGCTTTCTGCGACTGTGGCTGACGACAGGGCGAGCAATCGCGTGGACACCGGCATTTCCTCCGCCCCCGCGGAATAGGTTAAACAACCAAAAACCAGAATTAATACGCTGTAGAGATTTTTTGTCGTCGCCACATGTAATTTCCACCTATTTACTAGAGGATAGGTGGAAAAACAGCCGGCCCCGCGGCGTCGCCTAGACCATTAAGTACTGACTCGGGCAGGATTATTGCCGCCCGCAATAACAACAATGAACGGAATAAAAAGCTCGCAAAACTGACAATTTTTTGCAGTCAGCGCCCTTCTGTGACGTTACTCAATCAGCCGCCGACGTTTATTTCCCCTGCGCTGGGGCCAACTGGAGATCGAGATCCTGTTTGGCAGCCATATTGCAATCAGGCTTGCGACCACTCAGAAATCCGCCGCAGTTGCGCGAAATAAATAAAAGGGGACGGGAAATGGAAGATTGCCCAGTGCAGGTCAAACCGCCTTTGGTGTTGCATCGTCGTCAGCGCCGATTGACCAGAACGCCACTGCTGACGCCGGCGGCGAGAGATCAACAGCGCCGGGGATTTCTGCAATTTTGGCGGCGCGCCCGCGAGCGACATTTGCAAGCGCGGGTCAATTGGCGGAGCAAATTAAATAGTTATTTATCCGCCCGCAAAATTTGATAGAGCGGTTTTTACAAAACGCCTGCCCTTTTTATTTCCCAATAACTGTTGGCCAACGCCGGGGCCAGTTCTTTGGCCAGACAATCCACCGCGTAGGTGCCGCCTTGTTGCAGTTTGCGGTGGGCCGCCGTGCGCTGCTGCAGATAAGTGACCGCGCCGGCGTAGGTGGCGGCCTCATCGAGGGTTTGAATGGGGGCGTGCAAAGTCTGATCGAGAATCGCCTCGCGAATATTCGCCACCAATACCAGATGGCGTTTTTGCAGCAGCTTCACCGCCATCACCAATTCATCGATTTCCTCGTCGCGGGAGTTGGTGACGATCACCACCAGGGAGCGTTTGCGCTGCAATTGCGAGAGTTTTTCCGCCGCCGCCAGATAATCCGGCGCGCGGTTGCCCACCTGCAGATCGTAAAGCCCGTTGAGAATCACCCGCACCCGGTCCGCCCCTTTTTGCGGGCTGATCCAGCGCTCGCTGTTGCCAAAACTCATCACGCCGACGCTGTCGCCCTGGCGCAGAGCGATGTAGCTCACCAGGATGCTGGCGTTAAGGGCGTGGTCGAAATGATCAAGATCGTCGTCTTTGGCGCGCATGCGCCGGCCGCTGTCGATCAGCAGAATGACATTCTGATCGCGCTCGTCCTGATACTCCTTGGAAATGAGTTCCTGACGGCTGGAAGACGCTTTCCAACTGATCTGGCGCAGGCTGTCGCCCTGGCGGTATTGGCGCAACTGGTGAAAATCCAAACCCTGACCGCGGCGGCTTTTCGGCCTGATGCCGAGTTCGCTGGTGTGATTTTCCGCCGCGAGAATCGTGTAGGCGGCGATGGCGGCGAAGTTGGGATATACCTTGGCCACGCTGGTTTCCGTGACCGTGTAGGAAATGCTGCCGAAGCCGAGAGCGGTGGGCACGCGCAGATGGCATTGGTCGAGCGTCAGAGGGCCGCGACGCAGGGCGCGCAGGCGATAGCTGATCTGGGTGGTCTGCTGCGGTTGCAACGGCACCCGTTGATGCACCTTTTCGCACACCACATCGCTGTTGATACCGTCAAAAATCTCCACGGTTATGGGGTAGCGGAAGCTATGCTGCAGGATCAGTTTCACCTCGCTCCACTGATTCAATGAGAGCCCACCCGCCAGTTGGCGCTCCACCCGGATGGGCGGCTGACTGCGGGAGGCGGCAAAGTCGAGCAGCACCAGCAGCGCGAACATCACCGCCGCCAGCGCCAAGCCCGTTTGCACCCAGCTCCCCTCGAGCACCGGCAACCAATGGCCGAACAGGGGGGCGGCCAATGCCGCCAAGCCCAAGCTCACCACCACGACCAGGGTCTTGCGGCTCGGCCGCCAGCGTCTGCGCGAAAATGCGTTCATGGACTATTGCCGCGGCGCCGCTATGCTCTGGCAGATCTCGGTGAGCACTTTGTCGACCGAAACGCCTTCGATCTCCAGCTCCGCGGCCAGCAGCAGGCGGTGACGCAGGGCCGGCAACACCACGGCTTTCACGTCATCGGGGGTGACATAGCGGTTGTTGTTCATCAGCGCATAGGCGCGCGCGCAGTTGAGCATCGCGATGCTAGCGCGGGGCCCGGCGCCGCGGGAAACGCCGGGCCAGTCACGCGTAGCGCGGGCGATTTTAACGATGTATTCGACTATGGCCGGGTCCACGGTGATCTGGAGGGCGATCTTCTGCAAGCTGAGTACATGGGCGGGTTTGAGCAGCTGGCGTATCGCCGGCTTGTCCTCGGCTGCGCCGTTGCAGATCTGCCGCAGCATATTCTCCTCATCGCGCTGCTCGGGGTAGCGGATCAGCACCTTCAACATAAAACGATCCAGTTCCGCCTCAGGCAGGGGGTAGGTGCCCTCTTGCTCAATGGGGTTTTGTGTCGCCAGCACCATAAAGGGCGCGTCCACCGAGTAGGAGTTGCCTTCGATGGTGATCTGCCCCTCCTGCATCACTTCCAGCAGCGCCGCCTGGGTTTTAGCGGGCGCGCGGTTGATCTCATCGGCAAGCAGCAGGTTGGTAAAGGCGGGGCCTTTGCGGATTTCGAATTCCTGCGTCTTCATATTGAACATGGCGTGGCCGGTGACATCGCTGGGCATCAGGTCCGGAGTGAACTGGATGCGCGCGAAGCGGCCGCCAAAACACTGCGCCAGGGTGCGCACCAGCAAGGTTTTGCCCAGCCCCGGCACACCTTCGATCAGCACATGACCGCGGGCGATCAGCGCCATCAGCACCTGCTCCACTACCGCTTCCTGGCCGATCAGGACTTTTTGAATCTCCTGGCGCAGTGCCTGTACCAGACTGTGCGCCTGCTCGAAAACGCCGCCGGTGCTCTCCGGTTCGGGGCTGGCGGAGGTTTCCGGAGTGTCGGTGAAGTTGCTCATAGAACGTTCCTTAGGTGTTGAAGGCGTTGCACCACGTCGATGAAGATCGGGTCCGGCAGAGGTAGGGGGCGGTAGAGCGCCACTTCCACGTCGGCGTTTTTCATGCCGCTCAACTGGGCGACTTTGGCGATCTGTTCGGCATGGGAAAGCCGGGTAAAACCCGGCTGGCGCAGATGCAACTTGTGCAGAATTTCGTCGCGCAGGGGTGGAATCAGTGCGTCTTTGCCCTGCTGGCGGATCAGAAATTGCGCGCTCGCGCGGATATGATCGAGAAACTGGCGCCGGCCGGTGATGCGGCGCTCAAGGACCGGGCCAAAACGTGGCACTTTGTACCACAGCCACAGCGCTAGAGCGCTGAGCAGGGCGATACAGCCGAAGGCCGAAAGCTGCCAGAGATGGCGCCAGAAACTCGGGCTGTCGGCGTTCAATACCAGCCAGACCTTGTCGCTGTCGCGCAGCAGTTGCCAGAGGATGTAGGCGTTGTCCTGACAGTGCACAAAGTCATTGGCGAGTGCGCGCATGGATGGCAGCGCATAAAGATCGCCCGCGCCAATCGCCTGGTGTACCAGGAAAATCTTGTCGTGGTGGCTGGCCAGCACGCGGGCGTCGGAATTCAAATCGGCGAAAGACACACCGGAGGCAAATTCCATCGCAAGCTCGCCCTCGCCATGGCCCGCCAGGGAAACCGGCACTGTCACACGCTGCCAGGTGCACTGGCCGGGCTGCGTTTCATCATCTTCTTCTGCTTCTTGCTCATTTTCCGGCATCGGTTCGGCAGCGACGGGCTCATCCTCCTCCGCTTCAGCATCATCGGTGAACTCCTGCTCGCCTTCGTCCTCGTCCAGCTCCGACCAGGGGTGGCCCGCCAGGGTGAGGCTGAGGCGGTCCAGCAGGGGATCGCTGTGCAGCGCGGCCATATCGAAATAGGGATTGTCCACCGCCACCAGCAGACGCCCGCCGTCTGCCGCCCACTGCCACAGGCGATTCACTTGGCTGTCCCGCAGGCTGCGGCCGGTATTCAGCAGCACCAGCGTGTCATTGGCACCTATGGGAGTGTCGCCAAAGCGCAGGCGTTCGAGTCCGGCGAAGCCGCGAACCAGCTCCACCGGCTGACCGCGCTGTTCCAATAGGCGCTGCAGCGCCAGAATCGGATTGCGGCGCGCTTCTGCCGAGGGGCCGATGTCGATTTCCTTTTCCTCCCACTCCAGGCTGAAGTACCAGATGGCGGCGAGCAGACATAGCAGGATCGCCAACACTTGCGGTAGGCGGGCGGGCAGATTAGCCATGGCGCGCCTCCGGCCAGTGTTGGCGCCAGTCGCGGCAGAGGGCGATTGCTTCGTTTTCCGCCGGGGCCAGATGACCGTAGGCAAGCTGGCGCCAGACGCGGGTGAGGCGGGCAAAATAATCCATGGATGTCGGCGGTATGCCGAGTTCAGTTTGCAGGCGCTCCGCCAGACGCAGGCATTCCTGCTCGGTGGAACCCTCCCGCAATGGCACACCCACCTGGAGCAGCCTGGCGAGACTGGCGCGGTAGAGCAGGGCCAGTGCTTGGCGCTGCTCGCCACGCTGCCATAAATCCAGTGCAACGGCACCCACATCATCCGGGAGCGATTCTTGAGTGACCGCCATACCGAAGAGTGTCTGCGGTTGGTACTCGCGGCGTTTGCGTCGGCCCGGCAGCAGTTGCGGGATGCGCTCCAGCCAGTGCCCGTATTTCAAAATCAATAGCACCACCGCCAGTAGCACCAGTCCCCACAGCACCAACTCAGCCACGCCGGCCATGCCGCGCGCCACATCGCCAGTGCCGGCAAAAAACTCGAACAAAGCGCGCCAGAAACCGCCGAAATCCCTTGCGTCGTCGGTTTTCTCCGGGCTCTTGAGTACCCGCTGAGTTTCCATGCGGTGGAAATCCGGGCCCTGCTTGATGGCGATGATCTCTTCGCGAATCACCTCGCGCTCGCTCTGCGCCTGTACAACCGGGATCGTGGACGGGGTCAGCTGCAGCAGGCCGACCAGCGCGAGTAAGGCGAGCGTATTCAAACCGCGCTTCTGCGCCATGCGTTTGAAGGCGATTTCCAGGTCCCAACCCTCCAGCTTGACCCGCCGGTTGAGGTAGAGAGAAAAGCCACAGGCCACAAACAGCGGGCCGACAATCGCCATGCCGATATAGGCAAAGCCGATGAGCAGAGCACCGCCGACGCGGCTCTCGCCCCAGAATTCCCAGTTCCATATATCGGCAGCTACCTCGGGGGGAATGAAGATACCCAGTAGCGCGGCCGTGGCCATCATGATGAAAGACTCCACATGCACACCGATGATGGTGAGCCAACTGGCCGGACCACTGTCCACCCGGTGCAGTACGCTCAGGCGGTCGCGCCGCTCGCTGCCGCGCAGCCCTTCGAGTTGGATCACCGGCAAGTCCATGGAGCGGGTCATACTGAAACGCCGCCAGGTGAGGCTGGGGAAAATCTGTGTGAGAAACAGTCCCGGTGTGGCGCGCAGCACTTCGCGGTTGGTCAGCTCTACCCCGAACACCCCTTGACTCAGGATCATCAGCAGTGGGCGTTCGAACAAGGGTTTGCACCACCACAGGCTGAGGGACACCAGCCACTGATATTCCGGCGGTGACAGGCAGGCGGCGATCAACCAGGGCGCGGTGATGATCAGCCACACTTGCAGCATCTGCCACCACCACTGGCGCGCCATCAGCAGGCCTAGATCCACAGCCTCCCAATCCCGCCGCGGGCGTATCGCGATGCGCACTTGCTCCAGATTCATTGGCCGGTACTCCGGCCACGGCCGCTGAAGATCAGGTAGGTCAATACGATCAGCCAGAGAAAACCGCCGACCGTGTATTTCTGCCAGGGGGCGAACAGGTTGTTGGAGGACCAGAAGGCTTCAATAAATGCCGCGATCACCAGCATCAGAATCACGCCGTACACCAAGCCTATAGCGGTGTGACTCGCCAGCTTGAGGGAGTCCAATCGGCTCAGTTGTCCTGGCACCAGCAGGCTGTAGCCGAGCTTCAGTCCCGCCGCACCGGCGAGCACTATGGCGGTGAGCTCAAAACTGCCATGGCCGACCACGAAGGTGAAAAAAGTGGTGGTAAAGCCGACGTTGGTGAGGTGGGCGGCCACCGCGCCTATGAGTGCGCCGTTATAGGTGAGAAAAAAGCCGCTGCCGACACCCAGCAACAGCCCGGAGGCAAAAGTGCGGAAGGCGACGGAGATGTTGTTGTAGATATAAAAACCGAACATGCCCCAATTGGTGTCCGAATCCCGCGCTTTGCCGAGGATCTTGTTGGCGGGGTCGTACATGGATTCCATCTCCGCCGTCTGCTCCGGCGCCAGCACCGTATACACCAGCTCCGGCGCTATGCGTCCGCCGATAAAGAACAGCAGAAGGGGGGCGAGGAACAATACGGTCGCCCACAGCACCGCCTGTTTTTCCGCACGCACCAGCGCGGGGAAGTCGGCTACCACAAAGCGAATCAGCGGTTCGCGGATGGGGTGTTTGCGGCGGTAGAGCTGCTGGTGCGCGCGGGTCACCAGGTTGTCCAGGTGGTCCACCAGAAAGCTGCTGTAGTGGCGCTCCTGCGCCAGAGCGTGGAAGTGGCAGACTTTGCGAAAGAGCGCGGCGAACTGCTGTTGGTCATCAGGCGATTTTTTTCCGCCTTTTTCCAGATGGCGGAGTTGCTCTTCAAGTGCTCGCCATGTCGATGCGTGCAGTTGTTCAAAAGCGGTTTGCTTCATGCCGCCGGACCCCCGCGGGGCTGCTCGCGATTGCCGACGATATGATTGGCCATTTGTTTGATGGTGAGGACCGGATCGCCTTTGCCCAGTGCCGGCTCCAGCACCCGCGCCAACTCCGCCTGACGCGCTGCGCTCATGGTGGCGCTGCGCTGGGCAAAGGCTAAAAGAAATCGTTGTTCATCGGTGCTAAAACCCTCTGGCACCGGTCGGCTGCCGACATTTTCCAGCGGCGGGCTGGGCGGCACCGGGTGGGCATAGACCACCATGGTGCCCGCGGCCAGATCGCCCAGGCGTTTGAAATGACGGTTGCACAGACTGGCGAGAATGCCGGTGACATAGAAACTCGGCAGAAAGTCGACCACGCGCAGAAGATTGCGAATCAGCGAGGCGGCGAAGGTGATGGGGGTGCCATCGTCGTTGATCACTTTGAGGCGGAGAGATTTTTTGCCGATGGTCTGGCCGTCGCGCCAGACTTCAAAGAACACCGGGTAAAACCACTCCAACAGAAAATACGCCACCAGGGTCAAGCCTTGGCCGATACCGCTGGTGCGGAAGACGATTGCGAAAACGATCACCACGGCGATACGCAGCAGCCAGTCCACCATATACGCCAAGCTGCGAATCCAGAAGCCGGCTGGGAGCAAGGACAGGTCGGTGCCTTCTGGCGTTTCCAGCGTTTGGCGGGTGTCGATCATCAAGATGGGTCCGTGAATTGAGGAAGGCTTCCCTGAGCAGTTTAGTGTGGAAGATGGCGCCTCGCTGGATGATAGTGGCAATCCCGAGCGAGTCAAGCCGACCGCCGGGCTGCGGTGGAACTTTCCCGCCGCAGTGTTGTTGTGGAATCGCGCCGTAATTGTCACTGCCCAGCAGGAGCGCTTTGCGCACCCTGGGCCACGCAGTAAACTCGGCCGCTTTCTTTCTCTTATCAGCCGCAAAGGAATTCCGATGCCCCAAGCGCTCCTCCGCAGTTTCTCCTGTGTTCTCTTGTTGGTCGTCAGTCTCGCCAGCGCCGCCGCGCCCGTCTCCCTGCCTCGCGGAGTGAGCCAGATGGCGCAGGTCGAAGGGAT
>JBQGED010000185.1:0-10116 GCA_052039425.1 Sphingobacterium griseoflavum | reverse complement strand
CCGTCGTCAACCCGGATATTCGCCGCGCCTCAGATAGCGTTTTCGCCCACCTGGAGCGCCGTATTGCCGAGCAATACCAAGGCATGAAAGTGCTCAAGGAGCGCTTTGTCCTGTTGCAGACCTTGGGCGAAGGGGGCATGGGTAAGGTCTATTTGGCGAAAGACCTGCTGCGGGAAGAAATGGAGGACAGCGATACGTTGATCGCCATTAAAGTCCTCAACGACGAGTGTCGGCGTTTGCCGGGCGCGCTGCAGTCACTTCAGCGCGAAGCGAAAAAAGCACAGACGCTGTCGCACCCGAATATCGTCACCGTCTACGATTTCGACCGCGATGGTGAAACCGCTTTTATCACCATGGAATATATCGAAGGTGATTCCCTGAAGGAGCACCTACGCCAAAACGGGCGAATGCCGTTCGATAAAGCGCTTTACGTTATTGAACGAGTTGCGCGCGGGTTGGCCTATGCCCACCAGCAGGGTTTTGCCCACGCCGATATCAAGCCGGCGAATATTTTTCTCAGCAAAAGCGGTGTGGTGAAAATCCTCGATTTCGGTATCGCCAAGGCGTTTACCGAGGTCAACAAAGAAAAACGCACACTCGCGGACGCTCTTACCGAAGGTGCGCTGACTCCCGGGTACGCCAGCCTGGAAATGTTGCAGGGCCATACGGCGCTGCCAGTGGACGATGTGTATTCGCTGGCGTGCATGTATTACGAAATGATTCGGGGAAAGCATCCGTTTATCGGCGCCGATGGTTTGCCTATGCCGGCGGATGTCGCCTGGGAAAAAGGCGCCAAACTGGAAAATATCAGCAGCCTGCCGCGGCGGCAGATGCGCGCCTTGCGTAAAGGATTGGAATTTGAGCGGGAAAAACGCTTCAAGGATGCGGGGCAATTTCTCGACGCCGTCAAACCGCGCAATCTGAAAAAAGACCTCAGTCTGTTGGCGCTGGCTGCCGCTGCCACGGGTACGCTGATTTTTCTCACCAACGCGGCGCTGGATCAGGTGGTTCCCAGTGTAACCAGTCTCAAACCGGAACTCGGTGCGGTGCGCGAAGCCATTATTGAAGGTGATCAGTTTTTGTCGACTGAAGATATAGATCTCGCTCACCGCCTTTATTCTCAGGCATGGGAATTGGCCAATGATCTCACCGCCAATGACGTAGTTGAGCGGGAAAAAGCGCACGCCATTCTGGAAGACCGGATGATCCAGGTGAGTGATCGGTTGATCGCGCGTTCGCAAGATACCTCCATGGATGAATATCAATTGCGCGAATTATTTGTCGCCCTGGAATTTCTTTCCAAAGATGAAATTTCCGGCAATGAAAAAAGAATTAAAGCTGCGCTAAAGGACATAACAAAGCGTTTGCAGCGGTTCGAATCGAAGAAGTGATTTAGCTCATAGAACAGGAGAATTTTTACAATGCCAGTCAAAACGCTTCCCCCCGTGCTAAAACCTCTCGGGCCGCTCGCACTGAGCCTTGCCATACTCGCCGGCTGTAACGCGACAACGCCGGCGAAAGACGCCTCCGGCAACTCCAAAGAGGGATATGAGTCCCTCGAAGATTTATACATCGTCGATTGCCTTTTGCCCGGCCAAGTGCGCCGTCTTGGCAGCATGCAATACCTCAGTCCTCGCAGAGCCGTCCGCACCACCACGGCCGATTGCCGTATCCGCGGCGGTGAATATGTGGAATACGACCGCGCCGATTATCGCTCTGCATTAAAAGTCTGGTTGCCGCAGGCGGAGCAGGGCGACGCTGAAGCGCAGAATTATGTCGGTGAAATTTTTGAAAAAGGTTTGGGCCAGGAGCCCGATTATGTCTCTGCGGTAAGTTGGTACACCAAAGCCGCCAATCAGGGATATTCCCGCGCGCAAATCAATTTGGGTTATTTGTATGAAAAAGGTATGGGCGTCGAAAAAGACATCACCACTGCCTTGAACTGGTACCGCAAAGCCTCTGGCATCGGCGACGATGAATTGATGTTGAGCAGCGACGCGCAAAAAGAATTGGCGTCCACGCGGGAAAAACTCAATGCGCAATTGGCTAGCGCCAAAGTGCAGACGGATTTTCTGCAGAAGCAGATCACCGGTCTGAAAACCGAGGTGGAAAAACAAACCCGCCTCGCTGAGCAAAAACAAAATGGAGCGGACCCAAAAGAGCTGGAAATGGCGCGCCAGGAAGTTGCTGCGCTGACGGAGCTTTACGAGAAAGCCATGAATGAGCGCAAGTCTCTGGAAGACCAGGTTGGCGGCATGGAGATCGCGTATCGCAAGTTCAGCAGCGATAAATTTTTGGCCCCACAAATCCTCGACAAAGTGGAAACACGGGTGGCGAAGGACATTAATTTCGGCCGCTATTTCGCACTGATCATCGGCAACCAGGATTACGTTTTTCTCGACGATCTGCGTTCCCCTCTTGAAGACGGCAAACGTCTGCAGCAGATCCTTGAGCAGAAATACGGTTTCAGCACGTTATTTGTACCCAACGCCTCGGAAAAAAATATCCTTAACACCATCAACGATTTTTATGAGCAGATCGGCGAGAACGACAACCTGCTGATTTATTACGCCGGTCACGGCAATATTTCCCGCAGCGACCAAAGCCGCACCGAGCGGGGCTATTGGCTGCCGGTGGATGCGGGTAAAGACAATATCAGCAACTGGATCAATAACTCGGTCATCAGCGACCACCTGGATCGCATGCGCGCCCGCTCAGTGCTGGTGATTTCGGACTCCTGCTACGCGGGGTATCTCGGTTCAGAAAAAAGCCCTTTTTTGTTTGGTGTAAGCGGATCGCAATCCGCCAAAGCCATTCAGTCGGGACTGTCGCGGCGCGCGCGGGTGGTGATTTCATCCGGTGGTGTAAAGCCCGTATTGGATGGTTCCAACAAAACCCATTCGGTGTTTGCCAGTGCGTTGATCGATGCACTTGAGCAGAATCAGGACACATTGCGCGACAGCGGTTTGTTTGCGCAGCTTTCAGTCAATGTGCGTAAACGCAGTCAATACGCTGAAGAAGTGCAGATCCCAGAGATGAAGCCAGTACGCGAAGCCGGCCATGAAGGTGGCACTTTCTATTTCGTGCCGGTCAATTGATTCTGCAGTGTTTGCAGTAGGTTCGGCCAGATCTGTCGCCAACAACAGGTGTGATCGAAATCGGGATAGAGAATAAAGCGGGCTGCGGGATCGCGGCTCGCGACTTTTTTAGTAATCTCTGCCGGCACCTGCAGATCTTTTCCTCCAGCCAAATGCCAGCGAAGGATTCCCTCTGAGAGCAGCGGTTGCTCTGCAGGATTGAGCGACCGAGTCAGCGGAAGATATCCATGCGCGTCGGTCCAGGCGCGGTGATCCAGATTCGCTGCCAGCGTCACCACCGCCGCGACATTCCCCAAACGTTGCGCCAGCAACATCGCCATTGTTCCGCCGCCGCTATGGCCGATCAATACCAAGTCTCTGTCCGGATATTTTCCTGCTATTTCCTCTAGGGCCTTCGCCATAGTCGCCACTACTTCCTCGGCATAGCGCCCTTCGGTCCATAAGGTCGATAAACAGTTTTCCGGCATTTGCCGGTACCCGTAGCAGGGGCGATTGAGGTACAGGCTCGGTTGCGGGTCAATGAGCATCAAGTGCAAAGCTGTCATTTCCCGCGAGGACGGGTTGGTCGCTGGCCAACGGCCGCGCAGCCAGGGTTGCCCGTCCCCTTCGAGGTAAACGTGGAGAAACGGGTTATCCGGGCCAAGATTATGGAGATATCCGAGCACTGGCGTGGGCGTTGCAGTGGCGAGTCTTACGATCCCGCAGGAAGGACAGAGCTGTTGGGTTTTACGCTCCGGATTGAAACTGCAGCCAGCGAGGCTAAGGACAATCAGGAGCGCAAGAAGTCTGCGCATTTAGGCGACTGAGGGATCGAGCATCGCCGCATGCTTCTCGACTACGACTGTTGCGGCAGGAACATCTGACGTGTCGGCCAACACCCGATCCCGACCACTGCGTTTAGCTTCGTAGAGTTTTTCGTCGGCGCGCTCGATCAAGGACGCTGCTGTCATTTTTTGGTCGGGACGGAAGGCGGCGACGCCCAGGCTGGCGGTAATTCTAACCGGGCCTTTGTCAGTGGTGATGGGAGCGCGTTTCAACGCGGAACGCAGGCGCTCCGCCACTTGTACTGCGGTAGTCGGCGGGGTGGAGGGCAGAATAACGACAAATTCCTCGCCACCGTAGCGGCACGGCACATCGGTCATTCTGAGTTCGCCTTTGAGAAGCTGCGCGGCGGCGTGGAGAACGTGATCACCGACCGGATGGCCAAAGCAATCATTTACGCTTTTGAAGTGGTCCAGATCCAGCAGAATAATGCTGAGAGTTTGCTGAGTGCGGCGGGCGCGCTCCATTTCTGTTTCCAGCACCCGGTCAAAATGGCGCTTGTTGTACAGCCCTGTGAGTGGGTCGCGCATTACCTGCAGTTCAAGGGCCTGCAGCTTCTCCTTCAAGTGCGCGACTTCCTCCCGCAAGCGCGCCTCTTCCTTCTGTAAGCACTCCAAGTCCGACACTCGGCACTGGCATATGGGTAATGGCGATTCGGTCATGAGGCTCCAATCTCAACAAAGCTTCGTTGCGGCGCATCATAGCCATCCGATTGCCGCGATACTATGAAAGACGTTCCAGTAAGTGCTCATACCCGAACTCTTTTACAATTTTTAACTCGTCGGTCTCGCTGTTGTAGAGCGCTATGGCGGGCAGGGGAATACCGTTGAAAGTGGTGTTCTTCACCATGGTGTAGATCGCCATATCCTCGAACATCATGCGCTGGCCAATCTGGAGCGGAGCAGGGAAGCTGTAGTCGCCGATGACATCCCCGGACAGGCAGCTAGGTCCGCCCAGACGGTAGGTGTGGGGCAGCTCGCCGGGCTGGCCCGTGCCGGTGATACGCGGGCGGTAGGGCATTTCCAGCACGTCCGGCATATGGCAGGTGGCGGAGGTGTCGAGGATCGCCAAGTCCATACCGTTCCAGTTAGTGTCAAGCACTTCAGCCACGAGGATGCCGCTGTTCAGCGCAATGGCTTCGCCAGGCTCTAGATAGACCTGTACCTGGTATTTATTCTGAAACTGTTTGATGCGCTCGATCAGCGCGTCCACCTGATAATCATCGCGGGTGATATGGTGGCCGCCGCCGAAGTTGATCCACTTCATTTGCGGCAGGTAAGCCGCGAAATTGCGCTCGATAACATCAAGCGTGCGGCGCAGTGGCTCATAGTCCTGCTCGCAAAGAGTGTGGAAGTGCAGACCGGACAGACCGCTCAGGTCCTGACCTTCGAATTTTGCGATGGGAATGCCCATGCGTGAGCAGGGAGCGCAGGGATCGTAGATTGGTGTGGCACCTTCCGAGTGTTCCGGATTGATGCGCAGACCGAACTCCAGCTTAGGGCGTTTGGCCTGGGCGGCGAGAGCTTGCTCGCGGAAGCGTTGCCACTGGCCGAAGGAATTAAACACCACGTGATCTGAGGCTTGCAGAATCGCCTCCATCTCCGCTGGGCGATAGGCTGCAGCGTAGGTGTGGACCTCGCCGCCGAACTTCTCTCTTCCCAAGCGGGCTTCATACAAACCGCTGGCGCAGGTGCCCTTCAAATACCGCATCACCAAAGGCGCCGCTGCGAACATGGAAAACGCCTTCAGGGCCAGCAACACCTTGGCTCCGCTTTCCTCCTGCACTCGCGCCAGTATGCGCAAATTGCGTTCTAGCGCTACAGCGTCGACGACGTAGCAGGGGCTGGGCACGCGGGATAGATCAAAATTTGCCAGGGAATGAGGCATGGTGAAATCGCTCGAAATAACGTGGGAAGGAGAGCGCGGCTTCAGACGAAGCCGCGGGGGCGGATCAGGTGGCGAGGCCAGTATCGCTCAGGTCGACCAGAGTCCAGGGCAGGCCGTACTTGTTGAGGTCTTCCATAAACGGATCCGGATCGAACTGCTCCATGTTCCATACGCCGGGTTTCATCCATTTGTTCTCCAACATCATCTTTGCGCCGATCATTGCGGGCACGCCAGTGGTGTAGGAGATCGCCTGAGACTGTACTTCACGGTAACAGGCTTCGTGATCGCAGATGTTGTAGATGTAGACGATCTTTTCCTTGCCGTTTTTGATGCCTTTCGCCACGCAGCCGATACAGGTCCGGCCTTTGGTCAGAGGCCCCAGGCTAGATGGGTCGGGCAGCACGGACTTGAGGAACTGCAAGGGAATCACTTCAACACCGTTGTACATCACCGGCTTGATGCCTGTCATGCCCACGTTCTGCAGTACTTCCAGGTGTTTCAGGTAGTTCTGCGAGAAGGTCATCCAGAAGCGCGCGCGCTTGATCTCCGGGAAGTGTTTGACGATGGACTCCAGTTCCTCGTGGTACATCATGTAGATGTCCATGGGGCCTATGCCTTCAGGGAAATCAAACGAGTCCTTCACAGACAGGGGATCGGTCTCTACCCATTCGCCGTTCTGCCAATAGCGGCCTTTCGCGGTGACTTCTCGGATATTGATCTCCGGGTTGAAGTTGGTGGCAAAAGGCTGGCCGTGGTTACCGGCGTTGGCGTCGATGATGTCCAACTCGTGGATTTCATCTAAACAATGTTTTTTGATGTAGGCGGTGTAGACGTTGGTCACGCCCGGATCAAAACCGCTGCCGAGCAGTGCCATCAAGCCGGCCTTCTGGAATTTCTCCTGATAGGCCCATTGCCATTTGTATTCGAATTTAGCAACTTCTGGCGGTTCGTAGTTGGCGGTATCCAAATAGTGGACGCCAGCGTTCAGGCACGCGTCCATGATGTGCAGATCCTGATAAGGCAGGGCGACATTAATGACTAAACTCGGCTTTTCTTTTTCCAGCAGTGCAGTCAGCTCAGCGACATTGTCCGCGTCCACCTGCGCGGTGCGGATCGGACGCGACAGCTGCGCCGCAATCTTTTTGCACTTTTCTTCGTTGCGACTCGCCAGAATGATTTCCGGGAACACCTCGGGCAATTGCGCGCACTTATGGGTGACCACGCCACCCACGCCGCCGGCACCGATGATGATGACTTTGCTCATGTGACTCTCTCCTCAATGGTCTGCGCCTTGGCCGCGCGAGACTTGCTGCTGATCAATATTATTGGCGGCTTATTTTTCGCAGTAGCCAATTATTTTTCGTAATAGCCAATTATTTTTCGTAATAGGTATAACCGCGCATGCTGGCGGAAAACGCCTTCATGATGTCCAGACGCTCGGAAGCGCTGATGCGGCCTTCGCGCACGGCCTGCTCGGCGATGCGGCGGAAGCGGTCCTGCATCACCTGCGGGTTGTACTCCACATAGCTGAGGACGTCCGCGATGCTGTCGCCTTCGATCTCGTGGATGAACTCATAGTGGCCGTCTTCGTTGATGCGCACGCTGACCACGTTGGTGTCGCCAAACAAGTTGTGCAGATCGCCAAGGGTTTCCTGATAGGCGCCCACCAGGAAGGTGCCTATGTAGTACTCCTCATTGTCTTTCAGCGCATGCAGAGGCAGGGTGCGGCGGGTGCTGTGCATATCGGCGAAGCGGTCGATCTTGCCATCACAGTCACAGGTGATGTCCGCGATAATGGCCTGCCGGGTCGGACGCTCTTCCAGTCGGTGAATTGGCGCAATCGGGAAGATCTGGTCAATCGCCCAGATGTCCGGCAGCGACTGGAACAAACTGAAGTTGCAGTAATAGATGTCGGACAGCTGCTCTTTGAGCTTGGGCAACTCACTGAACTCCCGCGGCGCGTCTTCCGCCAATACCAACAGGCGTTGCATCACTTTCAAAAACAGGTTTTCCGAGAGCGAGCGTGAACGCAGGTTCACCTGGCCGCGCTTGAACAGCTCGCGGATTTCGTCGCGGTAGAAGAGCGCGTCGTTGTAACACTCCTGCAGGTTGCGCACGTTGGCTGTTTTGAGCAGCTCCTTCAGGTTGTGGATCATCGCGTGCTCTTCCTCGCTGATCACTTCCGGCAGTGGGCCCGGTTCGAAAGAGGCGACGTCGAGGACATTGAACAGCAACACGGACGAATAAGCCACGGTGGCGCGGCCGGACTCGGTGATGATTGTTGGATGCGCGATCTCGTTGGGATCCAGGGTGGTCATGATGACGTCGACGATGTCGGCGCAATATTCATCCAGAGTGTAGTTGCGCGAATGGACGTAGTTGGTCTTGGAGCCGTCGTAGTCCACCGCCAAGCCGCCGCCCAGGTCGAGGTAACCCATACGCGCGCCTTCACGCACCAGGTCCATATAAACCTGACAGGCTTCTAGAACGCCGGTGCGGATGTCGCGGATGTTGGGAATCTGCGAGCCCAAGTGATAGTGCAGCAATTGCAGGCAGTCGAGCATGCCTTCTGCTTTAAGGGTGTCCACCAGATTGATGAGCTGCGCAATGGTGACGCCGAAGATGCTGCGGTCGCCGCTGGTCGCATTCCAGTGGCCGCCGACCATGGAGGCTAGCTTGACGCGTATGCCAATAAGGGGCTTGATACCCAGGGCGCGGCTGCGTTCGAGGATAATTGGTAATTCGGAGGGGGTCTCGATAACAAAAAACACCCGGTAGCCCATCTTGCAAGCCTGCAGGCCGAGATCGATGAACTCGGCATCTTTATAGCCATTACAGACGATACAGGCTTCCGGCGATTCCAGGTTTGCCAACGCAATGATCAACTCTGGCTTGGAGCCGGCCTCCAGCCCGTGTCCGTACTTGGCGCCTACCTGGGCGATCTCTTCGATCACATGGCACTGTTGATTGACCTTGACAGGAAAGACGCCGCGATACTTGCCGCGATAGCCACTCTGTTCAATCGCATTATTAAAGGCGTTATTCAGGCGGGCGATCTGCTGCGCCAGCAGATTCTCAAAGCGCACCAGCACCGGCATATCCATGCCGCGCTCTTTGATGTCTTTTACCAGATCCAGCATCGAGATCTTCAAGGGGCCTGATTCCCCTTGAGCGGTCACGAGGATTTCACCTTTGTCCGAGACGCTAAAGTAGCCCGCGCCCCAGTCATTGATGCCATAAAGTTCAGCCGAGTGAGAGGCTGTCCAAGCGTGATGCACCATCTTGTTCAATGTCTGAATCTCTCCAGATAAGGGTGGAATTCGGCACCGCATTATGCCGGTGAAATGCGATGGATTGATGTCACAGGACACCCCCCGCCGCAAAGGCGCGAACTATCGCAGATTTACATGGATATTTCCAGGACTGGAAAGGTTCTGGCAGACGAGCGCCGCTTCGATTTGCGGCGCTCTTTGAGGGTCAAGCTGAAGCGATAAACGAAGAGTGATGACGTCTATCTGCAACTGCTATCGAGGGATTAGGGTCCGCTCGGAAATCATCGTGCCAAAGTGAGTTGGCGACTCTCCTTCAAACGTCTTTCGGCGGCGTGAAATGCATCGCGTACGGCAACGTGCGCGGTTGGTGCGTCATTTGAGACGGTGATCGGCCGCCCGCGTAAGCTGAGCTCAATTGACGCGCGAAATAACTTGCCTTTGTGCCGTCGGTTGTGCGGCGTGTCCAGAACGACTCGGGAGCGCAATATGTCGGGAGCGAAACGGGATAATTTTTCGAGTTTACGGGTGATGGTGTATTCCAAGGCAGGTGAGTGGTCCAAATCGCGAAAAACGACATCTGCATTATTTTTTATCATGAAGTAGGAACCTCCAATCAAAGTGCTGGTGTGAATAATGGCAGGCCTGCACTCTAATCATGGAGTGTTTTGCCAGGAATTCAAGTCTCGTTTTAAGAACATTCGGTTCAAATGTGGACGTCATCTATTCCTCACTGACTGCTGCCGTGCAAAATTTGTAACTCCGCCAAAATATTTTTAACAGACTTGAATTGCAATTTTATGGACTTATTTTAATTTGCAGCTGGAATCGTTTCAGCGAAAGATTCTGGTTATTTACAGCCTGTTATAGGTGTCATTTTTCTTTATTGCTCGAATTGAGGATAAATTATGAGAACGTTTGACTTTTCCCCTTTGTATAAATCCGCCATTGGTTTTGATCGACTGGCGCAAATTCTCGATGCTGCCCACCGCTCAGAGCAGTCTCAGCCCTCGTATCCACCGTACAACATCGAACTAACC
>JBQGED010000184.1:0-4487 GCA_052039425.1 Sphingobacterium griseoflavum | reverse complement strand
GCGCAGTCGCGTCGCCATTTCCACCAAAAAGTTTTTCTCTGAAATCGCATGCACAGCGTCGAATCGCAAACCATCCACACGGTAATCCAGAACCCACATAAGCGCGTTTTCGCAAAAGAAATCGCGCACTTCGGTGCGGCGGAAATCAATGGCGGAGCCCCACCCGGTGTTGATGTCCTCGCGGAAAAAAGCGCTGGCATAAGAGTGCAGATAATTGCCATCGGGACCGAAGTGGTTGTAGACCACATCGATAAACACCATCAAGCCCAGTTGATGGGCGGTGTCGATCAGGCTTTTTAATTCCTCAATTGTGCCGTAGGCGTTGGCAGGCGCGGAGTGCAATACGCCGTCATAACCCCAATTCCGGGTGCCCGGAAATTGATGCAGAGGCATTAATTCAATGGCGGTGACACCGAGCGCAGCTAGCGTCGGCAGGCGTTTTTCCACGCCCTTGTAGCCGCCCAGTACGCCGACGTGCAATTCGTAAATAATGGTTTGGTGCCACGGAATACCGCGCCAATCATTAGCCTTCCACTGATAGTGATTATGATCTACAACGCGGCTGTAGCCGTGCACATCATCCACTTGGCACTGCGAAGCGGGATCGGGTACGCGGCGCTCGTGGTCTATAACAAAACAATATTCGGTTCCGGCACCGCAACCAATATAAGCGGAGAACCAGCCGTCTCCTTGCGCCTGCATGGGAACAAGCTCATTCTCGCCGCGAATATCAACGGCAACACTTTTAGCATCGGGTGCCCACAGATTAAAACGAGTGGTGCCGCCGTTAATCTGCGTACCGTGGCGCTGTACACGCGTGGACATGAATTTCCCTACCTTGTTGAGTTAAGAATTGCGTGGACTACGCAGTGCCGTGATTAAATCCTGTTTGTTCATTTGCGAGCGCCCGGAAATATCGCGAGAGCGGGCGATTTCGAGCAGCACTGACTTAGTCTTCTTTTCCAATGAGCCCGCTTTATCTTGAGAGCGTTTGGTAGCGGCAGCGCGCTTAGCTGAATCCTGCCGCGCATCCGCTTTGGCGCCTGCACTCTTTTTGCGCCCGGAGCCGGATTTTTCTCCGCCGCCGGATTGTTTGTTCACCGTCGCCCAGGCGATTTTTTCCGCACGTTTACTCGATACGCCTTTTGCCTCGTAGGCATCTTCAATGTGTTCAGCTTTGCGCTTTTGTTTTTCCGTATATTTAGCTTTGCTGCCTCTCATATTCTCACCTCGCTTTGCCGAAGACTCGCTATCCTGATGATTAGGGTGTGGAAACACCTTTTGGGCTTTCGCTCGCTTGCGTTTGGGCTACTGTCGTCACCAGTGCTCGCGCCATATTGAGATGATGCTCAAGACTTTTCAGTTGGGAATCGGCAAATTTGCGCACATTTTCGCTCGGTGAATTGGCAGCCTGACGGAATAATTGATAGGTCCGTTCATGCGCTTCCACCTGATTTTTTGCGTAAGCTTCATCGAATGATTCGCCATCCCTCTGCGACAACATAAAAACCTTGGTTTTTTTCATAAGTGTCGGTTCGTCTGGAATATTCAGACCTTCATTGTTGGCCAAGTTGAGCAGGTCTTTATTCATCTGTGTATGGGCCTCGATCATCATTTGCGCGAAATGACGCACTTCGTTCTGGGTCGATTTTTTCAGTGCCATTTTGGCCATTTCCACATCTGCCAAACCGGCGGATGTCGCCTTCTCAATAAACACCTGGGGATCGACAGCGCTCGCCACAATTTTTTGTTGCGGTGAGGTTTCTGCCATTACGTGAGCGTTAAAAAAGGCCAGCACTACGCTGGTTAGCAACAGGCGAATAGTTTTCATATGGGTTCTCGCTCTTGTTATGAGTGGAATGCATGTTGTGGTGGGATCGATTAAGCAAAAAAGGCTCCACAATGCTTTGTTTGTTTCTATTGCCAATTGCAAATAAGGCGCGCTGATTTTCTATATTTCTGGCATGTGCGGTGCCGTCATTTTGATAACGAGGTAAATATGTGGGGAAAAGATTGTAATTATTGCCAGAATTGCAGGTGGAGAGGGATATTCGGCCAATAGGGATAGGGCCAAAAGGCTGTTTGAAAGCCGTGCAATAAAAAAAGCCCCGTATAAACGGGGCTTTTACTGAGATTAGGAATTATGCAGAGCGCACATAACGGAAGCTGTGGTGTGGTTGATGCCGATGCGGCTGATGATGCAGCGGCGCGGCACAGGGCAACAGACGATCCGTTTCTGATTTCACCACGCTGTAACATTCGCAAGAGAGATATTCCATTTCGTCGCGATCCAGCACGGTGATGCGACCACGGGAATATTCGATCACGCCCATACGCTGCAGTTTGCCTGCCGCTTCAGTAACGCCCTCGCGACGTACACCCAACATTTCCGCGATAAATTCCTGCGTCAGCGACACTTGATTGTCTTCCAGGCGATCCAGAGTTTGCAGCAACCAGCGGCACAGGCGTTGTTCGATGGAATGGTGACGGTTGCATACCGCCGTTTGTGCCGTCTGAGTGATCAGCGACTGGCTATAGCGCAGCATCAGACGGTTCAGATCGCCGTAGCGGTTGATTTCCTCTTTGAAGCGGCAGCTTTTCATGCGATAGGCGTAGCCGGATTTCAGCACAATGGCGCGCATCGGGCTGCTGTCGCCGCCCATAAACAAGGTGACACCGACTATGCCTTCATTCCCTACCACGGCAAGGCCGGAGGAGGCGCCGTCACGTGTCACATAGACCAGTGAAGCAATGGCATTCGCTGGAAAATAAGCGTGGCTCAATACGTCCCCGGAACCGCACAGCACCTTACCGAATTCCAGATGCACCGGTTCCAGATGCGGCAAAAGACGACGTTGAGTTTCGGCGGACAGGGAAGCAATAAGCTGGTTCTGCTGCGGATGCGGTAATGAATTCATGAGATAGATCTCCGGTAACCTTGCTTGAGTTCTGCATTGATCGATGGGGTTTCAGAGTCGGCTTCCCACGCCAGCGCTTTTCCGTGGAAGTTCCTGTGCTCCCAAAAAATCCGGCGTGACGCTTACCCTGTCCTCTGTTGCACCCTTAGTCATCTTTGCGGAAGGTCCTGGCGACTGTCGCCTCAGAGGTGCCTTGGCCGCGATCACTTGGTATGGGGCCAATAGCAGCGGCCGTGCCAGATTTATATGGCTTGCTTCGGCAACGCGTTGCGCCTGCGCATAAACGCCGTGCAGGCCGCGAGATCACTGGTCATCACCATTTTTAAAAATTTATGGAGCACATCTTGCTGCGGCGGCCAAGTAAGCCGGTGAGGCGGATTAGCGTGGTTGCAATTCCCTTTATGTGGGTTTGGGCACTGTAAAAAGCGAAACGCCTCTGCAAGTTTTACAACCTCATGTTGGCCATCTGGCTGTTATTGCCATTTGACTGTTGTTGCCATCTGACTTTGGCCCGGCTTGAGGTGAAGATTTTTAATTTAAGGGGACGACAAGTACCCCGCAGCAACGGAGAAACCTTATGAAAGCCGTTTTTCACGATCCCCGCAGCAAATATCCCGCGCCTTTATTTCCGCAACAGGATCAACCGATTCCCGGATACGAAAAAGACATGGAACCGCGCGCTGACCACGGCGAGACTTCTTACCGCGGTAGTAAAAAACTCGAAGGCGCGGTGGCGCTGATTACGGGTGGCGATAGCGGCATAGGCCGGGCGATAGCGCTCGCTTACGCACGCGAGGGCGCGAATGTCGCATTTACATACCTGGAAGAAGATGAAGATGCCCGCACTACAGAGGAATTGGTGCGAGATTGTGGCAAGGATGTGTTGGCGATCCGCATGGATCAGAGCAACCGTGCCGAATGTGAAAAAGCCATTGACGATTGCATTGCGCGTTTTGGCAGGATTGACATTCTGGTCAACAATGCGGCCTTTCAAAAAACCTACGAATCCCTGGAAGAAATTCCAGATGACGAGCTGGACTACACCTTCCGCACCAATATAGAAGCGTTTTTCTATTTTTCCCGCTACGCGCTGCAACACATAGCTCCGGGCGGTTCCATCATCAACACCACCTCTATTCAAGCCTATTCACCCAGCGCAAACCTTGCGCCTTATGCCGCCACCAAAGCCGCTATCGCCAATTTCACTTTGTCGCTCGCGGAAGAGGCGATCAAAAAAGGCGTGCGGGTCAACGGCGTGGCGCCAGGGCCGGTGTGGACGCCGCTGATCCCTTCCACCATGCCGGAGGAAAAAGTGCGTAAATTCGGCGAGAACACCTTGTTCGAACGCCCGGCACAACCGGCAGAGCTCGCGCCTTTGTATGTTTTTCTTGCCAGCGACGATGCGAGCTATGTCACCGGCGAAATTTATGGTGCGACTGGGGGGAGAAAGCAAGTTTGAAGCGCGTCTGAATCGGCGCTTATTTCAATTGCCCTCACCCTAGCCCTCTCCCGGAGGGAGAGGGGACGATAGTGCCCATTTCAGAGTGAGGGGCCCTAAACTCCCTCTCC
>JBQGED010000183.1:0-4137 GCA_052039425.1 Sphingobacterium griseoflavum | reverse complement strand
ATATTGGTGAGCGATTCCTGCAACACGCGAAACACAGCGGTGGCCCGTGCATCATCAAGCAGTAGATCATCCGCAGGTGCATTCAAATCAGTAATGATTCCGCTTCGCTCACCGAATCTTTTCAGCAACCAGTCCACGGAGGCAATTATGCCCATGTCGAGTACTGCAGGGCGCAGGCTCGAAGCCACTTCCCGCACCGAGACTATGCAGCTGTCAATGGCGTCTTTCATACGTTTAATGTGTTCATCAAATTCGGAGGTGGCATTCGCATAACGCATTTTCAGCATGGTCGTATCCATCCGCAGCGCCGTCAGTTGTTGTCCCAGTTCATCATGGACCTCCCGCGCAATATGCGCACGCTCCGCTTCCCGCACCTGTTCGCGGTGGGCAACCAGCTCGCGCAGCCGCTGTTTCGAGCGACGCAATTGCGCTTCCTTGTGTCTGGTTTCGGTGATGTCTAAGACGGCGCTGACACAATAACGTTTACCGTCGTCCGTAACTTGAATTTCGGTGCGCTCGTGTAACCATTTGCCGTAATTCCCGACCTGGATACGGTACCGAATATCCGAGGTATCGTCTTCCAGCAGGCGGCGCCAGCGCCGGGAAACCGCCTTGCGGTCTTCGGGGTCGATAATGCGCAAAAGACTGGAAATTTTAACCGGTGATCCAATTGGCAAACCAAAAATTCGGTAGCATTCGTCCGAACATTCCAGGCGGTTCTCTTGCACATCAAAACGCCAACTGCCGAGCTGCGCCAGCTCCTGTGCTTGAGCGAGGCTGCGTTCGCGCTGCTTTATTAAAGTCTGTTGTCTGCGCACCATAGTGGTGTCGTTGAACATCACGACAGCGCCGATAATTTTATCGCCGTCTTTTAACGCGGCTACCACATAATCAACATCGATCCGTGTGCCGTCTGCGCGCCAAAAAAGTTCATCGGAAATATGGCGAGTGATGCCATCTTTTAGCGTTAGATAAAGGGGGCAATCGTCTTCCTGATAATCCTCACCGTTGCGATGGTGGTGATGGATAATGGGATGCAATTTGATTCCCGCCATTTGTTCGCGGCTGAACCCGATAATATTTTCTGCCGCAGGATTAGTGAAAATAACCCGACCGTCCTCGGCGACACCAAACACTCCCTGGCCTGCGTGGTGCAGCAGCAGCGCATGCAGATCATGGGTTTTTTGCAGATGGTATTGCGCTTGTTGCAATTCATCGCGCAACGCTTGTAGCTGCCTTTTGTGCAACGTCTGCATGTTGCGAAAACGTTGATACCCGTAAGCACTGATGGCGAGCAGCGCGATCACAAGGAGCCATAGGGTGACGCCAAAATCATGCGCAGCGAAGAGCATAGCGATCAGTAAGTCGCCAAGAAAGTGGTGGCAATCCTAGTCATGATCGCCCGGGGTGATTGGGATGATAGCTGTGTAATGGTGCCCACCAAAGGTCATCTTTAAATGGAAAAGCATAGTCGTCACTAACTCGGTCTGCCGCGTTTTTTGGCCTAAGATCAGGTATAAACGCGGTCAATTTTTCTTTTGACGACGCGCAGGTTGTATTGGACGTCATTGTGATGCCATGAGCCGCCAGCCCCAGGTGTACGGATAGTTTCCGGCACAAGGCTTTATACGGTGTGGCATGCTGCTGGGGCTCGATTAACCTTTACAAGCGGGCAATATTAGATCCAGGAGGTTGCAGCTATGGACGTTATCGAGGTGACACGCTATGTCATTGGGTTCACATGGATATATCACGGATTATTTCCCAAACTGTTGCGCATTGCTCCGTTGGAGTGGGCTATGACGGCCAGCTTGGGTTTTTCGGAGGAAGTGACCTATCTGTTGAGCAAGGCTGCGGGTGTGGGCGAAATTCTCTTTGGTGTGATATTTATCGGGTTTTATAAATTTAAAGCCGTGCAGTTGCTCAACTTAATTGCGCTGTTCAGCTTGCTGTTGTTTGCCGCCGTGATGACGCCAATGATTTTGGTGGAGGCGTTTAATCCGGTGACGACGAATATTCCGCTGATGGTGTTGGGGTACTATTTATATCGGCAAAATTCCGGCCCATCCGAGCAAGATCACTAATTCGCAGTCATATGGAAATTCGCTAAGCCATGTCTATTGAATACAAAATTAATGCACCGGTCAGTTCAGACCAGTTTATTGATCTCTTGCGAAGATCGACTTTGGCGGAGCGCCGACCTGTACACGATCGTGAGTGTATGGCGGGAATGATCGCCAATAGTAATTTGATCGTTAGCGCTTGGAAGGAGGGGGCACTAGTAGGCATTGCCCGGTCCGTGACGGATTTCCACTATGCATGTTATCTATCGGACCTTGCAGTCTGCGCATCTTTGCAAAAGATGGGCATAGGTAAACAGTTGCAAAGTATCACCCAGGCGCAACTTGGTCCGCACTGCAAACTTATTCTGATCGCGGCTCCTGCGGCCAATGCCTACTATGAACGTATCGGCTACACCAACAACCCGCGCTGTTGGGTATTGGAGCGCGCCGCAAGTCTTGTCAACGAATAGGTTGTTTTTAACGTCCTGCCACCCTTCATCAAACAACTGTTTATAGTTGTGCAGCTGCTGACTACAATATGCGCCTTTTTCATGGACGCGGTCTGATATGAAAGTGCGCTTTTGCGATTTCCTGCCTATTGTCGGTCTGGTAGTCGTTGCTTACTTGCAGGGATGTGCCAGCAATCCCGCTGAGGTTAAGACTGTGCCCATGGGGAACAAAGAGCAGGCGAAAGTGGCGGAGCCTGTGGTAAGTAAAGAGGGGTTGAACCCTCTCGCCGATGCGCCTGCGACTAAGCTGCCGCCGGCAGCGTCTAGTGTTAATCACTCCGCCCCGCCACTTGTATCCTCGCCTCCCGCCCAGCCGCTGCAGCAAAAGCCTATGCAGGTAGAGCCTTTACCACCTGCGCCCGCCGTTAGAGTTGAACCCCAGCCCGCCGCAAAACCGGTGTCAAAGCCGGAGCCCAAGCCTGTTGCGGTGGCAACCACCCCTGCGGCAAAGCCGAAGAGCAAACCCGTGCAAATGCTTCCGCCAAAACCCGCACCGCAACTGCCAGCTACGGCGCCACCCACGATAGCGGAGCCCGAACCCGAGTCTAAGCCTACGCCTGAGTCGGCAGAGCCGGCGGTGGTGGAAAAGGAGGTGGAGGTGACGATGGAGTCGCTGCCGATCACGATTCACGGCCAATGGGTGCTGACTGCTGCGGGTGATGCCTGCAATCTCAGCACCGTGCCTGTCCGCTTTGATGACGGCCAGGGCCTATCGAAACTGCAGCTGGTTTTGACCTCGGAATATTGGTTGATCAAGACTCAGTCAGACATAGATTTGAGCTATAGCGGTACCGGCTTAAAGGTGGACGAGGAGATTTATTTTCCCATTGAACACATGGTGCGGGAGAGCGATTTGAGGTTCACCAAAGACTATGCCGCCATGACGGGGGCATTTATGGCGGGGAAAAATTTGCGGATCACCTTGGGCTTTTGGCCAACCTGGCCGGTGACGGAGACCAAAGCCATTGATGTCCCGCTGCAACATTTTGCGCGCGCCCACCGTGCGTGGAAACAGTGTCTATCCTTGATCAAGGGCCGCTGACACAGTCGCAACAACTTCTGGATAAAACAACAAACGTCGGAATAGACAAATGGGACTACGCTTAAAATTCAATTTGGTATTAAGTTTGACAACACTGGTGGCCCTGGGTATTTCCGCCGTGGTCAGCCACCGGATTCTGCAGGACAACGCACGCCAGGAAGTGCTGGAAAAAGCGCGCATCATGATGGAGAGCGCCAGCGCCGTGCGGACCTATACCGTTAACGAAATTAAACCTCTGTTAAAAGTGCAGCAGCGCCGCACCTTTATTCCGCAAACCGTGCCGGCTTATGCGGCGCACCGTTATATCAAAGCGCTGCAGGAAAGCCATACTGAATATTCCTATAAAGAAGCGACTTTGAATCCCACCAATCCCGTCAATCGGGCAGCGGAGTGGGAGGCGGATATCGTCAACTGGTTTCGCAATCATAGCGATGTTGGTGAACTCACTGGTGAGCGTGCCACCCCCACCGGCCCCCAGCTTTATATGGGCCGACCTATCACCATCAAAAATCCTGAGTGTCTG
>JBQGED010000182.1:0-14725 GCA_052039425.1 Sphingobacterium griseoflavum | reverse complement strand
AAGTCGCCGCTGCCGTCATCGTTGGGATTCTGGTCGGGCAGTATGCCGCTGATACCGTTGTTTTTGAGCGTCTTGAGCAGAGCGGCAACGCCTTTGGCATTGGTGGGCACCAACTGTGCGCCGGATTTTTCCCGGCCGGTGCGAATGACCTCGTCCAAACCGGCCAGTTTGGGTGGTTGGTACAGGCTGGTGACGTTACCTAGACTGGCCAAGTGCAGCCCCAGCACCTCCCAGTTGCCAAGATGCGGCGCCAGTATCAGTAAGCCTTTACCTTCGGTGAGCGGCTTGCGCGCCAGCTCTTCTCCCTCGATCCGGCGGATATAACTCTGCACAGGCACCTCATTGTTGCGCCAGATCACGCACACCTCGGTCGCCACCTTGCCGGTTTCCCGCAAACTGGCGCGAGTCATGCGCTCGCGCTCCTGCGCGCTCAGGTGCGGTAAACACAGAGTGAGGTTTTCACGGGTGATCTTGGCGCCGCGGCTGTTGAGCCGATAACTGACGACGCCCATAAACGCACCCAGCCGGCGGGCGACGGACAGCGGGAGAAGGCCCACCAGGCGGAGGGTGCTCACGGCCAATGTGGATTTGGAAAAAGCCATTGGAATCTCGTTTCATTGCAGTGCGTGCATTCTGCCAAAAATCGGGGCCGTTCTCAGCGGAAAACCAAACAGTTGCTCGAAAAACGCCCCTGACCCGACGGTTTTCCACCATGGTCGAAGTGGAGGTCAATCGCTATAATTGCGCCCCTTCGTTCACTTTTGGCGAGCAATTTGCTCCCGCATTCGGGTAATTCCAGCCGTGACTTCCGCAAAACACAATCAGGTCAGTGACACTCAAGCAGTACCGCAGCAGGCCATGGATGTCAGCACGTTTCAGGGGTTGATTCTTGCGCTCCAGCAATTCTGGGCCGAACAGGGTTGCGTGATTCTGCAGCCATTGGATATGGAAGTGGGCGCCGGCACCTTTCACCCCGCCACTTTCCTGCGCGCCATAGGCCCGGAAACCTGGAATACCGCCTACGTGCAACCCAGCCGCCGCCCGACTGACGGCCGCTACGGCGAAAACCCCAACCGCTTGCAGCACTACTATCAGTTTCAAGTGCTGCTCAAACCCTCGCCGGACAATATTAAGTAATTTTATTTACATTCACTGCAGCGACTCGGCATCGACACGCGTATTCACGATATCCGCTTTGTGGAAGATAACTGGGAGTCGCCAACTCTGGGCGCCTGGGGTCTCGGTTGGGAAGTGTGGTTGAACGGTATGGAAGTTACCCAGTTCACCTATTTCCAGCAGGTCGGTGGTCTGGAGTGTTATCCCGTGTCTGGGGAGATCACCTACGGGCTCGAGCGTATCGCCATGTACCTGCAGAACAAAAATTCCATTTACGACCTGGTGTGGACGCGCAATCCGCAAGGTGGTGTGGTGACTTACGGTGATGTCTTCCACCAGAACGAAGTGGAGATGAGCCACTTCAATTTCAGCCACGCCGATGTGGAATTTTTATTTAAAACCTTCGACGAATGCGAAGCCGCGAGCCAGCGCTTGATCGAAGCGCAATTGCCGCTGCCCGCTTACGAAATGGTGATGAAAGCCTCTCACGCCTTTAACTTGCTCGACGCGCGTTCCGCGATTTCCGTCACCGAGCGCCAGCGTTACATCCTGCGCGTGCGCACGCTCGCTCGCGCTGTCGCCCAGGCCTATTTCGATAAACGCCTGGAATTAGGCTTCCCGCTCGCACCTCCCGCACTGCGTGAGGAAGTGATGAATAAAGCCAAAGCTGCCGCGGGAGAAAAAGCATGAGCACTCATCTGCATCATTTTTTGGTGGAATTGGGCACTGAGGAATTACCGCCGAAATCCCTGCTCACTTTGAGCACGGAATTCCAGAATCACGTGCAAAGCAGTCTGAAAAATCTCGGTGTGGAATTTGGCAACATCACGCCGTTCGCTACGCCGCGCCGTTTGGCACTGTTGATCGAAAATCTGCCGGAGACCACGCCATTTAAATCCGTCACCGTGTGGGGCCCGCCCGCGAATGTCGCTTTCGGCGCGGATGGCAAACCCACTAAAGCCGCAGAAGCTTTTGCCGCAAAAAATGGTATCGCGGTTGCGGATCTCACCACCGCCAGCGATGGCAAAGTGGAAAAACTCAAATGCGAAAGCAAAACCGGCGGTGAGCCGCTGGTGAAATTACTGCCCGGTCTGGTGGACAACGCGCTCGCGCAATTGCCGATCGCCAAGCGTATGCGCTGGGGCGCAAAACGCGATGAATTTGTGCGCCCGGTGAAATGGTTGGTGATGCTGTTCGACGAGCAAGTGATTCCCTGCACCATTCTCGGTGTCACCGCCGGCAATCAAACCCGCGGCCATCGTTTCCATTGCAATCGCGCGCTCACCATCACTGCGGCGACTGCCTATAAAAATCTCTTGCTGGAAGAGGGCAAAGTCATCGCCGATTTTGTCGAGCGCCGCGAAAGTGTACGCAACCAAGTAACCGCCACCGGCGAAAAACTCGGCGGCCACGCAGTGATCGATAACGATTTGCTCGACGAGGTTACCGCGCTGGTGGAATGGCCGGTCGCGCTCGCCGGGCGTTTTGAAGAACGCTTTTTGGCGGTGCCGGCGGAAGCGCTGATTTCCTCCATGAAAGAACATCAGAAATATTTCCACGCAGTGGATAACAACGGCGCATTGCTGCCGCACTTCATTACTCTGGCGAATATCGAAAGCACCGACCCCGCACAAGTCATCGCTGGCAATGAAAAAGTGATTCGCCCGCGTTTGTCCGACGCGGCGTTTTTCTTCGAAACCGACAAAAAGAAAACCTTGGACGAGCATCGCGAAAAATTAAAAACCGTGGTGTTCCAGGCGCAATTGGGAACCGTGTTTGATAAAACCGAGCGCGTCGGCAAACTCGCCGGTTCCATCGCGCGCAAATTGGGTGCAGATGATGGCTGGGCGGAAAGGGCAGGGCGCTTGAGCAAAGCGGATCTCGCCACCGCCATGGTGTACGAATTTGCCGATATGCAAGGCATCGCCGGTTTTTATTACGGCCAGAAAGACGGTGAAGCCAAAGAAGTGTATTGGGCGTTGAAAGAGCAGTATCTGCCGAAATTTGCCGGCGACGAACTGCCGTCCACGACCACTGGCGCAGCGGTCGCGCTGGCGGATCGCCTGGATACTTTGTCCGGCATTTTCGGTCTGGGCCAAGTGCCCACCGGCTCCAAAGATCCCTTCGGTCTGCGCCGCGCCTCTCTCGCGGTGTTGCGCATTCTGGTGGAAAAACACTATGACCTGGATCTGCGCGAGCTGCTGCAGGAAGCCGCCAGCCGTCATCCATCGCTCACCAATCGCAAAGAGAGTATGGAGCAGGCGCTGACTTATATGCTTGAACGTTTCCGCGCCTGGTATGAGGAAAAAAATATTCCGGGCGTGGTGTATCAGGCGGTGGCTGCAAAGGGCGTGACCAATCCGCTCGATATCGACAACCGTGTGCAGGCCGTGGCGGCGTTTTATCAATTGCCTGAGGCAGAGGCTCTGGCCGCAGCCAACAAGCGGGTATCGAATATTCTGGCCAAACAGCCGGTATCCGATACCACTGTGAAGGAATCCTTGCTGCAGGAACCGGCGGAACAGCAGCTGGCCGCTCAGGTGGCCGCGCTGAGAGAGCAGGTCGCGCCCTTGTTTGCCGCGCGTCAGTACAAAGAGGCTCTGGCGGCGCTCGCCGGTCTGCGCGCAGCGGTGGACCTGTTTTTCGACAAAGTGATGGTGATGGCGGACGATCCGAAACTGCGCGCCAATCGCCTGGCACTGCTGGCCGGTCTGCGTGAGTTGTTCTGGGAGGTGGCGGACATCTCCCAGCTCGCGGTGAGCCAATGAGCCCATGGGTGGTGCTGGACAGGGACGGCGTCATCAATTGCGAACGGAACGGCTGTGTACGCTCAGTGGCCGAGTGGGAAGCTCTGCCCGGCAGCCTGGAAGCCATAGCCGCGCTGACCCGCGCCGGGTTTAACGTGGTGGTCGCCACCAACCAGTCGGGCATCGCCAAAGGCCTGCTGACGGTGGCGGAGCTGGAGCAGATCCACCAGAAATTGAGTGATGAGGTGGAGCGCACCGGCGGCCGCATTCACGGGATCTTCTACTGCCCCCACGATAGCCATTCAGGCTGTGACTGCCGCAAACCGCGCACCGGTCTTCTCGACGCTATAGAGGCCCATCTCGGTGCGGACCTCGCCGGCGCACCCATGGTGGGCGACAGTCTCAAGGACATTCAAGCCGCCAAAGCCAAGGGCTGCCAGCCGATACTGGTGCGCACCGGCAAGGGCACCCAAACCGAAACCACCACACTCCTGTGGCCCCATTACGGCGTGGATATCCGGATCTTTGATGATTTGGCAGCCTTCGCCGATTTTCATATTCGAAATCACTGACTCATGCTGCTTCGACTGCGTTCGACCATTTTCGCCATCGGTTATATCTCTACCGGCTTCCTCTACGGGTTTCTGTCTCTGTTTCTCTGGCTGATGCCACCGCTGGTGCGCCACCGCATTCTGATTTCCTGGTGTTGGCTCATCGTCAACTGGGCGCGATGGATCTGCGGCGTGCGTTACGACATTCACGGCTTGGAGAATATGCGCAAAACTGTCGGACCCAAGGTGGTGCTCTCCAAACACCAAAGCACTTGGGAAACCCTTGCGCTGCAACACCTGTGTTTTCCCGCCTCGACAATCCTGAAGCGCGAGCTGCTGAACATTCCTTTTTTTGGTTGGGGATTGCGCTGTTTGCAGCCCATCGGAATTGATCGGGAAAATCCTCGCGATGCATTACGCCAAGTCAAAATCCAAAGCGTGCAACGTTTGGCTTCCGGCTTGAACGTATTGCTGTTTCCCGAGGGCACACGCGTAGCGCCCGGCACCCGCGGCAAATACGCCCGCAGCGGCCCGGAAATCGCCATGGAAGCCGGAGTGCCTATCATCCCCGTGGCGGTCAATGCCGGTTATTGCTGGCCACCAAAAAGCTGGATGCGTTATCCCGGCGTGGTGACGGTGGTGTTTGGAGAGCCTATAGATCCCGCAGGGCGCACCAGTCGGGAATTGATTATTCAGGTGGAGGAGTGGATCGAGGCGGAGTTGGAGCGGTTGGGGGATGGCACTGATAAAGCAAAACATGCAGTGGCGGTAAACGCCCAGAATTAAGAGAAATTCATTTCACGTATTTTGTCGCGGCCACCACCAAGTAGCGGTAACCGCGACTCTCATCCTTTTAAGACTTCAACAACCCATTCACCTCCAACCAATAAATAAACGAATCAAACCATTTATTGCTGGTGCGATCCGGGTTACCTAAACCAAAACCGTGGCCGCCATTTTGATAGAGGTGAAATTCCACCGGAATTTTGGCGTCGTACCAGGATTTCACCACACCTGCTTCACCGTGGAAGAGAAAATCATCCACCGCAATGGCGGCAAATAAGGGTGGTGCATTTTTCGGTACTTTCACCGCTTCCATACTGCCGTAAATCGGCGCGATAAATGCGAGCTTCACTTTTTTCGATTCCAGGGCGGTTGCCATGGTCAGACGCGCGCCGGCGGAAAAACCCATCATGCCGAGTTTTTCCATATCGACGTTCCACTCTTTCGCGCGGCTTTTGATAAGCGCGTAGGCGGCTTCCACGTCGGCGAGCTGATTGGTCAAATCACCGCGCGGTCTTTCATGGGGTTTACCGGTTTTTTTCGCCATGGCTTCCGCTTCGGCAAAACGCTGTTTCATTTGCGCTTCCATCTCTTCCAAAGTGGCGGCGGTGGGCTGGAGGCGATATTTCAAAACGAAAGCATTGATACCGCGGGCGGCGAGGGCTTCCGCCACTTCCCAACCTTCATTGCCCATGGACAGCCACATAAAACCGCCGCCGGGCGCCACTATGACACTGGTGCCGTTGGCTATTTTCGGGTCGGCAAGAAACGGGGTCAGGGTGGCTTTGGAAATGTTTCTCGCCATGGGGTCGCCCCACTGACGGAACCAGGATTCCGGCTCCGGTTGATTGGCGACTCCGCCAGTATTTAATGGCATGGCATTTGGTTCTGCGGGCGCTTCCATCGGGTACATTTTGCCGTCTTGAGCGAATACCGCACTGCTTAGCCAAAAGCAGGCCGCTAGCAATAAAGTGGAAAATTGCCGTTGCATGATGTGTTTCTCCGGATTTTTATTGTGGCGAATTCAGGTTGTTATTGTTATCGGCCCTGACGGTAGATAGAGAAGGTCCTCTTTCTCATAAGGTATATCATATTATGATTGAGGGGCAAGCACGGAGCGGCGCTGAGGGGTTTGCGAGTGAATGCTCCGCGCCGTGGGTGAATCAACGCTGACAATTCGAATCAGCGTTTTTCGTAATAATACTGCTCGCTGATTTTGTGGTACTCCGACACATCTTCAAGAAATTCGCGATAGGATTTCCAGACGCGTGCAAACGTAGCATCTTTCGCAGCGGTCTCGTCGTAAATCTTCCAAGCGATTTTTTTCAGCGTTTTCAAAACATCGTCCGGGAAAGGACGTACGTCCACTTTGTGATGGTCGATGAGCTCCTTCAGCGCCGTGTTATTGCGCGCAGTGTATTCATCGAGCATGTCCTGATTAATCGCTCTGGCCGCAGCGGTAATCATGGCCTGTAAATCTTTTGGAAGAGAGTCGTACAATTTTTTATTAATTATAAATTCCAAACCGGGGCCGGGTTCCTGCCAACCGGGGTAATAATAATATTTGGCGATTTGCTGAAAACCGAAGGCGCGGTCGTTGTAAGGGCTGACCCACTCCGTGGCATCGATCACGCCAGACTGTAGCGCCGTATAAAGTTCGCCACCCGGAATATTCACGGCAGTGCCGCCGGCTCGAGTAAACACTTCACCCGCATAGCCGGGAATGCGCATTTTCAGTCCTTTAAAATCGGCGATGGAATTGATTTCACGATTAAACCAGCCACCCATTTGCACGCCGGTATTACCCCCGGCAAATGGCACCAAATTAAAGGGTGCGTAAATTTCCTGCCATAATTCCAGGCCGCCGCCGTAGTGCAGCCAACCGTTGAATTCGGTTGCATTCATGCCAAAAGGCACAGAAGCAAAAAAAGAGGAAGCGGGAATTTTACCTTTCCAGTAATAAGCGGCGCCGTGGCCCATTTCAACGCTGCCGCTCGACACGGCGTCAAAAATTCCCATTGCGGGAACAATTTCGTTCGCGCCATAAACGGTAATCTGAATACGCCCGTTGCTCATCTGACGCAATAATTCCGCAAAATTTTCCGGCGCCAAACCAATGCCGGGAAATTTTTTTGGCCAAGTGGTGACCAGACGCCAGCGATAAATTTCGCTGGACACACCATCGTGTGATTGCATCGCGGTCACGGTTTTGGGCGTGCGCACGACTAACACGGTAAATAAAACCGCAATTACCAACAATGACAATAAGAGTGCAGCAGGCAACCACCAAGGCTTATATCTATAAATCATAAAAATAATTTTATCTGATGAAAAAGTTCGAATAAGATACGCCCCGCCCGCAGCGAATAGAAGCCGCGGCGGTGCTCTAAATTTGCTCAATCGGGCAGCGACTTCTAATCTTATTTTCTTACACAACAAAGCGAACCCGCAGCAGCGGAGTTACGCGGATCTTCCGGGATAACGCTAACCGAGTTTCAGGTGCAAGAGCTTCTTCATGGCTATATACACCTCTGTTTCCAATCCACCTGTTAAACCCATCAACGCTCCAGTACTGCCTGGAAATGTTGGTCTGTTTGGGAGAAACGCATGAGCAGAAATCCTTTGTCCCCCTTTCGCCTGCTAGGCAAATCCTGGATAGCCGCGCTGCTGCTGATGCAGCTGGGCTGTTCCGCCAGCAACGATCCCTCGGTGGAGTATCAGTCCGGTTCAACACTCAATCCCTCCGGCCCCACTGCGCCGAACAATGAGCCCTTAACGCCACCGGATCCGCGCAATCCGGTGAATTGGTTCAGCAATGGCGACCTCGAATCCGGCACCGGCCCATGGTATCCGCAGGGGGACAATGTTACAGCCACTCGCACATCGGCGCAGCGTCACGGCGGCACTTACAGCCTGCTGATACAGGGCCGCTCGGTCGACTGGCACGGCGCGGTCATGCCGCTGATCAAAACACTGCCGCGCGGCGAGTATGAAGCCTCTGTCTGGGTGCGATTGGCAGCAGGCGAGGAGCCGGCGGAGATACGACTTTCCCTCAAGACCCAGCCCGAAGGCGGAACTTCGACATTCACCACGATCCGCTCTGCCACAGTGACCGCCGACGGCTGGACGCGTCTGTCCGGCACCTTCCAAAACAACAACCCCGGCCGCTGGGGCGACCTGACTCTCTACGTTGAATCTCCCGATTTGACCGTCAGCTATTACGTGGACGATCTCACCCTGGTTTCGCTCAGCAACCTGATTATCAACGGCGGGATCGAGAGCGGTATTCAGCCCTGGCGGACCCAGGGTGGCGCATTGCCTACCCAATCCTCCGAGCAGAGCCATAGCGGCGACTACAGCCTGCTGATCACCCAGCGCTCGGCCAATTGGCATGGCCCGGTGATGGATCTGCCGCCGCTGTCCGAAGGGCGCACTTACCAAGCATCCGTATGGGTGCGTTTGGCCCCCGGCACTCCGGCTACTCAGCTTAATTTGACGAGAAAAAGCACATTGGCCGGTGGCCCCGAGGAATATAACCAGCTGGGCAGCGCACAAGTGACGGATGCCGCCTGGGTGGAACTCGCCGGCGCTTTTACCTACCTGGCCGACGGTCCTTTGCAGGAACATTTTCTCTATATCGAATCCACAGAGGCGGGTGCGGCAGCCAGTTTCTACGTGGATGACCTGGAACTGGCTGTCCCGACACAGCTGGTGGTTAACGGTGATGTGGAGTCGAGCTTGTCCGGCTGGGGGCCGTTTGGCCCTTCAATGCTCACCAGAACGTCGACAGATTCCAAGACCGGCGAATACAGCGTGCTGGTAACCAATCGGACGGCGGAATGGCAAGGGGCGAGTTTCACCGTCGCGGCGCCAATGGCAGGCGAGGTTTATCAGTTCTCCTGTTATGTGCGCATGGCGCCGGAAAATCCGGACGCGACTGTGGCGATGACGATCAAGCTGCGCGACGCCATCGATAATGACGGCGGCATTTTTATAGAGGTCACTCGCGCTGATGTGACTTCGGAAGACTGGGTGCAATTGAGCGGGTATTACCAGCACGAGCCCGACGGCACGGAAACCGAGTTCACGCCTTATATCCAGGCGTCCGTGGCTACCGCCGCGTATCTGATCGACAGTTGTAGTGCAACCCGGCTGTGACCCGGTGCTAACTGAATTCAGGAGATTCCCAAATGAAAAAATCAAAAATCCATTACGCGCGCGCGCCCCTATATCTGGCTCTGTGCGCCGCGTTTACTGCTCCGCTATTGGCACAAGCACAGCAAGAGAACACCGAAGACCAGGGCTTTGTCCTCAACGAGGTGGTGGTGACCGGGCTGCGCAAATCATTGGAAGACGCGTCCCTGTTTAAACGTGAATCGGTTAATTTCACCGATGCAGTTTTTTCCGAGGACGTGGGTAAATTCCCCGACCTCAATATCGCGGAGGCGATCAATCGCGTGCCGGGCATTCAGCTCAGCCGTGAAATTGACGGTTCCGGGGTGAACGTCGCCATTCGCGGCCTGAATACCAACTTCACCAAAGTGACGTTGAACGGCTCGCAAATTGCCGTGGCGTCGAGCGGCAAAACCGACGCCATCAACAGCAACCGCGAGCTGGATCTGGATGTGTTCCCCACCGAGTTTTTCCGCCGTCTGGACGTCAGCAAAACCACCACGGCGAGCATGGTGGAGGGCGGTTTGTCGGGCACGGTGAATATGCGCACCCTGCGCCCCATGGACGATCTGGATAATTACATCAGCTATCAATTGCAGGGCGGCTACGGCGAACTGTCAGAGGAAATCAGTCCGCGCGCATCGCTGATCGGCTCCTGGAAAAACAGCAGCCGCTCCTTCGGTGTGCTCGCCGGGGTGGCCGCAGTCAATAACAACGTGGTGACCCGCGGTTATGAAACCGAAGGCTGGACCAACGCCAACCTTACTTACGACCAGTGCGGTCTCAACACCAACGGGCTGCCCGGGTTGCCGGCGAGCAACTGCAGCGGCAATCGCCGCGGCGGCAACCAATTCGTAATCGGTCAGCCGGTTGCAGTGGACCCGGCCACGGACATTCCCACCAACGGCGCCGCTGGTTATCACATAGTGCCGAACAACACGCAGATTACGGGTCGCTCCGGCACTGTGTATGGACCGGGTACGCGCATCGACGATGCGTTTCTGTTGGACGTGAATCCCGGTTTGACCCTGCAACAAATCGGCGAGGGATTGTTTCCGCGCATGGGGCGGCCCCACTACAGCGAAGGTGATCGCGACCGCATCGCCGGCGTGGTGTCCATGGAGTGGATTCCCAACGAATACGGCAATTACTACCTGGATGTGCTCTACGCCAAAGCCGACCGCGACTACAACCGTCTGAGCATGGCGATGATCGGGCGCAATTCCCAAATCATCCCCACCAACATGCAGGTGGACCGCAACAACATCGTCACCCAGGCGGATTTGTATAACGTGCAATTCGAACTGGAAGCGCGGCCTTATACGGAAACTCTGGATTTTGTCAGCATCAATCCCGGTGCGCGTTTTTTCGTAGGTGATTCGCTGATCATCGACGCGCAAGTGAATGCCACCAGCAGCGAATGGTCGCGGGAAAGTCCGTCGCTGGCGTTTCACACCAATCTCAACGGCGGCGTCGCCGCGTATTTTCGCAACAGTGGCGGAGAATATCCGACGCTGTGGACCAATATCGACTTGAACAATCCCAACCAGGTCGCCGGTTGGAATGTGGAAAGAGCGTTTGTGCAGTTGGAAGAGCGCGAAACGGAAACCATGGGTACGCGTCTGGATTTTACGTTGGGCGAAGATCTCAACAATGTGAAATTCGGCGTTTCCTACGATCAGGTGGAGCGCTCCATTATTGGCCGCGACAATCCCTTCTGGGAGCAGCATGTTATGAACAACGTGCCGGACAGTGCCGTGCGAAATTACCTGGTGCCCGGCCCCGGCGGTTTTGTGGCGTTGGATTACGAGCGTTTTTTTGCGGCCACCGATTATCAGGACTATTTTGCGGCGGCGCGGGTCAACACCACATCCAATACCGGCGCACCAACCGGCTCCATTGATGAAGCCTCCATCGCGGCTTATGCCGAAGGCAACTGGCAGCGCTATTTCGGTTCGCGCAGCTTGCGCCTCAACGGTGGTTTGCGCTTTGTTAACACCGAACAAACCGTGGCTGGAGTACAGCGGCGCGGCGAGGAATTTTTCTTCAACGAAGAAAAAGACGATTACAACAAAGTGCTGCCGACATTTAATTTGGCGTACGAGCTGAAAGACGACCTGCTGCTGCGCGGCGCGCTCTCGCGCACCATGACCCGGGCAAATCCTGCGCAAATGTTGCCGGGTTTTATTTTTGTCGATCCGTCCGCGCAATTTGCCAGCGAGGGCAATCCCCATCTCAAACCCTATACGTCGGATAATTTCGATATAGGTTTGGAATGGTATTTCAACGACGAGGGCTACGCCTCCGCCAATTATTTTTACAAACGCATCAAAGGATTTACCTCAGCTGCGGTTACACCGGTCGGAGTCAATGATCTGCTGACGCAAATGGGGATCAGCTATCTCTACTTGTCACCCTCCCAGCGCGATGCCATTGATCAGCGCGGTGGCCCCGATGCGCCCGAGTCCGCAGTACGGGTAACCAAGCAGTACAACAACAATGCGAGCTTGGATTTACACGGTCTGGAATTGTTGTGGGTGCAGCCCTTGCCCATGGTAATGGAAGGCCTGGGTTATTCCATTTCCGCAACCCACGTGGGTCAGGATCCGAAAGGAAACGGCGCACCGGCGTTTGCGACGGAAGTGTCGGAAAACACCGCCAATATTACGGGCTACTATGAAAATGACGCGCTCACGTTGCGACTGTCCTACGTCTGGTACGACGAACAAATAGGGTCGGATCTGAACCAGGATGATATCCGCAGTGCCCAGCGTTTTATCGACGCCCGCGGCCAATGGGATTTTTCCGCCAGCTACAACCTCGGCCGCCTGCCAACCTCGCCGAAAATTACCCTCAACGTCATCAACTTCGGCAGCGATCCGCAGCGCGAAACCTTTATTTCCGACAACGCTGCGTATCGTTACTACGATCCGGGGTACACGGTGATTTTAGGATTTAGAGGCGTGTTGAATTAAAGGAAAAATAAAATAAGTGACTCATCAAAACCCGAGCGTTTTTACCCGCCGCTCGGGTTTTTTATTGCTCTCAAAATGAAAACCGCTTCCCATAATCTGTTAGCTAAATCACATCCGTAAAAGAAACTAATGCCGAAATGAGGTTTCCAACTCCGTTGGGCACTGCGTCGAGCGGTTTCTAAGTTCTGGGCAAATAAGCAGATTCTGCTTCGACGCAAAACTGCATCCAGCACCAGTTACTAAAAAGCTAGAGGTTATTATGGCTCGATTATCGTTAAAGAATACGTTAAGTGCGGCTGCAAGTGCCGCTGCGCTATGCGCGATTTCAACAACGGCCTTCGGCCACGGATTAATGGTGGACCCACCTGCGCGCAATGCATTTTGCGGTTATCTGGAAAAAGCAGACCAAGCGGTAACGCCCGCTTGCGTGGCGGCGGCGCAAGCCGATGCCAACGGCATGTACCAATTTATGAGTGTCTTAACACACGACATAGGCCGCATGGGAGGACCGTCAAAGAACGTGTGCGGCTTCGACAGCGAAACCTGGAGCGGCGGCGCAACGCCCTGGGATCATCAATTCGATTGGCCGACCACGGCCATTGGCAGCGGCCCACTGACCATTACCTGGGATATTTCCTGGGGCCCGCATTACGACGACACTGAAGAGTTTCGCTACTGGATTACCAAACCCGATTTTAATTATGAAGTGGGCGGTAATTTAACGTGGGACGATTTTGAAAGTGCGCCTTTCTGCGTACTCAACTACAGCGATACAAACCCAGGCGCTAACCCGGCAGTGGTCGCCGATAAAGCGAAAAGTTTATTTCATACCACCTGTAATGTACCGGAGCGTTCCGGGCGCCATATCATTTATGGCGAATGGGGTCGCAACCATTTCACTTACGAACGTTTCCACGGCTGTATGGACGTGGTGGTTAATGGCGGTGGCAATAATGGCTCGTCATCCAGCAGCTCCTCCTCTAGTTCAAGCAGTTCATCTTCCAATAGCAGCAGTTCGTCATCGAGTAGTTCGTCATCGTCTGGCGTAGTGGCAAGCAGTTCCAGTTCCTCATCGAGTTCGTCTTCGTCAAGCTCTTCATCAAGTACGTCATCCAGCTCGAGCTCTTCTTCAAGCTCAAGCACATCATCAAGCTCGGGTGGCAACGGTCTTGGTAGCCTCGCTTGCGATTATGTGATCTCGAACGAATGGAACACGGGTTTTACTGCGGAAGTACGCCTAACCAATATTGGTGACACACTGATTAATGGCTGGAGCGTAAATTGGACCTATAGCGATGGCACCGCCATTACCAGCAGCTGGAATGCCACCCTTGCAGGCTCTAATCCGTACACCGCGAGCAATGTCAGTTGGAATGGCAATATTTTGCCGGGACAGACTGTCAGCTTTGGTATGCAGGGCAATAAAGGCAGCGACAGTGCGGAATTGCCGCAGTTGCAGGGGGATCTCTGCGCGCGATGATAAAAACGCCCGGCGAGGTAATTTCGTCGGGCTTATCCTTTTTTGGGGAAAAAGTGGGGCATATTTTTTTTGGCGAACGTATTATTTAAATAAATCTTGTCACCTCTTCGTTCATTACAAGGAGGAATGCGCTTTAATTTTTCGAAGTTCGTCTTCCAAATGTCAAGCTCATACGGCCTGCCTGCGTTGTCAATATTTAAGCTGGCGATAACTTCTATCCCATCATCATCGGAGAATTGACATTCACTCGCCCGTCTACCAACGGTTCGACTCCCAACCACAAGCCCGTCTGGATACAGCTGAAGACTACCCATTCCTTCATCGTTCATATCCGCGACCGTCAATGTTGATGGCCAGTTTTCGGCGACTTCACAGCCCTCCACTTTGCGGATCAAAAAGTGCAAAAGCCTTAACTCTTCGGATGTAGGTTTACGGAGCGCCATGAATTCTCCCATCTTCAAGTTTAAATGCGGTGTATTGAAGCCGTTGTCCTCCAACCTCAATAACTGGTTAAACGGCTTTCTAGGTGTTATTTGGGATTATAGGGGACGGAGGGATTAATTTTTAATCGATACTCCGTAACTTTGGTCTTCCTCCGCCCATCTGCCGAGCTCAACTCCGTAACGCTCACAAATGAACTGCGCAAATCGATCGTCACCCAATAGCTGACCCAACGACCATATTGAGAGGCTTCTGCCTAAGGAAGTGCGGTTCAGACGTGACCCTGGTCGTTGCAATTATTGTGAAGGCGGCCAGGGCGTTGCCCCCCATGCGGAAACTGGAAGAGTATTCAATATCTCAAAGATGGATTTTTCGATTTTGTATGATCTGCCTCGGTGCGTCACACACCTTCCAGTAAAATCAATGTCGTATATCTCCTGTACGTTGTCTCCTGACTCT